>JAVZGN010000006.1:0-57128 GCA_038872135.1 Hadarchaeales archaeon (SeqCode) | reverse complement strand
GGAGAGGACGGCCACTTAAACCACCCCCAACTATCTTTTCCACAAAAAAAGCTTTGTGGTGAACGATAAATTGGGAATTGATGAGATGGGCAGAATATTTGTGATCCACGAGCACCACGCCAGAAGGCTTCATCACGATTTGAGGCTGGAGATGGATGGGGTTTTGAAGAGCTGGGCAGTTCCAAAAGGGCTGCCACTTGAGAGGGGCGTGAAGAGGCTGGCGATAGAGGTTGAAGATCATCCGCTGTCATATGCGGGGTTTGAGGGAAGGATTCCAGAGGGAAGCTATGGGGCCGGAGAAGTGAAGATCTGGGACAGGGGGGAGTACATCCTCAAGGAAAAGAAAGAAAAAACTCTGGTCTTCGAGCTCCTGGGAAAGAAGATCAAAGGAGATTACTGTCTTGTGAAACTGAAGGATGGGAAGAACTGGCTGCTTTTCAAAAAGTGACATGCCCAGCAAGAGTTTCTGTGGGTGAATGATCTTCCTGGCGGGAGATCTCAGAAATCAGAGATTTAAAGGTGGCTGATGTTCCATCGTCCAGCAAACACAACATTTAAAACGCATGAGATTAGAGGGTGAAAAGATGATATGGTAAGGCTCGCGATAAATGGATTTGGGAGAATAGGCAGACTCTTCTTCAGAGCAGCGATGGAAAACGAAGAGTTCAAGAAAAACTTTGAAGTAGTGGCAATCAACGACTTGACCAGTCCAAAAATCCTAGCCCATCTCCTGAAGTATGACTCTGTTTTCGGGATATGGAGCAGAAAGGTGATAGCCACGGAAACATCAATAATCGTGGACGGCGCTGAGATAAAGGTTTTGAACAAGAAGGATCCCGCGGAGCTTCCGTGGAGAGACATGGGCGTGGAGTATGTGCTGGAATCGACTGGAGCCTTCACGGAGAGGGAAGGGGCAAGTAAACATCTGGCTGCTGGAGCAAAGAAAGTCCTGATATCTGCGCCGGCGAAAGGCCCAGATGTCACAATAGTTCTCGGCGTCAATGAGAGGATCTATGACCCGGCAAAACACGCAATAATCTCAATGGCCTCCTGCACCACCAACTGCTTGGCTCCGATGGTCAAAGTGCTTCACGAGAACTTCACAGTCAAAGAGGGATTCATGACTACATGTCACGCCGTCACTAACGACCAGAGGATTCTCGACCTCGTTCACAAAGATCTGAGAAGGGCAAGGGCGGCGATGCTATCGATAATCCCAACGACAACCGGAGCGGCGAGGGCCATCGGGGAAGTCATTCCAGAGCTGAAAGGAAGGCTCGATGGAATAGCCCTGAGGGTCCCTGTGGCGGACGGTTCCATCACAGACTTTGTAGCTGTTGTTGAAAGGGAAACAACCGCCCAAGAGGTAAACGAAGCCTTCAGGAGAGCAGCCCAAGGAGAGCTGAAGGGAATTCTAGAGTTCACCGATGAGCCCATCGTCTCCAGCGACATCATCGGCAACACCCATTCATGTATAATCGACGGCCTGAGCACATCTGTGATGGGCGGGAAGGGGAAGCTGGTGAAGGTTCTCGGCTGGTATGACAATGAATGGGGATACTCCAACAGGCTGGTCGACTGCTTCAACTTCCTTTTGAAAAAGCAGGCATGAAACGATAAATTTAAGGATGAATGAAGCGAAGTAGAAGGGGTAGCCATGGAAATCTTGTTCGGTTCTGAGAGGCTGAAGAGGGGGTTTGCAAAGATGCAGAAGGGGGGAGTAATCATGGATGTCACCACCCCGGAGCAGGCGATCATAGCGGAAGAGGCCGGGGCGGTTGCGGTCATGGCTCTTCAGGCAGTTCCGGCGGATATCAGGGCTGCTGGCGGCGTTGCAAGGATGGCCGATCCAGCGATTATCGAGAGTATAATGAACGCTGTCACCATCCCAGTAATGGCGAAGTGCAGGATAGGGCATTTTGCGGAGGCTCAGGTCTTGGAAGCTCTCGGTGTTGACATGATAGATGAATCGGAGGTTCTTACCCCAGCAGATGAGGAATTTCACATCGATAAAAAGAAGTTTAAAGTCCCGTTTGTCTGCGGGGCCAGAGATCTTGGGGAGGCTCTCAGGAGGATAGACGAAGGGGCGGCGATGATAAGGACAAAGGGTGAGGCGGGAACCGGAAACATTGTTGAAGCCATAAGACACATCAGGCTCACCAAAAGGCAGATCTCTGAGCTTGCTTCTCTTGATGGAGATGGTCTCGAAGCAAAAGCAAAGGAATATCGCGTGCCGGTTGAGCTTGTAGAAGAAACTCGCAAGCTCCAGAGGCTGTCGGTTGTCTGGTTCTGCGCAGGGGGAATAGCCACTCCTGCAGATGCAGCGATGGTCATGCAGCTTGGGGTCGATGGGATCTTCGTTGGCTCCGGGATATTCAAGTCGAGCGATCCTCCAAGGATGGCGAGGGCGATAGTTGAAGCGACAAGATACTATGACGACCCGGAAGCCGTCCTGGAAGCCTGCAAAAACCTTCCTCTGCCGATGAAGGGAATTGATATAAGAACCCTGAAGCAGGAGGAGAGGCTGCAGGCGAGAGGCATTTGATCACTTCACATTTTTAAACATCAGCTCCCATAGTCTATCGAGGTGAGCTTTGGACGAGCGTGGAGTGGAGCCTCTGGCGATGAAAATTTTTGCAGGGATAGTTCTTCTGATCATTGGCTTGGGGATAGGATATGCCGTCTATTCTTGGGCCGGGGGCTATGCCTCCTCGCTCAAATGTGAGATAATCCTGTCGGAGAGTTCTAAGAGCGTTTCAAGGGGCGGAAGCGCCACGATTAACGTCACCGTGAATTACATTATGGGGACAAAGGAGAATGTCACGCTTCAAGCCACTGGTGCACCATCTGGGGTAAATCTCTCTTTTAATCCTCCCATGGGAGAGCCGACATTTTACTCTACCCTGATCATCACCGTTGACAACACCGCCTCTCCCGGATCATCAACCCTCACGATCTCCGCCATGGGGTCCAAAGGCCAAGCCGGCTCGACATCTCTGGCTCTGACAATTACATAGGCAGAAACATGCCCGCCATCAGAACAATTGGGATAGTGATAATGGCGGCTCTCACAGCAAGCATAGGGGTAGTCGGATATCTTTCCTTCCAGCAGATTTCCGCCAACAGAGAGGCGAGAGAAGCTCTCCAGGCGGTTGGTGGAGCATGTGAAGAGGTCATCGCCTCTGGCAGCCCGAGGGTAGTCGGGATAACAATACCTCAAGGATATTCTATGAGGTTTGTGGACAATCAGATATTCATCGACGGTCAGAGGTATTCTGCTACAGGCCTTGCCGCTAGATTTTCTGAGAATTTTATACTTGGAACCGGCTCCCACACCCTTTCTATCGGCATCTCGCAGCAGGGGTTGGTGGTTCTACGGATGTAGTGAGAATCTTTAAGGCAATCATCTCCATCCTCCTTGTAGTGATCTTCATTGCCCTTCTCATCTCAGCCTATTCCACCTACAAAAGCAAC
This sequence comes from Hadarchaeales archaeon (SeqCode), assembly GCA_038872135.1. Classification (GTDB taxonomy): domain Archaea; phylum Hadarchaeota; class Hadarchaeia; order Hadarchaeales; family Hadarchaeaceae; genus JAVZGN01. The sequence goes on along the minus strand of JAVZGN010000006.1, from coordinate 53,654 downwards.
CTTTCAACTGCCGGGCTGATTGACGCGGCGTCAACAATAGCCAACCATCTCGTCGTGAGGGAGCTGGCTGTTGAAGCTTTCGGAAGCACGGTTGACTATGCCATCGATCCAGCAAAAATTTCTTCCCTGGAGTTCTGGCAGACCATCGGTGGAGAAAACTTCTCCTTCAACATCCTTCTGAGGTATAACATGATAGATGAAAAAGCTTTGGGACCATATGGCCCGGAAGCACCGCCCACAGAACCTGTGGCATCTCTTGTTCTTCCCGTTTCTGTCTATGAAAACTATTCCTTCAAACCAGGAAAGTTGGAGGTGAAAGTCTGGAGAAAATAGGGGAAAAGGGAATCAGCGATGTTTTGGCGATTACCTTCATGCTAATCATAGCCATCTTGGCGGGCGTTCTCCTCCACACCTACAGGGCCGATGCCATCGCTTCAGCAACGGATAGACAGCTCCAACTGAAAGCAGAGTATCTGTATAGGACTCTAGAAATCTCACAGGTTGAAAACTTTTCCCTGGGCTATCTGAGAGCAATTGCAGAGAACCTCGTGGGAATAGAAACGGTAGTTCCGGGGGACATTCTCCATCGTGAAGTCGGCAGGGTCTTAGATTATCTAAGGCCTCTCAACACCACCGTCGTCCTAACGCTATCACATGGAGACACCTTCTGGATCCAGACCTCCCCAGAGAATGGGGGATACGGTAAGCAGATGTTTATTTTCTCAGGGAAGATTTCAATAGTTGTGGCCGAGGCCGGAGAAAACAGGATAGTCCAGGTTCCGGCCACCCTCACGCTCTTTGAGAGGTGACTCCCAATGGAGGAAAAAGGATCGGTTGCAACCCTTGCCGTCTTCACGGTTTTTGTGCTAATGCTTTCAGTAGTAGCGTTGTACACATTTGAAGCTGGGTTCAGAAGCCAGCAGCTCACATTCATCCGGGCAATTGCAATGGATACAACAAAAGCAGTTGCGACAACCATTCAAACCGAGTTGAACGAAGCCCTGAGGGATTCCATCCATGCAGCCATGTACGAGTGGGGAAAGAAAGGGGGAAGCAAATCCCAGGTGGAGAGCAGGATAATTGAGTATTTCAATCAAAGGATTTCCGCCGGGTGGAATTACTCCAACTTCAAAAAAATTTATGTTCCTCTGGCGGACGAGAATTCTATTGACATCCGGTGGCTTCCAGATGGCAGTCTTGCTGTGCATGGATATCTTTGGGCGGAGTTTGAGCATTTGTCCGGAGTGAAGGCCCACGGTGTGTACGTGAATGCTGGAGTTGTTCCTAGGTATGGGCGGCTTTATGAAACAGCCTACCTAGCTCTTCGAATGGCGCGGGGAGCGGAAAATCTGGAAGAATTTGAAAATGAAATGAATGAAAATTTTGCCTGCGAGATGCTCAGCTTCAGAATAGGAAGCGGGGAAGGAGGTCCAACTGTGACAGTGATTGATAAATATGGCGGCAGGGTGATAGCAAAAGATTGAGGCGACAAAATTGAGAAGCAAATTTTTGGACTCCTTGGAGATGGATCATCGAGGCGCTACTCCGGCGGTCTGTTATGGCAGAGATATCACATGGGTTGTTTCCGATGTCATCCAATAAAGCGACATTTTGCCTCCGCCGCTTACGGTCTGGCCACAGACAGTGGCAATGCTTCTTGGGAAAAGTTAAATATCCACACATAAACAAATTATGCGAACTGGTGCGGTGAGATAAATGGCGTTTGGACCTCCTGGAGCGGGATACGATAGGGCGATAACCGTCTTCAGCCCAGATGGTAAACTATTTCAGGTTCAGTACGCTCAGGAGGCGGTGAAGCGAGGATTAACCGCACTGGGGATAAAAGTTAAAGAAGGCGTGGTTTTGGCTGCAGAAAGGAAAGTCAGGAGCAATCTTGTGGAAAAAACTTCGATTGAAAAGATATTTCAGGTGGACGAGCACATAGGAGCAGCTGCCTCAGGTCTGATCGCTGACGCAAGGGTTCTGGCAGACCAGGCGAGAATAGAGGCGCAGATACACAGGTTGAGATATGATGAGCCGATATCGGTACAAACTCTCGCGAGGAGGATTGGAGACATAAAGCAACTATACACACAGCATGGGGGGGTTAGGCCTTTTGGGACAAGATTTCTCATCGCGGGCGTTGACAATGGCTCCCCCAGCCTCTTTGAAACAGACCCCAGCGGAGTGGTTGCAGCATACAAATGTCAGGCGATAGGTGGCGGTGCCCAGACCGTCATTGAATTTTTGGAGAAGAAGTATGACGAGGAGGCCCCCATGGAGTCTGCCATCCTTCTCGCGCTAGAAGCTCTAAAGCTGGTCATCGAGGGAGAGCTGAGCGAGGATAAGGTAGAGATGGCCGTGATTTCCACTAAAACTGGGAAATTCAAGAAGCTGTCTTCAGAAGAGGTAGAGGAGTATATAAAGAAGCTGTCAGCCAAGCCCGCCAAGGAGTAGCGGGCCATGGTCAGACTTGAAGATGCAGTTGTGGCCAGGATTTCTCTCCAGGGGAGCATCTTTGAGATACTCGTTGATCCAGAGCTCGCCTTAAAGATAAGGAGCGGAGAACTCAAGGATGTGAAGGCCGCGATGGCGGTAGAAAAGATTTTTAAGGATGTTAAAAAGGGAGATGCCGCTTCTGAGGAGGCCATGAAAAAAATCTTTGGGACAACCGATCCCCTGAAGGTGGCGGAGGAGATAATAAAAAGGGGAGAGGTTCAGATCACCACCGAGCAGAGAAGGAGGATGAGGGAAGAGAGGCTCAAGCAGATAGTCGCGATCATCTCGAGGAGAGCGATAAATCCTCAGACCGGGCTGCCCCACCCGCCGGCTAGGATAGAAGCTGCGATTGCTGAGGCGAGAGTTCCTATAGAAGAGTTCAGAAGTGCAGAGGAGCAGGTGCCAAGAATAATGAAAGAGATTTCAGCAATTATCCCGCTGAAGCTGGAGATGAGAAACATCGCAGTTAAAGTCCCGGTCAATCACGTTGGAAAGGTTAGGCCGGTGCTCGGGAAATTTGGAACGGTGAAAAAGGAGGAATGGTTGCAGGATGGCTCCTGGGCGGTCCTGGTGGAAATCCCTGCAGGGATTCAGATAGAGTTCTTTGAGAAATTGAATGAGCTGACCAAGGGGGAGGTCGTGACGAAGGTGGTGAAATGATGGAGAAAAAACAGCGGGAATTTGTCATCCCAGGGCAGCTTCTAGCAACCGGGAATTATCGGGTTGGAGATGGCGCTTACCGGGAGGGGAATGAAATTTACTCAGCGGTTGTTGGGCTGGCTGAGATCGGGGAACGCTGGGTCAGGGTCATCCCCCTAGAAGGGCCATACATCCCGAGAGTCGGCGACAAGGTCATCGGAGTAGTTGTTGACCTGTACCAGTATGGGTGGGCGGTCGACATAAATTCCCCCTATCAAGGAAATCTATTCGCCTCAAGTCTTCTGGGAAGGAGGCTCGACCCCTCGCAGGAAGATATCTCAAAATATCTGACGGTAGGAGACATCATTGCTGCAGAAATAGCAGATGTCGATGAGAGATTTCACGTTCTTCTGAAAACCGAGGGAATTGGGCTTGGAAAGTTAAAGGGAGGAAAGCTTTTGGAGATTTCCCCGGCGAAAATCCCAAGGGTCCTAGGCAAGAAGGGCTCAATGCTGGAAATACTCCAAAAGATCGGGGGTTGCAGGCTTTTTGTGGGGCAGAATGGAAGAATTATGGTGTGGGGTAGAAATGAAAGGATGGTGGAGGCAGTTGCTGAGGCCTTGTTCACGATCGAGCGAGAGGCGCACACTTCTGGTCTAACAGACAGAATTCGCCTCATGCTCGAAAAGAAAAAATCGGAGGTGAGTTGATGGAAAGCACCGAAAAGCTGATAGTGGATGGAAAGAGAAGGGATGGAAGAGCGCCAGAAGAGCTCAGACCGCTGAAAATAGTTGCGGGAGTCTTGGAGCGCGCTGATGGCTCAGCATACATAGAACTCGGGAAAAACAAAGTTTTCGCTGCAGTCTATGGACCGAGAGAGATGCATCCAAGGCATGCCGCAGAGCCAGATGTCGGAGTCCTCAGGTGCAGATACAGCATGGCGCCATTCTCAGTTGACGAGAGGAAAAAGCCAGGTCCCGACAGACGTTCAATAGAGATATCCAAAGTGATCAGGGAGGCCCTTGAGCCAGCTCTTTTCCTGGAGCTCTACCCGAGATCTGTGATAGATGTTTTCATAGAGGTTCTGCAGGCCGACGCCGGAACCAGAACAGCAGGGATAAATGCAGCATCTGTGGCGTTGGCAAACGCTGGAATCCCGATGAGAGACCTCGTAGCTTCTGTTGCCGTGGGAAAAGTCGACGGGACGATAGTGCTCGATCTGATGAAAGAGGAAGACCAGCTTGGAACCACCGACATGCCGATGGCCGTGATGCCGAGAAAAAAGGCAATAACTCTGTTGCAGATGGATGGCCACTTCACGGCAGATGAATTCAAACGAGCGATAGCACTGGGATTAAAGGGGTGCGAGCAGATATATGCCGCCCAGAGGGAAGCGTTAAAGGAGAGGTACATACTAAAGAAGGGAGAAGTATGAGCGAAATAATTGCAAAGGTGAAAAGGGACGCCATCCTTTCCCTGGCGAGGGAGGGAAAGAGGATAGATGGGAGAAAGCCAGATGAGTTCAGGAAAGTTACCTTGGAGAAGGGATTTCTTAAAAGCGCGAATGGTTCGGCGAGGGTGAAGATGGGTAACACAGAGGTCATAGTCGGAGTAAAGCTTGAGAAGGGAGAGCCATTTCCAGACACTCCGGAGAGCGGGATACTTGTTGTCAACGCGGAACTTCTCCCGCTGGCCGACCCGACATTCGAACCAGGACCGCCAAAGGAGGAAGCAATAGAGCTGGCGAGAGTCGTTGACAGGGGGATCAGGGAGTCTGAAGCAATAGGGTTGGAGAAGCTGGCAATCACTCCAGGGGAAGAAGTCTGGGCAGTTTTCATCGACATTGATGTGCTGGACCATGATGGGAATATGATAGATGCATCTGCGCTGGCCGCCATCGCTGCCCTCTCTGATGTAAAACCGCCAGAATCCGAGGAATGGAAACTCCAGGGGTTTCCACTTGTAAAAAAGCCAGTAGCAGTGACTATAGCAAAAATCAACGATGTTTTGATGGTTGATCCGACTCTGGAGGAGGAGCTGGTGATGGACGCAAGGCTGACGATAGTTACGACGGAGGAAGGGGACATCTGCGCGCTTCAGAAGGGTGGTCCAGGATATTTCTTTCCAGATGAGCTGGAGGAAGCTTACAGGATTGCGAGGGACAAGGCGGCAGAGCTGAGAAGGTTGGTGGGCTGAGAAAATGGGAAAGGCAAAGGAAGGAGCGGCGACCGGAGGATTTGGCCCGAGGTATGGATTCACTCTGAGGAGAAGGTACGCGGAAATTGCCTCCAAGGCCCGGCAGAAGTACAAGTGTCCCAGTTGTAGCGAGAAGAAGCTCCGCCGGGTGAGCACGGGGGTGTGGCAGTGCCAGAAATGTGGAGCAAAGTTTGCTGGAGGGGCATACACGCCAAGCGTTAAAGAGCTTGAAAAAGCAGTTAAAGGTGATACCGGTGCTAAAGTGTGAACACTGCGGAAGGGAAATTGAGAAGCTTCCAGAAGGTAGCTACAGGTGTCCCCATTGTTCGGGGAGGATTCTTTCAAAGACGAGGAAAAGTTTTGTGAAGCGGGTGAAGGCAATATGAGGGAGAAGCGTGTTGTAGCAAGGGTTGAAATGGAACTCAGAACAGAGAAAGAGGCCACAACTGCTCTTCGAGCAATAGAGCCGGAGAAGAAAATTGAGGCGAGCAAGGTGCGGGTTAATCTTGCGGCGAATGGAAAGGTGCTGCGCTTGGAACTGGAAGCCGACGATACAGCATCCATCAGAGCAGCCCTGAATTCCTATCTCAGGTGGATTTCTGTGGCGAAAGGAGTCATTGAGAGGTGCAATTGATGGAGAAGATATCCCCACAGCTCAGACATCAGCTCGCGCAGTTCCAGCAGCTCCAGCAGCAGGCGCAGGTTCTGATCGCCCAAAGGCAGCAGCTGGAAGCATTGCTGAAGGAAACAGAGCAGGCGATCCAGGAGGTGGAGAAGCTTGCAGAGGATGCCACAGTTTACAGAAGTGTTGGGCCGATTCTGGCAAAGACAAGCCGAGGTGAAATCCTACAGAAATTGAAGGAGGACAGAGAGGCAATCGACCTCAGGCTGAAGACTATTGCCAGACAGGAAGAGAGGACCATCCAGAGGATAAAGGAAATGCGCGAAAAGATCGATCTGGCGATGAAAGAACAGCCGGGTGCTCCGGGACCGAGCTAGAGCTGCATGAGAGATGCCGCAGAATACCTGCGAGAACTTCCGAAAAGGCATGAAAAGATCCTTGTGCTCTGCCACCACAACGCTGATGTTGATGGGGGGGCCTCGGCGGTCGTGCTTTCGGAAATCTTGGGGGGCCTTGGAGCGAGGGCGGTGGCTGGGGCAGCTGAAGACATTTCAACTCTGGCCCAGTTTTTCCTCAGCTCCTTTGGCCGCAGTCTTTCCGTTAATCCCTCTCTCGATTTTGAGGCGGTAGTTCTCGTCGATACATCCAGCTTCGGTCACCTAGGAAAATTTGGAGAGACTGTGAAGGGGTTTCAGGGAGAGATGGCGGTGATTGATCACCACCGGCCTGTTGAAGAGATGAGAGCTGCTGCCGATTTCTACTTTGTGAGAGAGGATTTTTCGTCTGAGTCGGAGCTTGTTTTTAAAATAATGGAAGAGATGGGGATTCAACCGTCGGGGGAGCAGGCATCGCTGCTCCTTGGCGGGATAATCACAGACACAGCCTTCTTCAGGCTTTCAAGGCCGGAAACTTTTGGGATAGTCGATTCGCTGATTAAAGCCGGGGGAGATTATCGCCGCGTGCTTGAGCTTCTCCATCAGCCAGAGGACCTCTCGAAAAGAATTGCAATGTTGAAGGCAGCGCAGCGCTTGGAACTACAAAGGATTGGGGAAAAACTCGTAGTCTTTTCTGAGGTGGGATCTTTCGAGGGGGACGCCGCAAACATTTTGGTGAAAATAGGAGCGGATGTAGCGTTTATTGGAAACGAGGAAAAAGGGAATGTGAGGGTGAGCGCTAGGGCGAGACAGGAATTCATCGAGCAGACTGGGATTCATCTTGGAGAAATTTTAGAAAAAATCGCGAAGGAATTGGGGGGAAATGGGGGAGGACATTCCGGGGCGGCAAGCATGAATGTGGCCGGAAATCTCGGCGAAGTCAAGGAGAGGCTGTTTAATCTCATGAGAGAAAAATTATCCTGATGCTGGAAAAGTCAAAAGTGGAAGCTCTCGAGAACGCCGGATATAGAATAGTCGGAAGCCACGGGCACTCAGCGGTGAAAGTCTGCCACTGGACAAGAAAAAGTCTGCTCGACCAGGGGGTGTGCTACAAGGAAAAATTTTATGGAAAGGAACTTGGAGTCAGAAGCCATCTTTGTCTGCAGCTTACACCCTCCCTTCCTTTCTGCGACCATCGCTGCATCTACTGCTGGAGAAACACAGAGATCACATTCCCAGGCTGGATGGGAGAAGCAGATGATCCTGCAGAGATATTAGAGAGAGCGATTTCTGCGCAAAGATTGCTGCTGAGTGGATTTGGAGGAAATCCCGATGTCAACAGGAGGAAGTTCGAGGAGGCGCAGAACCCCCGCCACTGCGCGATATCTCTTGCCGGAGAGCCGATGATTTATCCAAAGATAAACGAACTGGTCGAGGAGTGCAGGAAGAGAGGCATGACCAGTTTCCTTGTCTCAAATGGCCTCCACCCAGAAGTCCTCGAAAGGCTCAGACCGCCGACCCAGCTTTACATCTCCCTTGTCGCCCCAGATGAGGAAACATACAGGGAGATCTGCAGGCCGGTTGTTTCTGGGGGATGGGAGAAGCTGAACAGAAGTTTGGAAGTTTTTTCATCGTTAAGTTGCAGAAGAGTTTTGAGGCTAACCCTTGTGAAAGGGGTGAATCTGAAATCTCCCCAGGGCTACGCGAGGCTCATAGAAAAAGCCGAGCCGGATTTTGTCGAGGGGAAAGGATACATGTGGGTAGGCTACTCCAGAAGGAGGCTTGGGTTCGAGAACATGCCCACTCATCAGGAGATTCAGAAGTTTTGTGGAGAGCTGGCAACCCTGACTGGTTATAAATTTGTGGATGAATGTCCCGAGAGCAGGGTTGTTCTGCTCAAGAAGTGAGTATCTCCATTTTGGAAATTTCTCTTAAAAGCCTCATTTTCCAATGATGTCTGGAGTCCTTGGAGGGTGAGAGGGCAATGTGGGGGAATAAAACACAACTTACAACGCTAGTTATTTTCGGATTTCTTTTACTTGCTTCTCCTCCTTCAGCAGTTGCATGGAGCTATCTTGGAGGCGGGGATCATAATGGGGAGGATTGGGTCATCACAAGTGATACCGAGATTGCTGGGGTCCACTACAACATCCGGGTATTCAGAATAGAACAGGGTGTAACAGTGAGGGTCAAACAATTTGATGGCTCTAATTTTGGACAAGTAACGATCATGGCGGAAAATATAGTAGTCAACGGGACTCTTTCCGCCGATAATGCTGGATACATGTATCCAGATTACCCAGGGCCTGGCGGAGGCGGCGGAGGAGGCTATGGTACTGGAGGGCTAGGTGGCGCCGCATATGACAACATTGACAATGTGTGCATGGGTTCGGGTGGGGGATGGAGCAAGTATAGTTATGTCGGCCCACATGCGGGTGGAGGAGGTGGAGGATATGGAGGAGCTGGCGGAAATGGCGGTCATATGGGAGACTCAGGCACTACAGGTCCCTTCACCAACTATGGGGGACGAGGCGGAGGGAGAATAGTTCTTGAAGCAAAAAATTTCTTCTCCTACTCCGGGACTATCACCGCTAATGGAGGAGCCGGAACTGATGCCCCGGCCGCCGATCAAGGGGGAGGGGGTGGAGGAAGCGGTGGAGGTATCTTAATCCGAGCAGAAAGGGTAAGCTTCAACATTCTGTCTGCAAAAGGAGGGAGAGGAGGCAACGGTGGCGCCGATGGGGGAGGGGGAGGCGGAGGTGGAGGAGGGAGAATCAAAATTTATCATTTCTATGGGCAGCTGGAAGAGGGAATCTATTATGTAAACGGCGGGAGTGGAGGTATCGGCGGCGTTGATGCCGGGAATGGTGTTCCCGGCCAAAATGGAACCTATCAAACCTTTGTTATTAGACGATGGGAAAGAATAGAAAAAGTTCAGGAGATATACATTTTTGCCTTGGCATCTTGGAAAAGCGTTGAAGATTGGGCCGCAACTATTCTCACATATTCCCCAGAATTCACATCAGTGGAAAATTGGAATGCGATAATTACTACTGAACCTTGTGAGTGGAGTCAAGTCGAAAAATGGGGGGCCAACGTTATCTCTCAAGTCCAATCGCCTGGAGGGGAAGGTGGTGGAGGAGCCAGTGGATGGATCGCGCCGCCGCCCGACATAATCCCTCCTCTTCTTGAGCTACTTGACCCAAAGACCCATGAAGTTGAGGAGAACTTGATAATAAGGGTGAGAATGAGTGATGCTTCTGGCATAGATTACAGTTCCATCGTGGTGAAAATAGACAATAAAATTGAGCGATACTCAGTGGATGGAAATCTCCTAATCATAGTTTTAACAAATATGGCTTCTGGAGACCATTTAATCCAAGTAAAAGTGAAAGATGCATCCCTAATGAAAAATGAAAACTCCATTATTTTCTGGATTCACGTGGTTAAGATTCAAGAGCCTTCGCACGAAAATCTTGAAATGGTTGCAGAAAATCTAGGTATTTTGAAAGTATTTGTGAAAACAAATGATGGGACTCTTTTGGAGAATGCGGTGAAAATAGAAAAAGCCGACCTTTCGACCATCCCTCTGCCAGAAAATGTAATGTGCTATTCGTCGTTTGAGCTGCAGAAGCTGGACAACAGTTTGCCTGCGGTTGGGAAGGTGCTGTTCAGTGTCCCCAGGGAATGGCTGAGGGAAAAGGGCCTTGGCCCGTTTGCGGTGCATCTTTTCAAGATCATCGAGAACCGGATGGAGGAGATGGAAACCGATATTGATGGTGGAGATTTATCGCACATATCCTACTCTGCAACCGTGGTCGACTTCTCAAAGTTCGTTATCGGGGGAAAAATCACATTCCCGAAAATCCTCATTCCTTCAAGAGTCACAGTTTCCAACGGGAGCTTGAAAATCCCGATAATGATAGAGAACCCCGTTCCGAAGGCATTCTCTCGCCACATCCAGATAAAGATCGGGGGACATGTTACGATTTTCGATGCCGGGACCGGTCCCTTGAGCGAGAAAACAGTGGAAGTCGTCATCCCTGTTAGCGAGATGTCTGGGGGATTGCAAGAGGTCGAGATGTGGGATGCTCTCACTCAGAGCTTCTTGGAAAAAAGGGAGGTTGAGATAGAGGTGGTAAGCAGCGGCTCTCCTTCCAGCGGTGATCAATTTCCACTTCTCCTCATTGGCGGTGGCATGGCCGCTGGATTCTGTAGTGCGGCGTTTTGGAAATTAAACCGAAGGAGGGAAGCGAGGGAGAGACGACAGGTGAAACTTGTGGGCAGAGCCCAGGCGTGGTCAATCGAATCTTCGCCAATAGTGAAGGATTACTGCGACCTGTTACTGCCTCTATCGAGGAAAAGGCGGCGGAGGGAGTTGTAACGCTTTTTTCTGGCAGTTGTATGCGTGGCGCCGGGGGAGGGATTTGAACCCTCGAGGCCCAAAGGGCCACACGCTCTCAAGGCGTGCGCCTTACCTGACTTGGCTACCCCGGCTCAAGAGAGTATCTGTCCATGAAGATATATTCTTCACCATGCGCTTCCGTATCCGGAAAATAGAACTCCCCCAATTGGGGGGACGACGGTTTTCAGCATTTTCGTTAGTCTTGGGTGACGTTCCCGGGAGATTGAGAGCAGTAAAAGTCCTTGTGATAGACAGTAGTCTATTTGTTTTTCCTTTATAAACAACCTCCTCGCAAAACTTTGGCGGGAAGTTTGATGATCTTGGTAGTCCTCGGGCTTGCGGTTGGATGGCACATCTCGATTGTGATACTTGAGCGATTTCTCCTTCGACCCTCTGAGAAACCATCTCTGACCAAGCTGCTTCTCTCGGCGGAAGCGGAGCTTTTGCGGGTTCTGAAGGCTGAGCTGCTCCAGAAGAGAAAAGAAGCGAGGGTGGCGGAGATAGAGAGGAGGCTTGAGGAAATTGAATGCAAAATTGATTGATGAACTGATTGCGCTGCTCGATGCCTTCATAGAACTCCCGGAGGAGGAGGTAGCGAGGGCCAGGGACTACTGGAAAAAGCTTTCACCCCTTTTCGCAGATATCTGCAGGATTTCTGATGGGGACAGAAAGCTTGCACCCCTCCTGAAACTTCGCCCGATCATGGAATCCGCCGCGGCAAAACTGCTTAAGTCAATATCTGCCAGCGCCGGCCCATTTGGAAGGGAATGGAGGCTATTTGCAAAAAGCGACCTGGAGGAGCTGAAGGATCACTTAATAGCAGCAAGGGAAATCATCATTAAAAATCGGGACCACCTCAGCAGGCTTATGGTGAGGGCCTTTCTGAGAGAGAAGGTGGGGGTCGACCCAGAGTCGCTCATAAATGAGCTTCACAGCGTGGGAGCGATAAGCGAGAGAACTTGGCTCCTGTTGATGGCTAGGGGGATATCCCCGCGGGATCTTACAGACCCAGAGATTTCACAGTCGATTGAAAGAATCGCCCAACTTTTCCTCGAGCTTGAGGAGGTGAGAAAATGAACAGAGAAGAGAGAGAAATCCTTGCGGCTCACGGGAGGAGTTTGGCTTCAATTTTCAGTGAGTTGCAGCTCCTGAAGCAACGTCTACTGGAGCTAGAAAAAAGGCTGCTAGTTTTGGAGGCAGAGGAAGTGAAAAACAATGGAAAAAAATGAGATTTTTTCCGCCGCTGGCGAGAGCATCCTCAAGATTTCCTGCAGGGGCTGTCCAAAAGGTGGGGCGATAGAAGCTTCCCAAGATTGCATGCAACATGTGCTCAAGGCCCTCATGGAAAGTCCAGATGTTGATGCTGTGATCCTCTCCGATGTTTACGACAGAGAATACCGGGGGGAGGCGTTGAAGTGCTTGAGGAATCTCACTAAAATTTTGAAGGAGTGGAGGATCTGGGGATATCGGAATCTCACAGCCGAGGGGTGCAGCAGATGCCTGCTCCCAAGGAAGTCTAGGCTTGAGGGGATATTCGATGAAGTGGAAAAATCTCCGAGAACAGGTCTAAGAAGGCTCAAGGAATTCTACTATGAGATAAAGGTGAAGGAGAGGAGGGGAGGAGAAAAATGCCGAGGGTGCAGAAAGAGATTCCTTGAGACCCTAGCTTCATTTATCTCCGACCTTGAATCTTCAGATTTCTTCCGCCTCACAGATGCTCAGCTCCTTCCCCTCCTCAAGCCAAGTTTTTTTACCTCCAGGATCCTCCAGGAGCCGCCTGGGGGCTGCCGGTTGCTCGACAGCTATGAGGTGGATGGGACAAGGGTGAGAATATATGAAAAGAGGGATGAGCTTCAGAGGTATTATTTTCTTTCACCTCCAGAGTACACCCTCCCCCCACCTCTGGCCGACCTCCTCCAGGAAGCGAGAAGGGCACTGCTCAGTTCCCCGCCCGTGGTGGATCGGGACATAACCCGGGCAAGGGAGACGGTCGAGAGGCTGTCAGAAGAAATCATCGCTAGAAATGTTGTGGAAAGAGGGACAGATGTTTCTAGGGAGGAGGTGAAATGGCTTGCAAAGTATCTCGGAAGGTTCATGGCTGGGTTGGGAATTTTAGACATCCTTCTTGCGGATGAAAGGGTTCAGGACATTTACATAGATTCGCCTGCAGGAGAGATCCCAGTCTATCTAAATCATCGTGACCACGCGGAGTGCGTTACAAACATTTTTCTTACCCAGACCGACATCGACTCCCTTGTTTCAAAGTTCAGGGCGATGAGCGGGAGGCCCTTTTCAGAGGCGGACCCCGTTTTGGACATGGACATCCAGGGTGTCAGGGTTGCCGTGGTCGGGCCACCGCTCAGCCCCTGGGGAGTGGCAATGGCCTTGAGGAGGCATAAGCCCACCCCCTGGACGCTCCCCCAGTTCATCGACGTGGGGTTCATGACGCCCAAGGCTGCAGCTTTTCTCAGCCTTCTCGTGGATGCGCAGGCCTCGATTTTGATCACGGGAAGCAGGGGCTCAGGAAAGACTTCCCTTCTCTCAGCCCTCATGCTCGAGCTCCTGCCGAGATACAGGATTCTGACGGTGGAGGACACACTCGAGCTTCCGGTCGAGCATTTGCGCAGGCTCGGGTTCAAGATACAGCCCTTCAGAGTTCAGTCGGTGACCTCCTCCACAGATGTTGAGATGAGCGCAGGGGAGGCGCTGAGGGCGGCTCTGAGGCTTGGGGAGTCTGTGCTTGTCATTGGAGAGGTGAGAGGGGAGGAGGCGAGGACCTTATATGAGGCGATGAGGGTTGGCACAGCGGGAAATTCAGTTCTCGGGACAATCCACGGGGCGACGGCGAAAGATGTTTTTGAGAGGGTTGTTTATGATCTCGGCATTCACCCAAGCTCTTTCAAAGCCACAGATGTCATTGTGGTTGCAGCTCCCGTCAGAAGCAGGGGGAGGGTGGAGAGGGTAAGGAAGCTGTTCCAGGTAACAGAGGTTAGAAAGGCGTGGAGAAAAGACCCTGCGGCGGAGAGGGGTTTCACAGACCTCTTCTCCTTTGATTATTGTGGAATGGAGGCAAAACCGACTCCGGCCCTTTCAAGATCTGAGCTTGTCTTTAGGATAGCAAGGAAGTGGGCTACAACTGTTGAAAATGTGTTGAAAAATCTTGAGTTCAGGGAGATGGTTATGAAAACCCTTGTGGAGAGGGCAAGAAATTCAGGAAGCAGAGGCCTTCTAGAGGCAGATTTCGTCGTTAGATCAAATCTCTTCTGGCGGGGCCTCCTCGAGGATGAGCTGGGGAAAAAGAACATCTCTTACAGGAGGGTTTTCCGTGAATGGCTTGAGTGGCTTGAATCTCACGAGAAAGAATAGAAGGATGAGAAGGGTTGCCGATCCCACCTCCCTCTTTGCAAGGCTGACTATGGCGATGAAGGTTAATCCAAACCTTGAGCGGGCCCTCGAATTTTCCAGCTCCGGGGAAGACGCGATGAGCCAAGACCTGAGGGTTAAAATCTCGAGGGGAAGGCTCGAAAGACCTGCGGAGATCTTGGATGATTTCATCGAGGAGTGGAAGGGGGATTACCCTGAGATGGAAAGGGCAGGACATCTCCTGGAGGAGGCGGCAAATGGAAAGACAAGAGAGAGATATTTGGATCTCGCTTTTGATATCGTCCTCGAGGAGACTAGAAAAAGGATGCGCAGGTTTGCGTCGTCCATCTACCTCCCAACCCTCATCATCTACAGCGTCGGGATACTCCTCCCCCTCATGCTGGTCGCCCTGCTCCCCACATTTTCAGTCATAGGTGGAACCATCGGGCTGGCGCCGATAGCAGCGATATACTGCTGCATCCTGCCGGCAGCCGTTTATCTTTTGAGCAAGCAGATCCTGGCTAAGAGGCCGCAGGTTTTGTCGCCGCCTCAGGTCTCTCTGAGAAAAGTCCCTGGAAAAGAGCTTCTTCTCTGCGTCTGCATTTCTCTTCTGCCCCTTTCTGCAGCGATTGGTCTGAATCTCTCTCCAGATGTTGGCGGGATTCTCTCCCTCTGGGGTGCTGTCGGGGGGCTAGCTCTCTATTTCTGGCTATCCTCTGCCGAGGCCTATGAGAGGAGAAAAATCCTGGCGAGAATGGAGGAGGAGCTTCCAGAGGTGCTGATGGGGCTTGGAGGGAGGGTGAGCGAGGGACGCCCCGCTGAAGATGTTTTGGCGAGCATCTCAAAGGAAGTGAGGGGAAGTGCATTTGAGGAGTGTCTTGCGAGGGCAACGGCAAATGTTGGGGTTGGTGGAATGGGACTGAGAGAAGCATTTTTCGGCGCTGTCGGTTCTTTTTCCTCAATCGATTCTGGAACCGTTAGAGGGGTCATGGAGATGCTAGTGAGCTTTGTGGAGAGAAGCACGAGAGTTGCCGGCGAGGCCATATGCAGCATTGCTCAGCATCTAGCAAAGCTCAACTCTTTGAGAGAAGAGATAAAAGAGATGTTTGGGGAGATGATAACATCGATGAAATCTGTGGCCGTTTTTTTCGCTCCATTTGTTGTGGCAATAACGGCTAGGCTTCAGGAGGTGCTTTTTCTGAAGTCTTTCCAAAGCGAGATATTCAGCGGGAAATCCTTTTCTCCTCCAGCATTTTCAATAATCTTGGCAATCTATGCCGTCGTTCTTGCGGCGATTCTGATGGCCTACGCCGTTGAGCTAGAGGTTGGGGATGACGGGGTTGTGAAGAGGATGGTGCTCGCTGTTTCCCTTCCGATGGCGATGTTGATGTTTACGGCAGCGTGGGCCGTTGGTGGGTGGATGCTAACGTTTCTCCTTTGAATTGCTGGAACAGAATTATTTTCCCTTTCTCATTCCCCCAAAATAACCCCCGCGCTCTGCTCTTACATCCAAGAGTGTGATGAAGGCTCGGGGATCAGATTTCTTCAAAATTTCTAGGAGCTTTTTTGTCTCCCTCCGCTTCAGGATGACATTTAGCACAGGCTCTGGCCCTTTGAGTCCCTCGCCGTACAAAACAGTGACACCAAAATCTGCCCTTCTGAGTTCTCTGGTGAGCTTCTTGGGATTTTTTGGAACAATGTAGGCAAAGGTGTAACCCAGCGCGATCTTCTCTTCAAGATAGCTTCCGCAAAAGTTACCCGCGGCAAAACCGAGAGCGAAAGCAACAATGTAATACCATCTGTCGAGCTGGGTAATGACCCTGCTCACGGCTAAAACCCAGATCGTTATTTCGAAAAATGATGATATCGCGGCAATTTCTCTTCTCCCTCTTACAAGCAGTATCATCCTTAATGTTCCCATTGAGACATCGACTAGCCTAGCGAGAAAGATCATGGCTGACCAAAATATTGCTTCAAACATCCAGAGGTCACTCTAGTCCCAGTACATCGAACATGCTTTCTATCTTTCCTGGTTTACCTTTTGTGGACACGTGTCTAATCGCTCTTACCACTCCCGCTGCAAATGTTTCCCTGGTCTTCGCCCTGTGGATGACTTCCAGCTCCTCCCATTCGTTTGAAAACTTCACGAGGTGATCTCCAACTACTTCTCCTTCTCTTATCGACGTTATTTTCACGGAATCTTTTTCAATTCCCATAGCTTCGGCCACAAGCTCTGCAGCCCTTTTCGCGGTGCCGCTGGGAGCGTCCTTTTTGTGTACATGGTGGATTTCCGTGATTTCTACCGCATATCCTTTGCCCAGTTTTTTTGCCGCCTCTGCCACAGCCTTGAAGAAGACGTTAACCCCTACCGACATGTTTGGAGAGATGACGGCTTTTATTCCAGATTTATGTATGATTTCCTCAAGCTTTTTCCTTTGCTCCTCCGTAAAGCCGGTTGTCCCCACTACCACCGAAACACCGGCTCCGGCTGCGCTTCGTACATTCTCCACGGCGGCATCGGCCACTGTGAAATCAACTAGGACATCTGGCCTCGTGTCGGCGAGGATTTTTGGCAGCTTTTCAGCGCCGGTTACCTGTACCCCGATTCTTCCGACACCGGCTAGCTCTCCAGCGTCTCTTCCTTCCTCAGGAGTTCCGGGGACGTCGATGGCAGCGACCACTTGCATGTCATTCTGCTGGGTGATTTGCTTCACGATCAGCCTTCCCATCCTTCCGCAGGCACCGCAGACAGCCACTCGAATCACTTTGACACCAGAGAGAATTTATCCAAGTATCTAAAAGCGTTTAGAAAGCGAGTGGGGCGATGTTTTAAAAGATGATATGTGGGCTATGAATACATCTGGAAAGCCGAGCATGCCTAGAGGTGGAAAAAGAGCATGTCGCACTCGCCAGGGGTGCGCTTTCTAACTATCATCAGGAATATTGGAGCGGAATGAGTCGGTCATATTTTACGTGTGCCATATCGCAGAGGAGAGAAGGAGGGCAACTCCTCCCTCGAGAGCAAATAGGCTTTCTTCAAGTGCCTCGGCTTTCTCCAGCTTTTCGGACCCCACCTGCTCCTTTCCAATTATAGATCTCACGTCAATTTCACTCCCATCTTTCCAGAAGTAAGTATCAAAAACCCTGATGAGGTGGGTGACAACATCCGACTCACAACCGTCTCTTCAAGAACTTCCTCACCCGTGTAGTAAGAAAACACGCGGTATATGAAGGGTCCGGTACATGAATTTTCTTGTTTTTCGATGCATGACCCAAAAATCTGGGGCATGATTTCGAGAACTTTCACAGCTAGGAGGTCTTGGAGGCACTTCGATGTAGGACTGCGCGGGCTAACCCACCAAGGATTCTGTTCCTTCACATTTGTAAGTCGGTTGCAAATTATTTGTAGTGTCAGCGCCGTTAAACTAAACGCTTCCTTCAAAAGTGCCAATCCGCCCCCTGCTGCAAGATGGTGATTCCTCCGATGGCCGATGTCATCGGCAGCGATGGTAGAAAACGCGAGACAGGGCCTGTAACACTTGCCCGAAACAAAGCTCTGGAACTAGCGGGGCTAGTTACTAGCAGGGTTATTGTATATGATTGGAACTACAGCTCGACATCAAGCCCAAGCTTTTCGCAGAGCTCCTTGTAGCGGTTCCTCACGGTGACCTCTGTCACCCTAGCCACATCTGCGACATCCCTCTGGGTCCTCCTCTCCCCGCAGAGGACGCTCGCTATGTAAATGGCTGCTGCGGCAACTCCAGTTGGCCCCCGTCCGGACGTCAGCCCATTTTTCATCGCTTCCTTCAGCAGCTCAACAGCTTTTGCCTGCACCTCACCGCTGAGCTTCAGTTCGGAGGCAAACCTCGGGATGTAGTCCACTGGGCTCGTTGGTCTGAGGTGGATGAGCAACTCCCTGGCAATAAACCTGTAACTTCTCCCAATCTCCTTCTTGCTCGCCCTTGAAGCCTCGGTGATTTCATCCAGAGTTCTCGGCACCTTGCACTCCCGGCAGGCGGCATAGAGGGCTGCAGCTGCCACAGCTTCAATTGATCTCCCCCTGATCAGTTTCTCCTCAACGGCATTTCTGTAGAGGAGCGCGGCGGCTTCCCTAACATTTCTCGGGAGGGAAAGCTGAGACGCCATCCTATCGATTTCAGAAAGGGCGAAAGCCAAATTTCTCTCGATGGCGTCAGAAACCCTGATCCTCCGCTGCCACTTCCTGAGACGGTAAATCTGGGCTCTCCTTTTTGGCGTCAGATCTTTTCCATGGGAGTCCCTGTCCCGCCAGTCGATCATGGTCGAGAGCCCCTTGTCGTGGATGGTAAGAGTCATGGGGGCACCGGTCCTCCCCCTCTTCTCCCTCTGCTCCTGGTCAAATGCCCTCCACTCGGGCCCTATGTCCATGATCCTGTCGTGAATGACCAGCCCGCAGCTCGCGCAGGCCAGCTCTCCTCGATCATAGTCTCTGACGAGCCTCACGCTTCCGCAGGATGGACATTTATTTTCTTTTTTCTCTTCCATGCTTCTCCTCCCCCATATATATGTCTGAATTCACTAGCGCCTTTTTCTCCTCGGCGGAGAGCCCAGAAGCCGGCTTTATGAGGATGTAGGGTGAGTGGACAGGGCCGAAGATGTCAGCAACGTTTCCTATCCTTTTCTTCCTTCTGTCCAAGACAGGCTCCCCTAGCTTTGGGGCTGAGGAGCATTTGGCGACAATCCCCCTCTCGCTCAAATGCAGAATTCTCCCAAAAGCCTGTGCCATCTTTTAACTCTCCATCAACTTCTCCTATATATAGTTTTCGCAAAGTTTTTAAGCAGAAATGGCTTTCAATGAACAAAAATGTGCATTTGAAGGGGCGATTGGTGTGAGCTGTTCATCCCGAGACGTTGGCCAACGGGCAGTCCCAGCCAGCTTGGCTCGCCCCGAAAATATTCCGCAAACTCTCTTAAGAAGTTGGGGGGATATAGGTTGGTTTCATGGAGGTGCTGGCGGCCAGCCACAGCAGCTACCCAAGGATCGGAACCCCCCTGGAGAAGCAGGTCCACAGAGAGGCATATGCAAAGCTTGAGCGGGGTGAGATTTCCATGGCCGAGTTTGAGAGGGTGGAGGATGAGGTTGTGCGCGAGGTGATCGAGGAACAGACTACTGCTGGTCTGGACATTTTGACGGACGGTCAGATTAGGTGGCATGACCCGATTTCTCACATCGCGAGGAAGCTTGAAGGGTGTGAAATAGACGGTTTGCTGAGATTTTTCGACACAAACTTTTACTTCAGGCAGCCGGTGATAAAGGGGGAAATAGCGAGAAGAGAGCCGATCATCCTCCGGGAGTTCAGGTTTGCGAAGGGGGTCTCTGAGAAACCCCTGAAAGCGGTTCTGACCGGCCCCTACACTCTCGCCAGGCTGTCAATAAACCGTCGGGGGGTGCCGCTGGACGTCATCGCCAGGGAGTTTGCTCATGTCATTTCAGAAGAGGTCAAAGATCTCGCGGGCGCGGGCGCTGAAATCATCCAGGTGGAAGAGCCGGCGATACTCAGGCACCCTGAAGACTATCATCTACTGGAGGGTTTGGTAAAGGAAGTTTGCGAGGAGAAGGGAAATTCAGAAATCATCCTCACCACCTATTTTGGCGATGCGGCGCAATTCTATGGAAAGTTCATGAGGCTTCCTGTTGACGGGCTGGGGCTTGACTTCACATATTCTCCAAGGCTCCCAGATGTCATCGCAAGACTGGGGTGCACTAAAAATCTCTCCCTAGGAATTGTTGATGGCAGGAACACAAGGATGGAGAGGACTGAGGAGGTGCTCCCAACCCTGGAAAAAATTCTCCCCACGGTTGGAAGTGAGAGGGTTTACATCACCACCTCCTGTGGGCTTGGGGATTATCTCCCCCGGGAGGTGGCTTTCAAGAAGCTTCAAAAGGTGGCAGAAATAGCGAGGATGGCGGGTGAGATGGTTGAGTAGAAAAAAGCTGGAAAGCCTGGGTCTTGACCTTCCGCTTCTCCCCACGACTTCTGTTGGGAGCTTCCCAAAGCCCCCCTACCTTCTCGAGGCCAGGCGGAAGTTCTCGCGAAAGGAGGTTTCGGCGGAGGAGCTGAGGAAACTGGAGGAAAGGGCAACACGAGAATGGATTGAAATCCAGGAGAGGATCGGCATCGATGTTCTTGTGGACGGGGAGATGTACAGGGGGGACATGGTGGCATACTTCGCTGAAAACCTGGAAGGTTTTTCGTCCAGCGGCCTCGTGAGAAGTTACGGAAACAGGTATTATAGGAAGCCGATAATCTCTGGAGAAATTAAATGGAAGGGCCCGATCACGGTTGAGCACTGGAAATTTGCTCAAAGTCTGACGGAGAAGCCGGTGAAGGGGATGGTGACCGGCCCTTACACGATGATGGACTGGAGCTTCAACGAGTACTATCCAAGCCGCAGAGATGCATGTCTCGCGCTTGCTAAAGTCATCCACGAGGAAGTGAAGGCTCTGGCGGAAGCAGGGGCGAAGATAATTCAGGTCGATGAACCTGCAATTTCTGCTAGGCCTGAGGAGCTCCCGGAGTTTGCGATTGAGGCGATGGAAATAGTAACAAGAGGGGTGAACGCCTATTTCATCAATCACATCTGCTATGGAGCCTTTGAGTTCATCTACCCGGAGATGCTGCGGCTTCCGGTGGATAATTTTGATCTTGAAATGTCGAATTCCGATCTCGATCTCGTAGAGCTCTTCAAGAAGCACTCGTTCACGAAAGACATCTCCTTTGGGGTCATAGATGTTCACTCCCACCTCGTGGAAAAGCAGGAGGAGGTAGAAAAGAGGATAAAAAAGGCGCTTGAGGTTCTCAGGCCCGAGCAGGTGTGGGTAGATCCCGATTGCGGGTTGAAGACGAGGAGCGTTGAAGAGGCTGTGAAGAAGCTTGAGGTCATGGTTGAGGCAGCAAAAAAAGTTAGGAGAGAAATAGAAAGATGAAGCGGCTTGCGGTTTTGATAGTGGTTGTTGCAGGGATAGCGATTGCGGCATTTTTTCTTCCTAGGATGGTTCCTGTGGAAAATGTTGTCGTGAAGTTTGAGAGCTTTCAGGAGCACTATCTTTTCGTGGATGAAAATGGGGATGTTTTTGCCCAGGGAGTTCTTAGAATCCCCCCTTCAAAGTTTGCAGATTACATAAATTTTCTGATATCTGGGGTTGGAGAAGAACGCATGGAGGGCGAATATGCGAGAGGAATGGTGGAGGCCCTTGCGAGGTTTGGATTTGAAGTTGAAAATATGGAGTTGGACATAGTGGGCGGAGAAGCTGTTGAGATGAGATTCAGCTGGAGATCTCCAAATGTTGCAAGGTGGAACGGTGAAAACTGGGAGCTGAGCCTCGAGTGGGCGGACCCAGTGGGTGCGGCGCAGGAGACGATAGCTGAAAGCGAGGTTTCTGTGGTGATGATGGGCAGCATCGCCGGCAGAGGCCGCATAGTGGGATACTCGAGCAACAGTCTGATGTTCATAGTTCTTCCGGGAAGTGCTGAAAATGTCCAGGCGAATGTGGCTGGGGTTTCAGAGTTCACGGATTATGGCGGGGGAAGCTACTCTGTGGCAAAGATCATGCTCGGCCAGCACATGGGGAGAGCAGCGCTCATCGACAACACATTCACCTTCCTCACAAATGCCGGGCAAATGACGATAACGCCGGAGAACTTGGCCGAAAACCTCTTCACTTATACCATAACCTATGCTGGGGTCGCACCCAGAGAAAACTCGTTTTTGGAGTCGCTTGAAATCCTGAGGCTTGATTTGAAGTATGGACGGGAGCTCAAGAGCGTCTACCCTGTGTTTGCCGGCGGGAGAGTTCATCAGATGACGCCGGCCCAGATTCTGCTGCAGGTGGCTGAAGCCATTCGTTCAGGAAACCCGTTGGCGTTTTCTCCATCAAACATTGAAAATGTGATGGCGCCGGAGAATGAAATTGGGGAGTGGAATGCTTTTCTGAAGGTAATGAGAAAAGAAGAATATTCTTCTCTTGCGACTGAAGTTGCAAAGCAGATTTCATCGACAGGAAGGAGCCCCGGTAGTTTTGTCACTCCCGTGGGGAAGATGAGGTTCAGGGATGTTCTTTACACTCTGCTTAGGGTTGCATTAAATTCAAAAAATGGGCAAATGCCGGAGAACATTTTGCTCTTTCCCGTGCCATCCGGGACGCTTTTGTGGGAGAATGTAGAAGTCCCGGCAAAATATGTATATTATCTTTTGCCAGATGTTTATGTGAAAACCGGCACAGAGAGGGTCGTGGGAGTTCTGGATAATCTGCCAAAAAATCTTTCCCTGCGCTCCCTGGCGGAGGAGATTTCCAACTGGACCGGCTCAAATCTCACCTATAAATTTTCACCGCTTCCACCGACTTCAGAAGAAACTCTGAAAGAGAGAAAGGGGCAGTGCCGGGACTACACAAATGTATATCTCGCGCTGGCGAGGACCGCTGGGTTGCCGGCCAGAAGGATGATAGGATGGGTGACCTCCAGCTGGCAGCCCCCTGCGGGATGGGGCTTCATCTCAACGACAACTCTCGAGGGGAAAACAGTTGCTCTCCACGCGTGGCCAGAAGTTTTCCTGCCGGGGGAGGGATGGATTCCTCTCGAGCCGCAGAGCTCCCGGCCCAATCTATATTTTGGCAATTTGCCATATGAGGTCTACAGACAGGTTCCCCAGAGCTGGACTGGAGCGATGGCCGGCTATGAAGCGGCGGGGTGGAAAATATGAAGATAAGGAGGGAAACGCTGAGGTTCATGCTGGAGGCTGCTCGCTCCTGTCATCCGAGGGAATTTTCGGGGGTATTGAGGGCGAGGGAGGGAGCGATTGCTGAAATTCTGCTTCTCCCTGGGACGGTGTGGTCGGAGAGGGGAGCTGCGATGAATCTCCGCATGCTTGGAATAGACCCGAGCGTTTGTGGGAGCGTTCACAGCCATCCCACCGGCAGCTCCGCCCCTTCCCCGGAGGATTTGAGGTTTTTTGACAAATTTGGATCGATCCACATCATCATCGCACATCCTTACACCGAGGGCAGCTGGAAGGCCTACAATCACAGAGGCGAGGAGATTTCTCTGGAGGTGATAGAGTGATTGGGATTGGATGGAGCAGATGGGCGCCGAGGTATAGAAAAATTGCTGAGAAGCTGGGGATAAGGGAAGAAGACGACATAGCGGCGGCCCACGCTTTAAATGCTCTTCTCCCTTTCCCAGATCTCGATAGCCTCAAAAGAATCGTTGGAAGGAAAGCGTGTATAGTTTTTGGAGCAGGGCCGTCCCTCGACGAAGATCTGATGACGCTCAGTCTGAAGGGGTGGTTTAAAAAGGTGATAATTTCTGCTGATGGAGCCACCACCGCAGTGCTGAAGTATGGAAGACCAGACATAATCGTCACAGATCTCGATGGAGACATCAGGGACCAGCTGGAGGCTTGGGAGAGGGGGGCGTGGATGGTTGTTCACGCCCATGGGGACAATCTGAGGAAAGTGGAGGAAGTAGTCCCCAAGCTTGGGACGAGGGTTATTGGAACTACCCAGACAAAGCCTTTCGGGAAGCTCTTCAACTTTGGGGGCTTTACAGATGGTGATCGGGCGGCTTTTCTTGCTTGGGCCTTGGGAGCCTCCAAAATTTATCTTGCGGGGATGGATTTGGGAAAGGCCGTGGGGAAATACTCCGGGGAAAAGGATTATTTGAGAAAAATTCTCAAGCTGGAAATCTGCGGGGAGCTTCTGAGCTGGCTGGCGACCCTCGGGGCAAAAGTCGTCAATCTCACATCTGGTGGAGAAGACATTCCGAACATCCCCAGAAGGCGAGTGTAGCAGCATCTCTTAATTTTCTAAAGCTGTTGTGTTCGCCTCAATCTCCAGCTATCTAAAAGGTGGGAAATGCTCATGATGGCATTTTCCGAGATGTCAAACATACCGCAAAATCGACAAGGCTGCGGCTCCATCCAATCGGAAACTCACCGCCCGACTTTTCCCCTCTTCAGCAGAATCGCAGCCAATGTGAGGGTGAGAAGGGAGGCGAAGAGTGCAGAAATTGTTTCTGGGATGGCGACTCCTCTCCATCTAAATGTCCAGGGCAGGGCCGCGCCCGCTGCGGAGACGAGCGTCAGCACAGCCATTTTTGTCCATTCCTGGGTGATTGAGTAGACCAGGAACGAGAGGGAGAAGAGGGGAAAGATCGCAAAGAAAATCACAGAGAACAAGAGATGAATCTCGCCAGCAGTTTCCGGAAAAACGCCGATCCCGATGAGAGCAAGGCTGTCTATCAGGAGGAGCACCGCCGCCGCTTTGCCTACTCGATTATTCACACCGAGCAAAAGGCCAGCGGAGAAGGCAGTGGCCAGCATCCCAGCAATCGCGAGTCCAGAGTTAAAGACGACGCTGGATCCTGGGCTGGCCCCGAGGTCGCTCAGGGCATTCTTTTCCCAACTGAACCAGGGGGAGATTGAAATGGCCACTGTGATTGCGCAGAAGGCGATGATTGGGGCAAAGATTCCGCAAATACCAGCTGTTCTGAGAAAGCCGGGCACAGGCTTTTTCATGGAGGCCGTCCCTTCAGTTTTATTCGCTAGACGTTTCTTCCTTTTGTTGCGATTCCTCGGCAGTTTCTCCAGAGGGTCTTTCCCCGGTCTCCTTTTCGCCTTCCCCTCCAGAGGATTCCTGCTCCTCTTGGAGAAGCTCGAGATAAAGTTTTTTCAGTTCTTCGTCTTTCTCCTTGAGAGCCTTCAACGATGGCTTCTCGAGCTTCATGGAAATGCCGGCTCTTTCAAGCTCCCGCTTCTGCTGAGCCAGCTTCGCCGCCCTCATCATCTGCCTAGCTTTGAGCGCAACCTTTCCTGTTTTCCTGGTCATAACCGAAAGGTATATGTTCATGGGATTATATAATAATATGTGATGGTTGCGGGGGGAAAAGGGGGGATTGAGCAGATATTGGAGGAAATCAGAGCGATAAAAGAGAGGCTTGATGCTATAGAAAAAGCTCTGATGGAACGGGAGGAGACAACTCCAGAAATTATCTTGAATTGCTACACCAAGACCAAGACCGAGTTCCCAATAATCTGCGATGTTCTGGAGTGAAGCCAATCCTGAAGGTCTGAGGGCTACCTCGATTTGAGGAAGTCCATCTCCTGCTCGGTCAGTTCAAGTTTGGCGCTGAGAGATTCCAGGAGCTCTCTGTCCTTTTTCAGAAGTGAGAAGTAGGGGAGCATATCTCTTTTTACAACTTTTGTTGAGGTGTGGCAGTGGGCTGCGAGCTTCTTGGCGATGGAGTTCATTATTGCCTGGGCTACACGCGCCTGCGCATATTTTTTGATATAGGTGGGTGGCTGGAATTTCCTCCACTTCAGATTTTCTCCTTTGTGTAACGCAACACCGGCGCTCATCAGGTCTGAGGC
The DNA here is from genome assembly GCA_038872135.1 of Hadarchaeales archaeon (SeqCode). GTDB lineage: Archaea > Hadarchaeota > Hadarchaeia > Hadarchaeales > Hadarchaeaceae > JAVZGN01. The sequence goes on along the minus strand of JAVZGN010000006.1, from coordinate 28,150 downwards.
ATATCCCCACAGCCAATACATTTGTTTCTGGCTTGCCTGGACGAGGAAGAAGCTTGCAGCAGAGATCTTGTCATAAACTTTAGCCAGAGCCTGAGGATCTGAGATCATGGGTGGAACATTCTCGGCTATCCAAGCGAGGGCGTCGTCTGGAGAGATGTCAACGGAGAGGAGGATTTCCCTCGCCTGTTTTGCCCCCCTAGCAGATAGAAGCCCCCTTATCAAGTCGAAAACATTCTTTTCTCTCTCCCTGTAATAGATCAACACATCTGCTTTCCTCACGTTTTTTCTCCCAGCGGCAATCGTCTGAAAGTCTAGAATTGCAGATCTGAGGTCGCCGTTTGAAACGTCTCCTATAGCTTTGAGGGCCTCATCCTCGGCGCTCACTTTTTCATTCCTTGCTATCTCTCCCAATCTTTTGGTGATGGCGTCTGAGGATATTCGCCTGAAGTTTACAGCGAGGCAGGATGCCCGGATGTCCCAGGGAATGGCGTAGAGATCGTTGGCGATGAGGACTATGGGATTTCGCGTTTTTTCCACGAGTTTCTTCAACGCCTTCTGACCCCCTCTGTCGGCAGTTCCATGGATGCGGTCGGCTTCATCAAGGACTATGAGCTTCCTCCCGGAGAGCCCCTCTGTGAGAGTCCCGGAAACTGCTGCCCCCCCTGCAACCCTTTCTACCTCGGAAAGGGTGCGTTCGTCGCTAGCGTTCATCTCCACGAGTTCCCACCCCATTTCTCTGGCCAAAGCCGCGCAGGAGACGCTTTTTCCGGTTCCAGGGGGGCCATAGAGGAGAATAGCTTTTTTAGAGGGTTTTCCCCTCTTCCAGGAATCCGCCCAGCTTTTCATCTCACGGATGGCTGTCGGCTGCCCGATCACCTCGCTCAACTTTTTTGGCGAATATTTGTCCACCCACAGCTCGCTCATGGCTTTTCGCCAGATATAATTGGAAGGGAGGAAAAAAGAGGTTTTGGGTGTTTTCTTCTGGCGCTCCGCTTTCAGATCAACGCCTTTCTAGAACATTAGGAAAAGATTCAGCTAAAATGGCGGGTCCGGATGGATGGAGTTAGTAGGAATAAATGAATCCTGTTAAACTGTTAAAAAGCTTTGCATACACCTTTCCATGAGATTTGGGACTACGCTGTAGGAAAATCGTCTTTCGGTACAATTTCTACCATCCCCTCGCGCCTCAGCTCTTTCCTGATCTTTAGATGTTGGCTGAAAAGCTGGCTGGAGCCTACCCGTTAACTCATGGGGGCGCGATCTTGCTGCGCATGGGGGCTCAGGACGACGAGTTCTCACCAATCGGCGTCCGGGCTACCCTTTCCTTGCCCAGTCTCGGCGCCAGCCTGGATTTCTGGGAGTTTCTTCATCCCCGCCCTAGTGTACCTCCAGATGATAAGGAGCACTAGGACCAAGATGACCACTACTGCGCCGATCATCAAGTACGGGGACAGAATCCCGGCAAGGGGGACTGTCGGCATTGTGCCAATGGTGACGGTCCTAGATGAGAAGCTGGGGATGGAGACAAGGAGCTGGATTCCATTCGCCCCTTTCAAGATGAAGTACTCGCAGGCGTTTTCATCGTTTGCCGGGTCGAGGACATCGGCATAGTCATCCGCCATTTCAATCTTCACATTATCGACCCTTACCTCGATCTCCTCTGAGAGGACTGGAATGATCTCATCCTCAACGTTCAGGAGGATTGTCCGCCCCCTGTCAGACTCAACCTCGACATCCACCCTCCTCTCCCTGACCTCCTTAACCCTCACCTTCGCGTTCTCGTGGACATAGCGGCTCTCGGAGAGCTCGGCTGCTTTCCCTATCTTCACGGCCGCCGCCACATCCCCGCGGATAACGGCATCCCTGAGGAAGACCAGATTTTCCTCTATCGCCTGGATGTCTACGATTTCCTGGGTGGCTGTCTGAAGGTTGTCCAGCGTCTGCTTTACCTCGGGAAGGAGCACCGCCCCCCTTGAAACACCCACGGAGGGGCCGTACCCAGCGTCGCCCAGGAAGGCCACCGTGACCGTCACAGGGGTGTTGGTGTCAAGATTCTCCGGGGCGCGGTAGGTGGCTCTGGCCTCGCCTCGGTCGTCGGTGACGCTGGTATGGATTATGATTTCTCCGATGTTGACGCTCCACTGAGTTGGCTTTCCCGCCAGCGCGGTCCCTCCGGAGGTTAGCTTCGCTGTGAGGCCAATGGTGCCGCCCGGGGCGATGTTGAAGCTGGCGGGGGTCACAGCGATGGACGTTGCCGGGAGGGTCTTCGGGACCACCGCCGCCAGCAGGGTGTTCTGTGTCTGGAGGTAATCCTCGTCCCCGGCGAAGGAGGCCGTGATTGTGACCGGAAGCTCATTCTCGACGGCATCGGGGGCGTAGAACTTCGCCCAGACCTCCCCGACGGCATCGGTGGCCCGGCTCCTCGCCTCTATCCTTCCTGCTGTCGTGCTCCACCCGATCATTTTGCTTGAGAGGGGGGTGCCGTCTTCGGTCGAGATGGAGGCCACCACCTCCACGACCGAGCCGGCGGTGATGCGGAGGTTCTCCGGTCTGAGGCTCAAGACAGCTTTTGCTGGCGGAGGCTTCACAGTGGCGATGGAGCCGGCTTGGCTGGCTGCGAAGCTCGCATCTCCTCCGAATAAAGCGGTGATTGTGACAGTGGTTAGGGCGGTAACGGATGGAGCTTTGAAGGTGGCGGTCGCCCTACCCAGGTTGTCTGTGGTGCTTGCCGGGGTGATGCTCCCGGCAGTGGTGCTCCAGCTTATGATCTTCCCTGCCATCGGCGCCCCCCTCTCGCTCAGGAGAGTGGCGGTGAGGATCTTGTTCTCATCGGACCTGATGGTGAAGCTGGACGGAGTGATTGAGAGGGAGGAGGAAGCTCGGGGCGCCGGGAACACAGTGCAGATAGAGGTGGCCGTGCTCCCATAATATGAACCGTCCCCGGCGAAGGAGGCGGTTATCGTCACATTTTCCGGTGCAGTGACGGTCGGGGCGGTGTAGATGGCAATGACTTCTCCAGAATTGTTGGTTGTTCCAATAGTGGGTGAGATGGAACCCTTTGCTGCGATCCATCTGACCGTCTTCCCGGGCAGGAGATTGCCATTTACATCCTTCAGAGTGGCCGCGAGGATGATTGAGCTGCCAGAGGTCAGAGAGAAGCTTGAGGGGGCAATCGTGAGTGTGGTGTTCGTTTTGGTGACACCATCTCCTGATGGGGAGGAGGTCGTAAATGTGTTGTCGAAATAAATCTCCAAGTTGTTGTCGGCGTCCATGGATTTCACCCGGTAGTGGTAGGTTGTGCCAGCGGAGAGGCCAGAGAGGGACACGGAGTGACTCGTGGTGACCCCATCGGTGGCTGTGTATCCGTAAGCTGTTGTTGGGCCGTACTCGACCACGCTGGTTGAGGCTTTCGATGTCGTCCAGGTTATAGTGGCCGAGGTTTGGCTGGGAGAGGATTGAACATTAGAAATCCAAGGAATTCCGTATGCGTGCTCCATGAGGTTAGCTTCAAACACATTGTTCGTGGCGTTACTGGGAAGGTATATATCATACCATAAGTTGCTTTGGAAAGTGTTGCTGGAGATGGTGTTGTAGTGAGCATATTGTAAATAAATGCCATAATTGTTGTTCTTGAGTGTGTTGCCTAAAACCGTGTTGTTGTCTGAGTTCTCCTCGCGGATACCACCATTGACATAGGTGATACTACTCAGATAAATTCCTGTATAGTTATTTTCAACAGTGTTGCCGGAGATGGTGTTGTTGTCAGAGTTCAAGAGAGAGATACCGTACTGGGAGTTGTCTATGGTGTTTCCCGAGATATTGTTGTTGTCGGAGGAGCCGAGGTATATGCCGTAATAGTTGTTCTCCATGGTGTTTCCCGAGATGGTGTTGTGGTCAGAGCGTGTATCTAAAGCTATCCCGATCCAATTATATCTGGCTGAAATGTTCTCGACACGGCCGTTTTTCACGCCTGCCAAAAGCAATCCGCTGAAGTTGTTTTCCAATACAAGATTTTCCACAATTACATTTTCGCACCCAACTAACCCAAGATATCCAAACACATTATCTTGATTAACCGTGATGTTGTTTTTCCCCAGGATGTAGATGACTGGCTTTCCATTTACTAGGTTAGAGTTATCGATATCGTGGATGTAATGGGGATAATAACCAGACCCACCCGCCATGCTCACAACGCCGAAGTTCCAGTGATTGTTTTCAGCACGGTTGTTGCGCAGGACATTATTCTCAGAGTAGAACACCATGATTCCGAGGGTGTTGTTTATGACACTGTTGTTGTCGAGGAAGTTGTTATCTGAACCCTTTAAATAAATGCCGATAGCAAAGGCACCCCTGGTATTTTCAATCACGTTGTTTACAATTGTGTTGTTGTCGGAGGAGCCGAGGAAGATGCCGGTCCAGAAGTTGCTCTTCATGGTGTTTCCCGAGATAGTGTTGTTGTCGGAGGAGGCGAGGTATATGCCGTAGCAGTTGTTCTCCATGGTGTTGCTGGAGATAGTGTTGTTGTCGGAGTTCTGGAGGTAAATGCCAAAATAACCATTCTTGGCAACGTTGTTTTCTATGAAGCTGTTGCTAGTGTATGCAAGCATAATAGTCTCAACCGCTAGGTTCTCCACCCGGATATTGTCAGAGTTCACGATCCCCAACCACCTCACATCATTGTCCTGGTTGATTATGAGGTTGTTCTCGGCTCCAGTGAGGTATATAATGGGCTTTCCGTTAACGAGGTTCGAATTATCGATACTGTGGATGAATTGAGCAAGCTTATCTCCTCTCACGCTGAGACCGTAAGTGTTGTTCTCAAACATGTTGTTTGTGAGATTGTCATTTTGCGAGTCCCAGAAAAAAACCCCCAGACCGTTGTTTTCTAATCTGTTGTTGTCGAGGATGTTGTTATTGGAAGAAGAAATGTAAATGCCAATGCCGGTGTTTTGTATGGGATTGCCCACGTTGTACCGGCACAGGTTGTTTTTCAAAGTGTTATTATCACAGGACCATTGAAGGTAGATGCCGGTAGAGTTGTTCTCCACGGTGTTGTTAGAGATGGTGTTGTTGTCGGAGTCCCAGAGGGAGATGCCGGAGTAATAGTTGTTCTCTATGGTATTTCCCGAGATGATGTTGTTGTCGGAGGACCAGAGGTAGATGCCGACCCAGGAGTTGTTCTCCACGGTGTTTCCCAAGATGGTGTTGTTGTCGGAGGAGCCGAGGAAGATGCCGGTGGAGTTGTTCTTCACGATGTTTCCCGAGATGATGTTGTTGTCGGAGGACCAGAGGTAGATGCTGATGGAGTTGTTCTTAATAATACAGTTATCGATTTTGCCGTTTTGCGTGTTTTCCAAGTAGATTCCGTAATACCCGCTGGAGCCGTTCTCCACCACCACGTTCCTTATGATGAAGTACTTCGTGGCGTTTTTGATGCGAATCCCGTGAGCCGAGGAGGCGTTGATCACCCAGTTCTCGATGATGTAGGGGTTTCCGGCCGTCCCGTCCCCTCCACCGTTCACCCCGTTCGCCGGGGTGAAGCTACCATCACCATTGATGTAAATTGGGGAGTGGCTATCGGGCGAAGCTGCGACCACCTTGGCAGAAAACAACAATTCGAGCGGAACGAAACTCGCCAGCAACATCACGCTGAGCCAGATACCCACGATTAAGTTCCGCCGGTTCTTCAACCCCTCACCGTCCCAGTTCACGTACCCTGCTTAAGATTCCGTATCAATGCTTTTAAAACCACCCACACGCCACACTGTAACTCTCATCAAGCAACTGCGTTTGCTGCGCTTCCATCAATTGAGACATTTTTTATCTCAAAAGTCATGAGTTCGCTTAAATTATAAAAACAAGGCGGGCCCGGAGGGATTCGAACCCTCGACCTACAGGTCCGAAGCCTGCCGCGCTATCCAGGCTGCGCCACGGGCCCAAATAATACTCCAACCTTCCCATAAATCAGCCCTCTCCCCACCCAAGCCTTATTTTTGGCAGGTTCCATCAGTAAAATGATGACGGTAAATCCTTGGGAAGAATTCAAGCAGGATGCAATTTCAGTGCTCGAAAAAGCTTTGAAGGAGAAGGGGTGGAAGGTCGACATCTCAGTGGAAAAGACCATAGAAATCCCTCCATCACCAGAACTCGGAGATCTTTCCTCGACAATAGTCTTTGAGCTTTCAAAAACCATGCACAAGGCGCCAACCTGGATCTCTTCAGAAATTTCAAAGCTTCTGAAGCCTACAGGTTTGATAGAGAAAATAAGCATTACAAACAACTACATCAATTTTTTCGTCTCGATCCCCAAACTTGCGGAGCTGACAGTCACATCAATAGAAAAGCTTGACAAAGCCTATGGAACGACCAAGTCCAGCGAGGGGAAGGTCATAATCGAACACACGAGCATAAACCCGACAAAGCCCCTCCACATAGGACATGGGAGAAACGCTATCCTGGGAGACACCATCGCGAGGATCATGCGCGCGCAGGGGCGGGAAGTCGAGGTTCATAACTACATCGACGATATGGGAAGGCAAATGGCAGAAACCATCCTCGCATACCAGAAGATCGGCGAAAAACCAAAGACAAAGTTCGACCACATGCTCGGGCTCATTTACGCGGAGATGCACGCTAAGCTAGAAAGCAGCGAAGAGCTGGAAAAGGAGGTGGCCGCCATTCTCTCACAGCTTGAAAAAGGCGAGGAGAAAACGGTGAAACTCGCGAGGGGACTGGCGGAAAAATGCCTGAAGGAGAATCTCGTCACAACAGATCGGCTCGGAATCTCATATGATGTTTTGATATGGGAGAGCGACTTGGTTGGTTCCGGAGTTGTGGCAGAAGCTTTGGAGAAGTTGAAAAAGGCGAAAAAACTTGTGGCTGGGAAGGGCGAGAAAGAAGGAACACTCGTTCTTCGCCTCTCAGATCTCGGGATGGAGGACAAGATTCTCGTGAGGTCTGATGGTACAACCGTCTACACAGCTAGGGACATCGCCTACCAGTTGTGGAAGTTTGGAAAATCAAGGTCATCTCCAAAATTCAAGCTCTGGCGGCCAAAACTTTACACAACTTCTCCATCTGGAAGGGCAATTAAGAAATTTGGTGGGGCAGAAATGGTCATCAATGTCGTCGGGATGGAGCAGAAATATCCCCAGCAGGTGGTCTTCGCGGCCCTGAAGCTCCTCGGGCTGGATGAGGAATACAGGAATTCCCACCATCTCGCATATGAGCATGTTTGGCTCCCCTCAGGAAAATTCTCGGGGAGAAAGGGAACATGGGTGGGCTACTCTGTGGATGAGGTGATAGAGGAGGCGGTGGCCCGCGCCTATGAGATAGTCAAAGAACACGCTCCGGAGGCTGGAGAAAAATTCTGGAGGGAGGCAGCGGAGTTTGTGGGAATCGGTGCCATTAGATTCTCCCTTTTGGCTACATCCCCGGAGAAAAAGATAGTTTTCAGATGGGAGGAAGCCTTGAACTTCGAGCGCAATTCCGGCCCAGCCATCCAGTATTCCCACGCTAGGGCCTGCAGCATCTTGAGGAAGGCGGGCAAGAGGTGGAAGCCCCATTCCTTCTCAGTCTTTCAGAAGCCCCAAGAGCATCGCTTGATCAAGCTCCTCTCTAGGTATCCGGAGGTCCTGGCAGAGGCAGGGCGCAGGCTCCAGCCCCATCTCCTCGCCAACTATGCAGCGGAGCTTGCATTTTCGTTCAACACCTTCTATGAGGAATGTCCAGTCATGAGAGCAGAGGGTGAGGAGCTACGGTCGGCGAGGCTAAGGCTAGTCAACTGTGTGAGAATTGTCCTAAGAAATGCTCTCGAGCTGATGGGGATAAAGGCCCCGGAGAAAATGTAGCCCTTATTTTGCAACTTTCAAAATCTCTGCAGCGGCATTTGCCAAATCTTCTGCAACCTTCCCGGTTTTCCCCTCGGCAGTTATCCTTATGCATGGCTCAGTTCCAGATGGTCTCACAAGAACCCACCCATCATCAGCCTCTACCCTCAGCCCATCCAGTTTCAGAATTTTTGTGGCGGAAACCTTTTTCGGCAGTTTTTCCTCAATCTCTTCCATTGCTTTCCCAACAATCTCCCTCTGGCAGTAGATTTTCTTCCTCACCATCGAGTATTTGGGCAAATCTCCAATTATTTTTGAAATTTTTTCTTTCCCCATCAGTTCCAGGATTTTCAGGGCTCCAAAGGGGCCATCTGGGGCGTGAGAGAATTCCGGGAAAATCCAAGCCCCGCACGGCTCCCCCCCAAAAGCCCCCCCATGCTTTCTCATTGTTTGGGCGACATTTACATCCCCCACGCTACACCTTACGACCCTTCCTCCCTTCTTCTCAACAACATCCTCTACAACTCTCGAGGCATCCACCGTTGTCACCACAACATCTCCCTTCTCAATCTCCTCTGCGGCGACGACCGCGAGAAGTTCATCCCCAGGAACAACATTCCCCCTTTCATCGACCGCTACAACTCTGTCCCCGTCTCCATCGTGGGCAATCCCGAGATCGGCCCCAACTCCTCTCACAATCGAGCAGAGATCTCTGAGGCTGGCTTCTGTCGGCTCGAGACCCCTTCCAGGAAATCTTCCATCCATCTGGCAGTTGACGCTGATGACCTTACACCCTACCTCTCTCAGAGCCACCGGTGTGATGTTCGATGTCGCTCCATTTCCGCAGTCAACAACCACTGTGCGCTCTCCATCTACTTCTACCGCCCTCTCCATCTTTTCCAAATATTCCCGTGCGATGTCTGTGTCCTCCACTTTTCCAATTGCATTCCATTCAACCGCAGCCCATCTCTGGCTAAAATAGATTCTTTCTATTTCCTCTTCAGCCTCTGGGAGATAGGCCCACCCTTCTGAATCCCAGAACTTGATTCCGTTGTACTCTGGAGGATTGTGAGAGGCCGTGATCACCACACCAGCTTTCGCTCCCAGCCTTCTAACAGCAAAGCTTACGAGAGGAGTTGGTACTATGCCAACTCTCCTCACATCGCACCCCCCAGCGAGGAGTCCGGAGATGAATGCACTCTCAAGCATTTCCCCCGATGTTCTTGGATCTCTACCGACGACAACCTCACCACAGCCTCCAAGATAAGAGGAGAGGCTTTTGCCCAGTCTCGTAAACATCTCCGGGGTTATCTCCCTCCCGACAACACCCCTCACGCCAGAGGTTCCAAAAAGCCGCCTCATGCTTTCATAATGACTTTAGCTTCTCATCTATAATCCTAGCTATTTCCGCCAATCCCACCAAGACGAACCTCACTCCTTTTAGCCTAGCCAGCTCCGCTACTCCCTGCTCCTGCGTCACTATGACCATCCCCTCCCTCTCCGCAAATTCTATGACTTTTTCATCTTCCGCCCCCTTCAGCCCGACATCCTCAACGGTGGCTACATCCCACCCAAGAATTTTCAGAAATGGCTTGAGTCCAGAGAACATTTCATCAAGAAGTATCTTCAAGAGGCTCCCCCGGAGGCCGGCTGGACAGGAGGCTGTGGGTGACCCAAGAGCTTGCTCTTGCACACCTCAATCCTCTTGATTGGACAGAACTTCTTCGCCTCTTTGTGGATGTCGGCTGAGACCTTCCCGAGGACGATCTCCTGCACCAGCTGATCGAGGGTTCTCTCTGAGGCTTTCTCGTTCACAACTTTTGCGATCGCCTTCCTTACAGCTCCAACCTTTGAACTCTGCTGTTTCCCAAGGGTTATAACCATCGAGGTGATTCTTAAAATGTTTCCATCCTTTGTCCTTACGGTTGTTATCTCATCGATTTTTCTTGCCCTCCTTCTTATCTGCGCCCTGAGGTAATCTCTGACTATCTCGTGTCCGATGAAAGAAGTTTTCGCTTTTTCTCCATCTACATTGGTCACTTGGAGGTAGATTTTGATGTGGGATTTCGAGTAGTCCTGGAGGAGGTCTCCAAGAGTAGTTTCAAAGACCCTTCCGATGAGCTTTGATGGGTCGTCGGCAGGGACAGTCCCCATCTTCTGCTCTCCAAACATTGGCGGCGCATAGACCTCGAACCATTTCTTCTCCTTCCAGGACTTCACACTCTTCTTTTTCTCTGCCATTACTCACTCACCCTTGTCGGCGGTGGCAGGGGCTCCACCATCTTCCTCATCACATGAGGCCAGCTGGAGGAATCCAGCCCATGCTGGGCTAGGAACCCAACCACCCACCTGCTCGTCCCAAAACCGCAACATCCCGTCCACACCTCTCTTCCCTTTGTCTCCTTTATTTTAAAGCTCTTCACAAACTTCTCCCTGTGGACATTGTACGACCCGATCTCCAGCCATTCATTCTTGTAGGGAAGCAAAACTTCCAGGTCATAAGTCGCCACTTTTTCACCTTCTCCAACCTCTCCCCCAGCCTCCCTCATGTAAAATGGCGTAGCCACAGTCACCCTCCACTCGAGATCGAGCTCCTCCATCACCTCTATCGACTTTTCCAAGACATCATCTCTGATTTTAACCACATCTCCCGGAGCCCCGATCATCACAAACTCTATTCTTCTGAACTCCTGCGTCCTCAAGAGTCCTTCAACTCCGCCCCCCTCCCACCTGTATGTCCATCCACTTCTGTCGAACTGCTTCACCGGCAGATCTTCCAGCCTGATCACCTTTCCGGAGAACTGCTGGTAGAATGGCTCGCACTGGGCTGGAGCAAGAACGTAAGCTGGATCTTTAAGCACCTTTCTCAGCTCGTCGGTTGATACCTCTTTTTTAAGAGTCAGCTCACGCTTGAAGGAGGAGAAGGCCTCTGGTTCCCTTGGAGGTGGGCATACATAGTACATTCCCTCTGGTACCCCATCCAGATATCCCGGCATTTTCTGCATGACCTCCAGCGGAATCAGCTTCGGGAACATCGCCTCTCTGAACCCTAGCGGGATTGCGATTTTTTCAATGATTATTTCTTCAATGGCTCTCAGCACCCGGGCATACGGCTCGAGATATATCCACTGCCCCCTCCCTGGAAAATCAACTATCCACCCCTCCCGCATAGCAGCTTCAAATGGATCTTGGCTAAACCTGTGTTTTTTTGGCCCGCTGGCTCTGGCTATTTTTAACTCCTGCGGCGGCGCCTCCTTTTTTGCGAGAGCCGCTTCAAGCACCCCGATGAGCCTGTCTACAACTCTCCCCCTTATCTCCTTTTCCCCGACATTCTCGAGAGAGATCTTAATGCAGTTTTCTTCTGTGGTTATCCTGTAGGGCAATTTTTCTATCTCTTTCCTGGCGGCCTCAGATATCCCGGCGACTGGAATTTCAATGTCATATTTTTCCACAAGGATTTCTCTAACCCCAATCCTGTGCTTTTTCCCCATCTCCTCCGAGAGCCTTTTCGCAAGCCTGAGCAGTCCATCGTGGGCGCGCACATATCTTCCAGATTCCATTTTCAGATGCAGAGAATTTCCAGCGATTTTCCACCCGAGCAACCTAGTGGCTTCATCCTCCTTCCCAGGGGGTACTCCCCTCAGGAGGAGATATTTCGATGTTTCCAGTATCCCTCCGACATCCGAGGCTAGGCTTTCCACCTCCCTCCCAAATGAAATTTTTGCAACCATCTGGAATTTCATCTGACCGCCAAATCCCAATCGCCGGAGCCTATGAAAAGCTTTATCATAGCATACTCCCCGCCGTTTGAATGCAGGCCAACAGATCGTCGAGGGTAGCTGTGAGGGTTTCTATCCTGCCGTCAAATCTCACTTCGGTTACAACCTTCTCTCCACGCACTCTTGTAGAAATCTTCATCCCTTTTGGGGCTTTTAGGTTGTCCGGTGATATCGCTCTGCCCACAGCCTTTGCTATTTCCTTCGATGGATACTCACAGACAACTTTTGCAGAGATTTGCATCGACTCCCTCTCAAAATGTTCCTGGCCGAATCGTTCCCACTTCCCTTCCCTCGGGAGTAATTTTCATAGAGCCTATCTGCACAGCGCAAACTTCCATTGGATCTTTGATTGGGGTAATGACCGTCATCTTCTTTCCCACATAGTCTATTTTTTCAACAATTCCAAGCCCGATGAATTCATTGTTGTCATCGACCAGCCCTACAAGCATGTTTTCTTCCATCCCCTTAACGATTATTCTTGCTGATGGAAATTTGCTTCTAAGTTCCTCCATCTTTTCATCGCTGCATCTGTTGACTACGAGTAGCGGTCCCTCAGGCATCTTCTCGGCGTATATCACCTCTCCCCCAAACTCTCTAGGATCCACCTCTTGCCCGGTCCTGAAATATGAGCGCTCAAACCTCACCCGCTCAAGGTTGAGCACAATCTTCCCCGAGTTTTCAAAATATCTTCTCAGCAGAAGTGCTCTTATCTCGGCCCTTTCATTCGGGTTCCGTGGCCTCACCCTCGTAGAAACCGGGAGCCTTCTTATCTTGGATGGAGAGGCGGTTTTCAGAACATGCTCCAGCTCATCCTTTCTCTGGAGTGCGATTATCAGATCTGGGTTTATCAGTTCTCTCGAGTAAAACTGCATGCATCTTCCTGGCCCCCCCATCACCCACCCCGGGGTGTTAACGATGACAAGATCTCCAAGTTTCATTCCTCTCTCCACCAGCCATTTTATCCCTGTGACGAATTCCAGAAGATGCCCTGAGGGGGACATCGACCCAACAAAATATGCACTTTTGACCGGGACTTCATAGAGAAGCGCCACAGGTTTTTCGAACACCCCCAGCCCCATGACTGTGGGGGGACCAACATCAGCCTGCCCGACATCGGTGTCGACAACCGCTGCTTTTATCCCCTCCTGCAGAAGGGTGTTTCCAAGATAAGTTGTGAAGAAAGTTTTTCCAACATCAACAGTTCCCATCACCAGGACGCTTCTCGGTCTCTTCTTTTTTATCTCATCTATCAGAGTTTCCCACTCCCTAGGAATGGTCCTCTCAGGCAATTTTTCCCATTTTCCATTTGGCCCGAGAATGCACTCTACTCTCGCCCTTGTCACTCCCTCCACAGGCACAGATTTTGCCCGGGGGATAACAATTTCTTCACCCTTTTTTCTCAGGCCCCCGCTCACCAAAATTTCCCCCTCAACTATTCTGATCTTTATCTCGCCTTCCGCCCGGTAAACTTCCTGAGGGTTTATTTCATTCATGCTCATGTTATCACTCCTTAAAATTCAGGCTCGGCCACTCTCTCTCCAAACAGCCGCGTTTTATTTTTCTCACATCCGTTATCTCCTTTTTTTCAATCGAAATTTTCTCGGCGAGGGGAATGGGGAAAGATTCTGTTGCTTCCACGAGTTTTATCTCATCCCCATCCGCCCCCACGACTTTTCCCGAGACAATTTTTCCATCCTTTAGCAGGAGCGCTACTTCGTCGCCTTCTCTCAGCTCCTCGATTTTCGTGGACTCCACTATTTTCCTCAAGCAGGCGGTTATAATCGATGGATAAATCGGAATTTTCCTGTACATATCTCTGAATTCCTCCAGTATAGCATCTAACACAGCCGGATTTCCATGATACTTTTCCACAAGCTGCACCAGAACTTCAACGAGTTCCTGGAACTCGCTTTGGTCTAGCGTCATGACAAAAATTGTTATCTTTTGAGGGGTTAAAAAGCCACCTCAGCAGGAGATACCAAGGTTTCGGGCCTCCTCTATCTCCCTTCTGCTGGCCCTTCCATTGTCAAGTAGCTTGGAAAGCTCGATAATTCTCTGGAACATGAACAGCAGCTCCTGCATCACAGCATACATTGGAACAGGTTTATCTGCGGTAAGCTCTGCAGCCTTTTCATGCCCGCCACCTCCGATGCTGTATCCCGGATAGATTGAAGATAGTTTATTTGCCAGCTCATAACATATCTTTCCGCAATTCAGGAGTCCTCCTCCACCTCTCATGGAAATGTGTATTCCTCTTTCCTTCGGGCAGAATATGATCGCCATAGCGTGTGCGTGTCTCCCGGCCCTTTTGAGATTTTCAAGATTGGTTGAGACAACAAATGGAAGAATTGCCGGAAATGGTGCGACTTTCATGGCCTCCGCTTCCTCGGCAAAAAATAGATATATCCCAACACCTCTCGCTTCCCCGAGTGCAATTGGGGTTTGGATTCTTCCTTCCAGCAGCTTCCAATCCTTCTTGTACTGGTCAAAAACTTGCATGAGGATCGGTCCAAACTTCCCCTTTCTCAGTAGGCTTTCCACCGAGGTTATCTCGAAACTGCCACTCTCTGCTAGCTCCTCAAAAAATTTGAGCAGAAACTCCGGCCCATTTTCTATATCCACCTTCAGGAGATCGCTGTAAAGGTGGGAAATTGTTCCCACATGCAGCGCCTCCGCAAGCTGATTTATTGGAGCAGTTCTATTTCTGTCAACTAGATCATACATCGTCGGCCTTCCAGCAAAAACATTGAACATCTCCGGAAATTTTTTCTGCACATGCTCGAGAAATGGTCGCGTGAACTCCAGTGAAGTTTTTTCCACAGGATCAAAGGCAAAGTCTCCTCTGCAGCCGATGAGGGCGGCGAAATCCATGTAGATGTCGTTTACTCCCATCTTCTCTCCAATCATGTGACAGAGGAGCGCCACTGAGGACGAATATTCTGAAATTTCGACAGTTGGATTGAAGAGCTTGCATTTTTCTGGTTTCCCGTCCAGCTGGTGGTGGTCGATTATCAGGATGTCTTTAACATGTTTTAGGAGGGCATCATAGGCGGCGAAGGTACCCTTGTCCGAAATTATCAGCAGGTCGAACCTTCCTTCCTTCTTCAGGGTTTCCACCAGTGTTTCTTCCCAAAGTCTGAAGTGGGCGGGAAGTTTTGTGACGACGCTTGCCTTCAGATGTTTCTCAAGAATCCTCTTTAGAATGAATGCACTTGTGACGCCATCGAGATCGTGATGCGAAAAATTCAGAACTCTCGCCTTCCTTTTCTCAAGCTTCTTGAGCGTTTCAACCGCCACGCTGAAGCCTGGATCATCCTCGTAGAGGTGCTGGATCTGCTCATGATAGTCCATTCGAGCCACCTCTCAGAATTTCATCAAGCCTCGTTAAGAACTCTTCTACTCTTTCCTTCTGGATTCTCGCAGCAGCAGCCACATCGTGACCACCGCCAAATCCACCCACCGCAGAAGCCGCCCTAGAAATGCTCTCCCCCAGATTGATTCCATTCATCGCAAGTTTTGGTGTTTCTCTGGCGGAAATTTTTACCTCTCCAGATGGGAGCTGGGTGATGGCGAGTATCGGAGCGTTGGTGTCCACAAGACCAGATTCTATGGCCAGTGAAATCATTTCCCCAACAAAAGAGGCATCGACTTCCTCGCCGCAGTTGATGTACTGAAAAGCTTTTCTTTGCTTGATGGATGTCATGTTTTTCACAAACCAGTTCATGGCTTTTAGCATCTCCTCCTGCCTGGTGCTCAGGAGGGACACGGCTTCAGGAACGAAATCGCTGTCTCCAACAGATATCGCGAGGCCAAATTCCGGCTTCTTCATGTTGCTGCAGGCTTCGAGGACGGTGGCCAGCTCCCTTAGATCTTCTACCCCACACCTGAGATCGGAGACATCGATATAGATCTCTCCCCAGAGGGTGTGCATGAAATTTTCATCTGTTGCGACTTTTCCAACTCTGGCGGCGATGGCTTCATAAATGGCGAGTTGCTCCTCCTTCTCCAGGTTTGAGATGTATGCAGAGGTGGGGATATCGACGGAGGCGAGGAGGCCCCTGCATGCCTGAGGATTTCCTGAGAGTCCAGGGAGATAGGGGCGGGTAGATGTCCTGAGGCACTCTAGGATCGGTTTCAGGCTCCTCCCGATCAGCTTTAGTCCCTCTTCTCTCTTGATGAAGCCGAGGTCTATCGCCCTTTTTTCTATGACCTCGTTGGCGCCTGTGAATCCCGAGAAGTAGTATTGTCTGTCTCCCAGGGCTCCGGCCAAAGCCAGGCCCACCAATCCCCTCAGCCTGGTGTCCAGATGCTCCGCTAGGAGGTAGGCAGAGGTTGAGGCGGAGGCATCCTTTGCCCCGTTCATGCCACAAAAGTTGGGGTTAAGGATCGCCAGGTTTGGGTGCTCGTGGAGAACGCCCGGGTGGTGGTCGATCACCACAACATCAACATTTTTTGAAAGCAGAGTTTTGTGGATGGCCTCAAGCTGCGATGTCCCCTGGTCCAAAAAAATAAACATTTCATATGTTTCCTTGGACAATTCTCCAATATCTTCTGGGCTCATCGGCCGACGGGTAGTTTGGACAGTGAAAGGGACATCAAAGATGTAGAGGGCCCTCGCAACTATTCCCGCCGCAGAAATGCCGTCAGCATCGCCATGGGTAATGATCTTCACCTTTTTGCTTCCATCTAGCCTTGGCTCGAGAAAGTTCTTGACTTCTTCCGCCGCCTGCTGAATTCTCTTTATTTCTGGGCGAACCATTATTCCCTTTTCTCATCAACTATTTTAAATGTTATTACTTCACGAGGAGGGCTGCCCTCTCCCTATCGTATCTCCATTCCTTTGGCAGAACACCAATCCTCTTGTAGTATCTTGAGAGCCGGTTGATCCTAGATTCAACTCTCTCCAGCGCCCTGTAGCTCATGGTGTCCTTCCTGTGTTTTGAAAGATGCGCATACAACCTCACAGCTTCTTTTATGACATTTGCAAGATCCTCGGGAAGGCCTGGCTTCACGCCCGCAGAATCCATTATCTGCTTTATGCTCTTTCCTGTGAGTTTTTTTACATCAGGTACCCCATACTGATCTCTTAAAATTAATCCAATCTTGCTGGGGGGAACTCCTTCCTTCGCAAGCTTCACGACTGTTGAAACAGCTTCTTCTGGGGTGAGTTCCATCATCCAATCATCTTGTGCTTTTCTTTTTAAACCATTTGAGGAATGCTTCCACTGCTTTTGCCCTGTGGGAAAATGCGTTTTTTTCTTCGACGGACATCTCTCCAAAGGTTCTACCATCTCCTCCTTCCGGGATGAATATTGGATCGAATCCGAATCCCGATGTTCCTCTCGGCTCTTGAGAGATTTCCCCAGCCACGCTTCTTAAGAAGACTTTCGGTTCTCTTGAGCCATCACAGTAGCCCACAGCGGAAATGAACTTCGCATCCCGGTTCTTCACATCCTCCAGAAGTTTCAGCACCCCGGCATTTCCTATTGTCATGAAAACAAATTTTGAATATGGGCCGGGAAATCCATTCAAGGCTGAGATGAAAATTCCCGCGTCCTCGACAAAGCAGGGGGAGCGAAGGATGGAGAAGGCGTGTTTTGCCGAGAACTTGGCTATTTCTGCAAGGGAGTTGGATTGAATTTCTACCACCGGCAGGCTCCTTTGAACTATCTTCACCCCATGCTTTTCCGCGATTTTTCTCGCCTCAAGAAACTTGTGCCGGTTGGTTGTGGCAAACACTAGCACCATGCCCTTTCCTCCTTTGGCACATATCTCCCTCTCTTTTCAATTTCTTCTGCTCTCTTTATCACTTCTTCAGCCTCCTTCCCCAGTTCGGCGCGGTAGCCCTCCAAAACTGCCTTGAAGGCTTTTTCACAGATCTTGAAGTGGGCGCTGAGCAAAGCCCTTTTGAGAAGGTGGAGATCCACTCCCCTCTCTTCAACAGAGCGGGCGTACTCCCCAAGCCCAAAGTCGATGAAGACAATTCTCCCATCTCTTGTGAGGATCATGTTGGAGGTTGTGAGATCCCCGTGGACAATTCCAGCCTTGTGGAGCCTTGCCACCAGCCGCCCCACTTCCCTGCAGATTCTTTTCATCTCAGGAGCCGGCATTGCCTCTAAGACTTTTTTCAACTGCGTCCCTTCGACAAATTCCATGATGAGCTTCATCTCTTCAGTATCTATTTTGTAGATGGTTGGTGTTGGCACCCCTGCTCTCTTTGCATCAGAGATCAGCTTGGCCTCGAGGAGTGTTCTGAATTTTCTCAGGCCGAGGTCAATCTCTGGAATCCTGTAGCCTTTTGGAATCCTGTGCTTGACGATTACCTTCTCCTCGCCACCTTTGTAAAATAGCTTGATGTAATCTTCGAGGCAGATGTCAGCTTCTGCTCCCTTCTTCAGCAGCGCCATTTTACCTCCACCTCATCAGTCCTGTATCTCTGCCTCACCTCAGTTTCTCTCAAGGAGTGTCTGATACCGCTTGAAAACATCAGAAGCCCCGTCCAGGCTATCATCGCCCCCTGGTCGCCGCAGAACTCCTTTGGAGGGACGTAGAACTTTGCCCCATGCTCCCTGCACATTCTGGCCAGCATTTTTCTCAGCCTTTTATTTGCAGCCACCCCTCCCGTCAACAAAACTTCCTTTTTCTCAAGATGAGCCAGAGCTCTTTCAGTGACCTCGACTAAAGTGGCGAAGGCGGTTTCCTGGAGGCTGAAGCAGACATCCTCGATTCCTTCCCCATTTCTGAGCCTCCTGAGGGCTTCGGTCATTATCCCTGAGAATGAGAGGTCCATCCCCTTGACGATGTAGGGGAGGGAGATGTATTTCTTCCCCCTTTTTGCTAGTTTTTCCACGATGGGTCCCCCCGGGTGGGGAAGTCCAGCTTCTCTGGCAAAAACATCGATGCAGTTACCGATGGGGATGTCTATGGTTTCACCGAAAATTCTGTAGCGCCCAGCGTCGAAGGCGATAACCTGTGTGTTTCCCCCGCTTACATAGAGGGTCACGGGGTCCACGGCTTTTGTTGTGAGCCTCCCGATCTCGATGTGGGCAATGCAATGGTTTACCCCGACTATCGGGAGGTTTAGAAATGCTGAAATT
This sequence comes from Hadarchaeales archaeon (SeqCode), assembly GCA_038872135.1. Classification (GTDB taxonomy): domain Archaea; phylum Hadarchaeota; class Hadarchaeia; order Hadarchaeales; family Hadarchaeaceae; genus JAVZGN01. Next base: position 9,445 of record JAVZGN010000006.1, on the reverse strand, counting down.
GCTCTGGCAGCGGTTGCAGCTGTCCTCAGGACAGGTCCAAGACCAGGTCCCTGGGAAAACGCCACGAGGTCGATGTCCCTGAGTTTCACCCCAGCAGTTTTCAGGGCATGGTCAAGGACTTCCCTTGCGTGGGCAGCGTGGAACCTTGCGGCCTCCCTTGGGTGGATTCCACCCTTCTGTGGAGTGTATGTTTTCACGGAGTTGGCGAGAATTTTTCCGCCCGACTCGACTATTCCAACCCCAAATGTGTGGGCGGTGCCTTCAATTCCCAGACACAACATATTTCCACAAAATCTATCTCTCAAGATTGCTTATGAAGATGGGGTCCCAGCCTGGGAGCCACCAACCATCTCCAGGCAGAGCCTTTCGGCCAGCGTCAGGGCCTCATCCACAGCCTCTCTCTTCACCCCTCCCCCCTGCCCAAAGTCTGCCCTGCCTCCACCTCCTCCACCGAGGACCTTCGAGACCTCCCCGGCAATCTTCCCGCAGTTGATGCTGGTTGCGCTCGCCTTCTTCCCGGCCATCACAACAACCCTCACCGTCTCGTCGACCCCAAGGAGAACCACCACAAGGTCAGGCATTTCCGTCGTAAGCAAAGAGGCCAGTTTCACCATTTCCTCCTGCGCTATCCTCTCCACCTTCTCGATCAGGATGGAGGTTTCCCCGGCCTTCTTCACCTTTTCCTTCAGCCGCTCGGCGAGAACTGCAGCCAGAACCTCCGCAAGCTTCTCAGCCTTTCTCTGAGCGGCCCTCATCTCCTCAAAAAGCTGCCTGGTAGCCCTCTCTATCTCCCCCGGCGGAGATCTGAGGACCTCAGCAACCCCCATGACCTTTTCATCCATCTTCTGGAGGTGGGAAAGGGCAGCCCTTTCCACAGCAAATTCTATTCTTTCAACCCCGTCCTGAATCCTCTCATGTCCCACTATCTTTATCATCCCCACCTCTCCAGTCCTGCTGCAGTGGGTGCCGGCGCAGGCCTGGGTGTTCCATCCAACAATTTCAACCACCCTCACAAGCTTTCCAGGAACCACCCCTCCCTGGTAGAGGCTGAACCCATATTTCTTCTCTGCATCATTTCTCTCCATCCACCTCACCCTCACAGGCCTGTTCTCCCAGATAATTTCATTGGCAAGTAGCTCTATCTTCTCGAGCTCTTCCCTTGAAATCGGCCTATAGTGGGAGATGTCCAGCCTACTCCTCTCAATCCCCTTCTGGACCCCCTGCTGCCAGACATGGCTTCCAAGCACCCTCTGGGCAGCGCCAAGGAGAATGTGGGTGGCGGTGTGGTTTGCCATCAGAGCTTTTCTCCGCCCCCAGTCGATCCTGCAGGTGACCGTCTGCCCCTGGTGGAAGGGATTGTGCTCGAGGAGGTGGAGGACAACATCCCCAACTTTCATGACTTCCCTCACCCTCGCTTTTGCCTCTTTGAAGGCCATTTCCCCGGTGTCGGAAGGCTGGCCACCACCTTCAGGGTAAAAGGCCGTTTTGTCGAGGATCACATAATTTCCTATAACCTTCACAACCTTCGCCTTGAACTCTTGGAGATAGGGGTAGGTGTAGAAAAGGAGTTTTGTGGGCCGCACCTTCTTCAGCTTTTCCTCGGAGACGGGTGGGGCGGAAACCGGAACATGTCTTGGCTTGGTGTGAGATTTCGCAATTTTTATGTAGAAGTCCTCTGGGATCTCCACCTTCACCCCTGCTCCTTCCGCTATTTCCTTCACAAGCTCTGGGGGAAGCCCATGGCTCTCGTAGAGCTGGGTAAGCTCCTCCGTCGAGATCTCCCTGTTTTTTGCTATGGCTTCCCTGGTGATCCTCTCCACAAGGCGCCTTCCCCTCTCGCACACCTCTGCAAATTTGTTCTCCTCCCGCTCAACCACCTCCAGGATGTACTGGGACTTCTCCTTCAGCTCGTGGAACTGCTTCCCAAATTCGTCCAGGGCCGAAGCCATGAGCTCCGAGAGCCTCGCGTTGACCCCCGCCTCCTTCATGAGCTTCATGGCCCTCCTGAGGACAAGCCTGGCGAGATATCCCTCTCTGACATTGCTCGGGGAAACCCCATCAGCGAACATGAAGGCAAGGCAGCGGAGGTGGTCGGCCAGCGCATATATTGCCTCAAGGGGTGCCAGCATCTTTTCAAGCTCTCCAACGTCCATCCCCAGGTTTTTCGCCACCCTTGACCTCAACAGGTGGAGATCCCTACCGCTCTCTATGTCTATGATGCCTGCCATCTTTGAGTTTTCCCTCAGGACCTCCTCTGGTGGCATCTGAATGCTGGCCATCGACCTCAGCCTTTCTATCACCGGGCCGAAAACTGGCTCATAGCTTGTTGGACTTCCATGGGAGAGCCAGACGAGCCTCTCCATCCCGTAGCCGGTGTCGACTATCTGGAGGGGAAGGGGAGCATAGTTGCCTCCCTCCCCGGAATAGTGCATGAAGACGAGGGTGGCTACCTCAAGCCCTCTGATATTTACCTCGAAATCCTCCCCGGCATTGCCACCTCCTTCCCAGAAGTCCTCGATGTATGTGATTTCCCAGGGTTTTATCTTCAGGGTCTTCGTGAAAAACTCATGGGCCAGCTCAACAGTTTCATCCGTCCAGTAGACCCTCTTCTTCCTTGAATTGAACGCATGGTGGCCCCCCATGAAGAAGAGGGTGAAGTGTCTGCCAGATCTCCCGACATTGTCAATGTCCTTCAGTCTTATGCTCGGCTGGCTTACCACTAGGGGATTTGCCGGTGGCGGAACCAAACCACTCGTTACCCAAGGCTGGAAATCAGCGATAGAAGCTATGGTGAGAAAGATGTCGTCTCTCCACCTCGCCACCACAGGATATCGTTTTATTACCGTGTGACCATTTTTTTCAAAAAATTTCAGGAAGGTCTTTTCCATCTCCTCAAGAGAATATTTTCTTTTCATCGGGGAATTCCCTATGAAAGTGTACTCGTCGCAGGGAGTGTCTCCGCAAGTTTTTCTGTCTGGGTCAACCGTCCAGAAGCTCCTCCCGCAACCGCTGCACTGCTTCCGCTGGAACCCCTCCCTCTCGAACAGCTCAACCTGGTAGATGTCCTTCATCCTGCCGCCAACTGGATATCGTCGTTGGAGTTAAAAAGAGACCCGCCGGGGTTCAGCCGAAGAGAGCCCCTAGCCCGGCGAGGGCTTCCTCCTCTTTTTTCTCCTCCTTTGCCTCTGGCTTTTTCTCCTCTTTCTTCTCCTCAGGTTTTGCCTGCGGCTGTGCGGCTGGGGCGGCAACTGCAACTGCCGGAGCCTTTATCGCTTCGTCTATGTTTATCCCCTCGAGCGCTGAAACCATGGCCTTTACCCTAGCTTCGTCGACCTCTATGCCCGCTGCCTTCAGAACGCTCGTCAGCCCCGCCTCATCGATTTTCTTTCCGGCCGCGTGCAGCATCAGTGCCCCATACACGTACTCCATTTCTCCACCTCCTTTTCATCCAAACAATGCACCTAACCCAGATAAATCCTCTTCCTTTTTCTCCTCTTTAGGCTTTTCGCTTGGCTCCTCTTTTGGCGGCTCCTCCTTTGGCTGGGCGGCCGCAGCCTGTCCGATCATTCCCAACAGCTCCTGGTCAAGGGCTGCGCTGCTCTTCCCGCCGATCGCCGCTGCAAGCGAGAGCATCCTTGCCTGAGCATTGGCCAAGATTTCCGGCATCAGCTCTTTGACTGGTATTCCAGCGTTGGTCACGAGAGCCCTGGCGGAGGCAGCCCCCCTCGCCAGGAAAATCCCAATTGTCTCTTTTGTGAAGTAGAGGATGTTGATGGCAAGATTGAATGCATTTCTTCCCGCCTCCACAACCAATGGCTTCACCGTCTCCTCATCGATGGCCAGAACCTCCGGTGAAAAAACGAGGTTACCCTCCACGGCCACCTTCAGCTTGAGCCCCTGCTGGATGGGAAGGATTCCAAACTTTGCCAGGATATCTGAAATCTCCTTTGTGATCACATCTCCTTTCTTCACAAGCTTGCAGTCTTCAAGGATCACAACTTTCCCCGCCTGAATTCTCGCCTTTATGCCAACCCTCTGGAGCTCTCCGACAGCCGGGCCTGGCGGGATGTCTGTTTCCCCGGCAGGGATTATTATGTCTTTTTCAGCCTTTGATCCCGGTTTCGCCGGAGCCGAGGCCACGTTTTCCTTCAGAATCTTCTGAATTTTGAATGGGCTGGATTTTGAAAGGAGCAACGCGCACTGCCCGGTGAGGGCGCCGGAGATCTCCCTTAGCTTCGGCTTCTCCGCAATCCCCTCCATGGCTAGCCTCAGGAGGGTGTTTTTTGTCACAACAATCCTGTGCTCTCCCCTGAGCTTCTGCCTGAGCTGTTGCAGCTGCCTTGCCGGAACCCCAGAAATGTCTGCAATTCCTATGACGGGATATTCCAGGAGCAGCCTCGAGATTTCATCCACGACGTCCCTTTTCCACTGGGCCACATGAGCTTCCTTTGCGGCGACCATCATTCCACCTCAACTTTTATCGGTTTCCCCATCGTCGTCTTCAGCCACATGTGTCTTATCTCCCCGCCTATGCTTGAAAGCTTTGATTCCAGGGCCTCAGCGACAGCCATGATGTTCTCCACAAGCTTTTCATCGGGCATCGTCTCATCCCCCACCCTGCACTGGAAATTCAGCTGCCCCCTGTTGGCCAATGTTACAGTCCTTCTCAGTCTGGCGATGATTGGAGCTGGGTTGGCAGAGGCTGGGATTGGTTTTGGCATCTTACCGCGCGGTCCGAGGACTGGACCGAGAACCTTTCCAACCAGGACCATCAGATCAGACTGTGCGATGGAAGCATCAAACTTCTCCGCAAGCTTCTTCACCTCTTTTTTGTTTCCCTGGAGGGCCTCGAGATCTTCTCTTCCAATGACTATGTCCGCCCCGGCTTCTCTCGCCAGCCTGGCCAGCTCCCCATCGGCAATCACCAGGACCCTCCTCTCCTTTCCAGTTCCGTGAGGGAGGCTCACATCCAGGGTTATCCTGCTTTCGGGTTTTTTTGGGTCGAGACCTTTCACGGCAAACGCTACATCGATGCTCTGCTTGAAATTTCTCTTCTGGATGGCTTCCCTAAGCTTTTTCACAGCCTCGGCAACAGCCCCTTTTGTGAATGGCATTACTTCAGCACCTCCTCATGTTTTCCTTCGTCGATCTCCTTCTGCACTTCCCTTGGATCCTTTCCATCCACTGTTACTCCAAGCGCAACGCATGTCCCGAGAACTTCTTTCACCGCAGCTTTAAGCGTCTTGGCAAGACTTCCGCCCATTTTTGCCTTGGCTATTTCCACAGCCTTCTGGAGGGGGAGATCCCCAACTGTTTCGGTTTTCGGGGTCTTGGCCCCCTTTTCAATCCCCAGCTCCTTTTTGATGAGCGCAGAGACTGGGGGGGAGCCAACCTCAATTTCAAATTTTTTTGTGGCAGGGTCTATGGCGATTGTCACAGGGACCTTCATCCCCGCAAACTGGGCGGTCTTCTCGTTTATCTTTGCCACAACCTGTCCAACGTTTATCCCAAATGGACCGAGAGCAGGCCCTAGCGGCGGGCCAGCCGATGCCTTTCCTCCGTCCACAAGCGCTTTCACCTTCACGACCAACTCAGAACCTCCTTTTGGGTTCTCCCTCAAAAGTAATCTTCATCCATTAAAAAGGATAGAGTTAGCCGATGACTTCGAGCTTCCCATACATCCCCGCGCTGATGTGCACCTCATCCCTAAATGTCTTTGCATAACCGTTTGAGATTCTTATTCTGCTCCCCACCCTCACCCTGTCTATCTCCCCGTCCCACAGGGAAATCTTTATTCTCCCTGTTTCATCCTCGCCAACGGCTGTCGCAACTCTTCCCTCTCCCCCATCCCTTCTGGTGTATGGGCGGGGGTCACCCACTTCAACGATTTTCAGCTCAACATCTATGTGGCGGGAACTGGGGCCTATCTCAGCAACCTTCACTTTGATTCCTCCTTCTTCTGAATCACCTTCACGGTGTCCCCTCTGACGGTCACTGGGATGGGAACGGTCGATTCCAAGAGTTCAACCGTGATTTCTTCCTTTCCTTCGTCTATTCTGGTGATTCTGGCTCTCTCGCCCCTGAAAGGACCTGCGATCAGCTCGACGACATCCCCGACCTCCATCCCGGTAACAGAAGGCTTTGGCGTGAAGAACTGCTCTATCTCTGAGATGTTCACCTCACCGCTCACAATCCCCCTCGCATGCTTCACCCCGCTCCTCGCTCTCTCGAGAGTTGGCTTTCCTCCCTTGGCCTCGATGAAGATGTATCCCTTTATGTCTGAGGGCACAAAGATGGCGTGGACTGGGAGGTTGAAGTTGCTTGCCCTGGCGGCGATCATGTCTGCTGTGGCCTTTTCCTGCCCGACGGTAGTTTTCAGCGCATATATCTGAACCTTCATTGTTTCCTCTTCCATCAGACCACCGGCCCCTGGATGTAGTAGCTGATGAGCATTATCAGGAAGCCAAGACCGCCTATGAGGAGCATCCCAAGCCCAGTGATCTTGGCAACCTTCGTGTACTCCTCCTTTTTTGGTTTTGTCGCCACACTGAAGAGGCGCCGGCAGTTGTGGATGAACTCTTTCATAGTTCTTCTAGTCCCAGATCTTTCAGCTCGATCTTTTTAACAGGCCTCTCTGTTCCTCCGACTGCATAGGGGGAGTAGACTCCTGAAAGGATGACCAGGACCCTTATCGTCTTCTTCAGGGCATCATCTATCTGGGCCCCCCAGATCACGTTGGCCTCTGGGTCCAAGGCCTCTGAGACCTTTGCAACTATCTTCTCGGCCTCGCTCACGGTGAAGGTTGGATCGCCCACGACGTTGATGAGGGCGCCCTTGGCGTTGGTGATGTCGACATCTAGGAGGGGACTGTTGATGGCGTCGTTCACAGCCTCCTCAGCCCTGTTTGGGGAATCTGACTCACCTATTCCGAGGGCTGCCACCCCGCTGTCTCTGAGCACTGATCTGACGTCGGCAAAGTCTAGGTTGACCAGCCCAGGCTTCGTTATCAGCTCTGTGATCCCTTTTATGGCGTCGGTGAGAACGCTGTCTGCAACCTCAAAGGCTGCTGCGAGGGAGAGCTCCGGGGCTAGCTGGAGGAGCTTGTCGTTGGGGATGACGATGACGCTGTCCGCCACAGATTTCAGTTTTTCAAGCCCCCTCTCAGCATTCTTCATCCTCCTCGTCCCCTCGACTGTGAATGGAAGGGTAACCACTCCAACCGTGAGGGCCCCAATCTTTCTCGCTATTTCAGCGACAACTGGGGCAGCGCCGGTCCCCGTCCCGCCTCCTAGGCCGCACGTGACGAAGACCATGTCCGCGCCGTAGAGGTGCTCCTTTATCACAGCGTCATCCTCCCTTGCCGCGGCTTCTCCGAGCTCCGGGTTGTTTCCTGCCCCAAGCCCCCCGGTGGTGTCCTTCCCTATGAGGATTTTGCGGTGGGAAGCTGTGTAGAGGAGATCCTGGGCATCGGTGTTTATGGAGATGGTCTCCGCACCGGCCACTCCAACCTTCATTATCCTGGAGATGGTGTTGCATCCCGCTCCCCCGCAGCCGACGATCAATATCCTGGCCTTGGCTTCCTGCAGGATTCGCTGGAGCTCTTCATCGCTTGTTCCCGGGGCGGCGGCGGGAAGGGATTTTTTTGCAACTGGAGCAATTCCAGGTTTGATGGAAAAACCTGTCTGGGGGTTGAAACCAGCTTCCTTCATATCATCTCCTGCCTTTTGAGTTCTTTTGCTACCGATTTAAGGTTTTCCCGAATGTTAAATAGCTTTATCTTGGGGAGCCGGCTGTGAGGATGGAGCCGGCCTTCACCACTGGGATTTTCAGCTCTTCAGAAATTCTCGCGCAGAGATCTCGCTGCTCTTTCGTTGCCCCTTTCCAGTCGAGCAGGATCATCTCAACTTTCCCTGAGGTTCTCTCTATGGCTTTCCTCAGGAGACTCTCATCAGTTGTGATGTGTTTTGGGATGATGTGGCCGGTGGCGATGTCTGCGCTCAAGACGGCTTGGGTTATCAGCGGGGCGTAGTGGGGCCCTCCGACTCCAACGGCGCCTCTGGCTGGAGTTTCTTTGGTTGCAGCCATTATCGCTCTCGCCACGGCCTTCCCCGCCAGGTCATTTTTCCACTCTTCCTCCGTGCTCCCGATTTCGACGAAAGTTATGGGGGCGCTGAGGTGGGCCGGGCCGTGGTGGGTGGCTTCGAGGGAAACCTGGTGGGGGAGGGAGAGCTCATCCGCGGCTTTTTTCAGTTCTGCCAGGGCGGCTTTTATCGTTTGGGGCTTTGCCACCGCCAGCTCCCCTTTCTCCAGGAAGCCAGGGGCATGGACGGTCAGGGACGGCCTCTCGGAGGCGCTTGCGTGCCTGGATGCCACAATGACCTCTTCTGTGCCGGCCGGGAGTTCCGAGAGCTTTCCGATTTCCTCTGCCACGATTTCCAGCCTGATGTTGCCCTTCACATAAACTTCGGTGGACAGCTTCTGAAATTCAAACATCTTGAGGAGCTTTTCAGCAATGTTCCTTGCGGCGGGATCTTTTTCCGAGGCCAGGATAACCTTCATCACTCTCTTTTCTGTTTTGGTTTAAAAAGGGGGCGCCATCTTTCGGCGAAAGGCGGAAGATTTGCTGTGACTTTAATCATTTGACATTAAACTAACACATATTCAAATATTGTGATTTTTTGTTGTCACATTTTTTGTTTTGTGATAGTCAGATGTCAAAATTTGGAAAATGCTCTACAAGCCTCCACTTTGTTCGACAATTTAGTTGGGGGAAATTCCAGTCACTGGATGTAGCTTTTCTACGACCAAAAGGAACTCGGGGAAAAAGATTGGAGCAACTGTAGAAGCATCAGCTTGGTCATGCTAACTCAGTTTTTCATTGTTGGGTGCTTGTTTGGGTTTCTCGGAAAACTTGGGGTGTAGGGTTCCGAGATGATGTGAGTTTCGCCATTTTCTCGCTCTCGAATGCTTTGAAAGAAACCTCTGAAGGCAGGACGAGTTCCTCTACCTTTTTCAGTTCTGTTGGGAACTTGACATTTTTTATCCCAATCCTCACTTTCTGAGGCACCTTATTGAAACGTGATTAGGATAAATATCACCTTCAAGCGATAAATCTCTTTCAATCCTCACTTTCTGAGGCACCTTATTGAAACAGAAGACCCTGAAGTCAGAATAGAGGACCTTCAGGTGCTTTCAATCCTCACTTTCTGAGGCACCTTATTGAAACACGAATTTGGGAAACGAATAAGATGCCATAACGAATCTTTCAATCCTCACTTTCTGAGGCACCTTATTGAAACGCGGCACGGCAGAGCGAACTCGCCGACCTGATGGCCTTTCAATCCTCACTTTCTGAGGCACCTTATTGAAACATTATACAAGAAGATTTAGGCTTTTCACAAACTCTTGCCTTTCAATCCTCACTTTCTGAGGCACCTTATTGAAA
>JAVZGN010000005.1:0-57284 GCA_038872135.1 Hadarchaeales archaeon (SeqCode) | reverse complement strand
AGTTCCTCTTCTACAACTCGGTTATAAGGTATGACAAGACCACCCAGCCACCATGGGTGACTGGAGCATGAGGGAGGTGACGGAAGAGAAAAATCAAGCCCACATTGGGAAGTTATGCAACACAGCATGGGATTGTAGATCATCTCCGGGAAAATATCGAAAAATTGAAGGAGGAGGCTATTGATGGGCTGAGTTACGCTCCCGTTCCATCAAAAGCGTGGATGTTCAACATGGCTGAGCATCTGGGAACTTTCATGAAGCTACCGGAAGATCTCCGGAGAACTGAGCCAAGCACGCTGAAATTCAGCTTCTCATGAGCATCGAAAGAATTGGGAAAACCGCGAAGAGGAAGAAAATTGTGAGATAGAAGACCACTGCCCCATACCTCTCGTGCTCATGCCTGTAGTGGCTGGCCAGAAGAACATTAAAAACTGCAGGTGGCATCGCAGACAGTATCAGCGACGGTTTTGGCGTGAAATATTCCTTAGTGAATGCCAGCCCCAGTGCACCTATCGCAACATAGGTGATGAGTGGGCATAGGAGAAATCTGATGGCGCCGACGGTGATGAGATCATCAAAGTATTTTTTTGGACTAACGATCGGTGTAAGATATCCCACAAGAAGAAGGAGAAGCAAGAAGAATGGGAGGGTGAGATAGCTATCAAAGATGTTCAAAATTGTTGATGGAACGTTGGCATTTAAGAAAACAAAAAGAAGGGCGACTATAAGTGCAAAAGCTGCTGGAAATGTGAGGATGTTCAGCACTATGTCCTTGGCTGTGATTTTCTTCTTGGTGACCGAGGACATGAGGACAGTGCCAAAGATCACATGGGGCACACCTATTCCAACAGCATATATTGCGGCGGGACCGAGCGCGGCGGGACCGAGAAGGGAGTAGACGACGGGAAAACCAAGATAGGTCACATTCATGAATGCCGAGTTGAGCGCTAAGGCCGTTGTTTTGATTTTATCATCCCTAGCTACATGAGAAATAGCCACTGAAAATACAAAGCATGCGGAACATCCAAGGATAGCGAAGATTGCTGCATTTGTAAATCCCGCTATTGTGGCTGAACTGAACCTCGCGATTGAAAAAAACACAACGACTGGAAGAATACACCATATAGCGAAACTGTTCAGAAAGATAAAGAATCTCTGGATAGGCTTCCCGAAATGAGGATTTTTTGAAAGAACTTTCAGCCCCACGCCCGCAAAAACCATGACGAAGACGGTGGCGAGTGGTTTTAACTCTTCTAGCGTTTCCGTCACCGGAGAAGTTTTTTGTCTTTTTCAACTTCTTTTAGAACTTCTTCAAATATCTCGAGTCCAACATCCGCCTGCTCCTTTGTCAGGATGAGGGGCGGGGCAAGCCTGAGAGAGGTCGGGCCCGCAGCCAAAAGGATGAGGCCTTTTTCAAATGCCTTCTGGAGAATAGCATCTCGAAGCTGGGTGGCAACCTCCTTTGTTTTTCTGTCTTTAACGAATTCTATTCCGATCATCATCCCTTTCCCTCTGACATCACCGATTATCTCGTGTTCCTCGGCCAACTCCCTAAACCTCTGGATGAGGTATCCCCCCACCCTTTCAGCGTTTCTGTCGAGCTTTTCAGTTTCCATAACTTCTATTGCTGCAAGGGCAGCCTCACACACAACTGGGTTACCACCAAGAGTGTTTTCATGGGCCCCTGGCTCCCAGTCCATCAGCTCTGCTCTGGAAACCGCTGCACCACAGGGAAGGCCAGCAGCTATCGCTTTTGAGAGGGTGATTATATCTGGTTCAACTCCCCAGTGCTCGCACGCAAACCACTTTCCAGTCCTGCAGAAGCCACTCTGAACCTCATCTGCAACGAAGATTATTCCATGATCCCTGCACAACTTTGCTATCGCCGGGAGATACTCATCGGGGGGGACGATGTAGCCGCCAGCTCCTTGGATGGGCTCAATCAGAAGACAGGAAACATCATCTGGCGGAACAACCTTCTTCAAGATGATCTCCTCAATGTACCCCACGCACCAGAGGCCGCACCCGGGGTATTCTTGCTTGAAAGGACACCGATAGCAGTAAGCGTAAGGGACGTGGAAGGTCCCAGGCATCATCCCCTTGTAATGCCTTCTCGCAGCAACAGAAGTTGTGGTGAGCTGCAGAGCTCCCATGGTCCTCCCGTGGAAGCCGCCGATGAAAGAGATCACATAGTAGTTTCTTGTGTGCCACTGGGATATTTTCAATGCACACTCAACTGCTTCTGCCCCAGAATTCCCCAGAAAAACCCTTTTCTTGAATTTTCCCGGGGTTATCTGGGCCAGCTTTTCCATCAGGTGAACCTGGGGGATGGTGTAGAAATCACAGCTGTTGATGAAAATAAGCTTTTCCGATTGGCGCTTTATCGCCTCCACAACTTTTGGGTGTTTGTGGCCGATGTTGGTGACGGCGATGCCAGAGCCAAAATCTAGGAAGATGTTCCCATCTATGTCTTTTATCCAGACCCCCTCCTCCTCAACTCCAACCAGAGGCGCCGTCCGCGTGAGGGAGGGAGATGTTATCCGATGATCTCTAGCAATGAATTCTTTAGCCTTTGGTCCTGGAGGCCTAACAACAATTTTTGGCCTTTCGACTTTTTCCATCTTTCATCCCCCATCGGCAATTATGCGCTGGATTAAAAACCTTTCTCAACGCCTTTTCAGCCATTCCTCAGAGGAATATTTGCGAGCTAGTTCCACTGCCAGCTCCATCTCTTCAGCAGTCAATTCCCCCTCATAAAACTTTACGCCCAACGCTTTTTCAAACCCTCTAACCATCACCGCCCGTACTTCCTCAAAACTTGGTTTTTTCCCGATGGCTTTTTCAATTGTCGTCACCCGCTCGAAGACTGATTCTATGAACTTGTCCGAAATTTTCTCGGGAGTAACCTTCAGGAGCTCAAACATCATCTTGATGTTGGGAGAGATCAGAATTGTTCCATGCTGGAGGATTGAGCCCCAGCGACGGGTTTGGGCGCTTCCCGAGATCTTCTTTCCCCCTACCTGAACATCGTTGACAGGTTTGAACTCTGCCTTCAGGCCAAGAGTTTCCAGACCGTTCACCAGCCCGCCACATATGATCTTGTATGACTCTATGATGTCTTTTGGCATCTCTTCTTCCCTGCAGACTAGGCTATATGTGAGTTCTCCGTCGTGATCGTGAAAGACTGCCCCGCCACCGGTTATTCGCCTCACAACATCCACACCGTATTTCTTTGCAACATCTAGCGCCACTTCCTTCTCCAGGCTCTGAAAACATCCAATGGACACTGCTGAGGGCTGCCAGCGCCAGAAGCGGAGGGTGTTGGGAGATTTCCCCTCGGCGTTCAGCCTTAAGATGGCCTCGTCTATTCCCATTGAGAGGAAAGCATTGTCAACCCTCAATGGAAGGACTCTCCAAGATTTCATCGGTTTATCTTTTATTTGTGGGATTTAAATCAACCGTGGAAATTGTTTTAGGATGGTTGAAAAATCTAATAGGGACCCCATGCAGGTCAAATCTTATGGATATTTTGGAAAAATCTTGGAAGTGGACCTAAGCAGGATGAAAATAGTTGAGAAAGAGCTTGAAAAAGACATTGAAAGAATGTTCATCGGCGGGGCGGGACTTGCAGCGAAATTTATTTTTGACAGATGTGACCCACCGCCAAACCCTCTCTCTCCCTACAACCTCCTCGTGTGCTCGGTTGGGCCGTTTCAGGGAACTGGATTTCCTGTACCGGGAAGTGGGAGGTGGAACATTTCGGCTAGGTCTCCGCTGACAGGCGTATGGGGGGAGTCCTGCGCCGGCGGCTACTGGGGGACAGAGTTCAAGATGACTGGCCACGATGCAGTTCTCATCACCGGGAGGGCCCAGTCGCCAGTTTACCTCTACATTCACGAAATGGGTGCAGAGATCAAGAGCGCTTCGCACCTCTGGGGCAAGACAACTTATGAAGCAGAGGAGGAGATAAAGGAGGAGCTGGGCGATAAAAAGGTGAGGGTGGCATCAATAGGCCCAGCCGGTAAAAATCTAGTGAGATTTGCATGTGTGGTGGCTGACCTTGGTCATGGGGTTGCTGGGAGGTGTGGGATGGGGGCGGTAATGGGGTCAAAGAATCTCAAGGCCATTGCTGTCAGGGGAGAAAAAAAGGTCGAGGTTGCAGAGCCAGAGAAGTTGGAGCTGCTGTGCAGAGATCTATGGAGGGAAATCCCAAAACATACGCGAGAGCTTTCAATGCACGGTACTGCCTCCTATCTTCCAGTTGGGATGGAGCTGGGCGATGTCCCTGTTAAAAACTGGAGGGAGGGAGAATGGTGGGAAGGGGTAAAGAAGATCTCCCCACCGGTTTTCACAGAGAAAATCCTTGTGAGCGGGATGGCATGCACCAGCTGCCCGGTTGGCTGTCACAGGTATGTTCGGGTGAAGACTGAGGAATTTGAGTTTGAGGGAGCTGGGCCAGAATATGAATGTCTGGCGATGATTGGGCCAAACCTCCTCATAGATGATCTGGAGAAGATAGCGTATGCAAACCACCTGATGAACCAGCTGGGAATGGATGTGATTTCGCTTGGGGGGGTCGTGGCGTTTGCGATGGAATGCTACGAGAGGGGGCTGATAACAAAAAGAGAAACCGGCGGGCTTGAGATCAAATGGGGAGATGGAGATGCCCTACTAAGTTTGATCAGGCTGATTGCCGAGAGAAGGGGCATAGGAAATCTTCTGGCGGATGGAGTGAGGACGGCTGCCCAAAGGATTGGGAAGGGGTCGGAAGATTTCGCGTGCCATGTGAAAGGGCTTGAAATTCCTGCCCACGATCCAAGGAGACCTAGCTGGGTTGAGGCAATCAATTATGCTACCGGAAACAGAGGAGGGTGCCATGAAAGAGGAGATACTTTGGGGGCAGATTTGAGAATTTTAAAACCAGAAGTGGGGCTGTCGGAACCACCAAAGCCCTTCACCGCTGAGGGAAAGGCGAGATATGCAATAGGATATCAGAATCACTGCTGCCTCTATGATTCCCTTGTGCAGTGCAAGTTCATGGGGTGCGAGGCTTTTGGAATCACCCAACAGCTTGAGCTTCTCAATGCCATCACTGGGTGGGGGATGAACATTGAAGAATTTTGGAGGGCCGGCGAGAGGATCTTCACCATCCAGCGCCTTTTCAACATAAGATGTGGTGTGAGGAGGAGAGACGATGTCCTTCCCAAAAGGATGCTTGAGCCGACGACCTCCGGACCACAACAAGGAAAGGTTCCAGAGATGGAGGCAATGCTCAGAGATTACTATGAGATGCGAGAGTGGGATGAAGAGGGGAGGCCAAAGATCCAGAAGCTGAGAGAATTAGGACTTTAGGGATTGAAGGAGCTTCCAGATTTTGTCGCCAACGTGATGAATGTTCTCGACAACTTTTCCCTTTCTTCCTCTCATCTCCCCTCCTGGGACTAGAGCTATGCCAACTGCCAGCGTCTTTCCATGCTTTTCATCAACCACTACGACTGTTCCACCTTCATGAATGGATTCATCGGCCGAAACAACCCCCGGGCCCATGATATCGGCACCATTGGCTATGTGAGGGACGGCTCCCATGTCGACCACAACTTTTGGAATTTTTGATGCCGCAGGTGAAGTTAAAAGGGGCAGAAATTTGCCTTGATGAAGTAACAAGAGGGGCTCCTTATTGGAGAGGATGATCTTGAATTCATCTGTCTCAACGATTTCCACATCTTCCATCTTGTTTCTAAACTCTTGAAGCTCTGGTGGAAGAGCCTTGGTCATTTCTCTGAGTTCATCTTTTCTCAAGTACTTCCTTTTGATTGTGCTCATTCCTATCAACTTTGCGCAGCCCAAATAAATCATGGACCTCTGAGAGGTTTCAGCACACTATCGCACTTTACTCCACCACTGAGTGAATGCTATCATGCGAAAGCGCGGCTGATTTTCCACATGCCAAATTTATAGCATTGAAATGCAATCTACTCTACCGCCACTGAAGATTACTAACCTTCCAGAACCATAGCTCATGTGGGATACAACCCTCACGTCATAACTTCATCCAGAAATCTCTTCAGCTTAACACCGTCCTTTTCGTATGCCAGTCCAACCACTCTGTATTCTGCTCTGCTCTCTCTCACTGTCCTGCCGATGACCGCAAGGAGCTTTTTGCTCGGGTCGTACCTTTTCACGAGTTTTCTCAGCACTCCAGCCTTCAGGTCGGCGAATGCAAGGAGTGAAATGATGTCAACTCTGTCTTTCATCCCCTTTTCTGAACCCCACCTTTCCGCCGCGGCCTGAGCCTTCAGCAAAAGGAGAACCTCTGGTGCAGCGACCCTGAAGCCCTCGATGTTTGAAACCATATTCTCCCGGAAAACATCGGTGCATGGAATGACCAGATTGCACATGAAGGGAGTGTAAATGTCGATCTCCACGCCCTCCATCACCAGCTCGAACTTTTTGAGTCGTGGGTTACGTTTGATGGTCAATCCGAGTTTGAGGGCATTCGCCTGCAGCTTGTAGAAGTTGTCCTGATCAAGACAGATGTCTATGTCGCGGCTCTTGAGCTTGCGCGTCCAGAAGTACACTCCCCACCCCCCAATCGTAACAAAATCGGCTAGCTTGTGTAGCCGCTTTAAAACACTCCAGGAACGCTCCACAGCCTCGTCGCGCCAGAATTCTACCACAGCCCCAACTCCGGATAGGCTTTTATCATATCCTGTAAGTATGGTGGCGCTTCTGGCCCGTCAATCGAGTAAATGTCAACATAGATCTGTGGCACTGGGGCGATCCCCTTCTCTGAAGTCTGTAGGAGATGCGGGTCGTCGGCCTGCAGTGCAAAAATGTTTGGGTTGGTCTTTCGGATTTTTGATTTTCTGAACTCCAACCAGCGCTCAAACTCCGCACGATCCCAGATATAAAAATAAATGCGCGAGTACTCGGCCGGTCGACGTTTCGCAATTGCAGCCCAAGCGGAGAAAGCAGTCAGCGTCGCGCTGCGGGGAATGTTTCTCTCGTCCGGCAACGGGTCGATGCGAAAGGCGGAGACTATCTCGCGTGCCAACCTGCGCTCGGTCGCCCAAAGATTCAGGAGCCTGGCCGGGGAGAGGACCCGCACGCCTTTCCTCGTGGCTTCAGCGGCACTAATTTCCTCAAGCTTCTTTACTGTTTTATTCACTAGGCCAAGAGAGACCTGACAGCGACTGGCAATCTCCCCCTGCTTTGTTCTCGAAATGCCAGCTAGGCTGCGCAGAAGCAGCTCTCGGTATATGCGCTCAGTTTTCATCGCTCCCACATTTTCACTTTTGGGTTTTGTTGATATATAAGGTTTTCACTATTTGGAAAAAAAAGAAGGTGAAGGGGTGTGTTAATTGGAGCTTTACAGAACCGGCACAAATGGTGAACGCCCTATTGTAACGGACCATAATGCGTGTGAATAATTCGGACCCGCATTTGTAGAAAGGTTGACTGTGGAAGAGCAGAAAGCTAGTTCTCTCGTGAATTTCTTCGGTGATTTGAGGCTTGCTATCTGATAAAAATTCCAGAGCCATATTTTTCTCCCTTTATAAATGAGCTCCTCACAAAACTTTGGCGGGAAAAATGAGAACTGGAGCCGTCTGCGATGCAAGTGTTCTCTGCGACCTCGAAAGCTTCAATCTAGCGAGGAAACTTTTCAGCTGGGGCGACTTTTACATCTGCTCCTCCACATACTCCTGGCTCGCCAGGGACAAGTTGATAGAAGTCAGAAAAAGGCTCCTCAGCTACACCCTTCTCTCCCGTCTTGTGAGGGATGGCAAACTCACAGTCGTTTACCTCCCTGAGATCTTGGATGAAATCTCTAGAAGGCTCCTTTTCCAAGCCGATCGAGAGATTCCGTTGACCGATCTCCGGGCGGCGATGCTCGCCTCCCATCTCAAGGTTCCCATCATCACCCTCGATCATGAGTTCATCTCAAGGCTCGAAGAGAGCCTCGGCGCCATAAACCTGATTGAGGTACAGCTGCCGTCAGATGGCTGGGTCTTCAGAAAACTCTTGAGGGACTATCATGAGCTCTCCTTCTCCCTCGCTTCCTCCATCAACTCCCTCCTAAACAACGGGGGCACTTTGACCGAGGCCCTGAAAACCGTGAAAATGATTGAATGGAAAAACAATGGGGGAAACTCATCCATGAGCGTAAATTTTATCGCCATAGATATTCTCGACATCCTGCGCTATTATCTCCAGCAAAAAATTTTTACCCCAGACGCCATTCAAAAGCTCTGCGAAAATTCACTGTTCTGCACTGTCACTGGAGAGGTTTCATCTCTGTGATTGGGCTTTCCTGCTTCAAACTCCGCCGCAACCTCCTCAAATGACTTTCCTCCCCCGCCTCCATTCCTCTTTCTGACCTTCACGAAAACTGGGTGATTCACAACCTCCCCGACGATGAGAGCCTCTCCAACCTCAAGAGATGATATCATCTCCGCCACCTCCTTTGTTATCGCCTCTGAAGACTGCTTTATGTGCTCGAGGTCGTAGGGATTGGTCATCCTCAGGATGATGTTGGTGTTTACCTGGGAGAGGAGGGTTGTGGATAGTCTCACCGGACGCTGAGAGATGAGCATGAGGGACGCATAAAACTTCCTTCCCTCCCTCCCGATCGTCTCCAAGATGGGTTTCGAAATGGCGGCTGCCTTGGCCTCCCCCGCAGGCGCAAACTGATGGGCCTCCTCAACACAGAGGACAAACGGCGGAATTTTTCCCTTTCTTCTCAAAAAGAAGAGCTTCTTTGCGATGTGGGCCACCAGCATCTGCTTTTTCCTCAGGCTGTAGATTCCGCTCAGGTCAATTACCACTGCTCTCCCAGCTCTGACCATCTCCCCCCACTCTGGGAAATCTCGAACATCGAAAATTCCGAGGGAGGCCAGATCGAAGAGCCACCCCTCCAGCGCCTGCCTGAGGTGATTGTGCATCTTCTCCCCGGCCTCCACCTCAACAATGATCTCCTCCAGCCCAAACTCCTTTCCCTTAGCCTGAAGCTTCTCCAGAATCTTCTGCAGCTCCCTCACCTGCATCTCTGACATCTCTGGGAGGAATTCCCTGAAGCTGTAGGCGTTAAGCTCCTGTACGCCAATCTTTATCTTCCGGCCATCCAAAATCCTCACTTGGGGGGAAAGTTCCTCATCCTCCGCAAGATATCTATACTCTCCATGGGGATCAACCACAACGACGGCCGGCCTTCCCTCTTCCGGCTTCCTCTTCAAAAGCTCCTCGATTACCACCGATGCTAGATTTGACTTCCCAGCCCCAGAAATCGCCAGAACCGCCACGTGCTTCTGGAGAAGCTTTGTGAGGCCAAGCTTCACCGGGAGTTGATGGTGCCTGAGATGTCCGATTTCAACCCCATCTTCCCTAAGACCTAGGAAAATCTCAAGCTCCTTTTGGTCGACTATCATAACCTTCTGCCCGGGTGATGGAGGGAAAGTCACCCTTTTTATCCCGTCCTCCGAGAAAACGCCGAGGGGCAAGGCCTCTGCAACCATATATTCCCAGCGGTCTACCGGGAAGATTTCTTTCAGAGCCCTACCTCCCTTCTCATATTCTTTCACGGCCTCAGCCCTCATGAAATAGCGATTTGTCTTCACGAGATTTGTAACCAGTGCAATAACTTTTCCCTCCTCGGTCTCAACCTTCACGAACTGCCCCGCCCTCACAGGAATTTTTTCTCCGTTTTCCCTGATGACAAAGCCGAAGCCTTTTGGGCTTGGACCGTTTTCTGTGACGATGATCGTCCCGATGTCCATTAGAAAGGCCTCCTTTCTCTCCTGAGCTTCATTGCCTCCTCTCCAGCAACATCTGCTATTCTCCCGATTATCGGCTCCAGCTCTTCCTCCCCCAGCCTCGCGAGGCGGTCGGCTTCAACGAGAACCGTGGGGATGCCGAAAGCCTGGTGATGGGAGGAGATAGAGGTGAGGAGGGATGATAGGCGCTCGGCCGTTCCCGGGGGGTCGCCATCCCAGATAAACTCAACCCTCGTCGGCCTGTCAAATGGCGCCACCTTCAGGTAAACAACAGAAACTTTCTCTCCAAATTTCCCGAGATCCTCCAGGACAGCGCCCGCTGGGTCTTCTCTATATGCAAAACAGGGGGTTCTCTCACCGACCTCCAGGAGCCTATCTAGGACAACCGTATCCCTTGAGTGCTCTAGGACCTCCGCTCCATCTCTCTCCTTGAGGTTGCCCTTCAAAATCTCTACAAACCTCGTTCCACGGCTGTCCTTCACGACCCCCGCCAGAAGAATTCCCTCCTCCAGACATTTTTTGTAAAGGGATATGTATGCTGCAACAAGCTCGCGGTACTTTGTGAAAAGGAAGGATCTGCGCGAAAATCTTTCCACGTACTGGGGGATCACAGAGCCATCGAGAAGGAGGGCATCTAAATTTTCTGCAGCGGCGGTTGCAACCTGGACCTCGGTAAGCTGACGCTCCATCCCTGCTAACATCTGGAGTTCTAGGTGATCGAGTGGTTCTGTTGTCGCGACGATTTTTGGCAACGGGAGGCCAGCCGGGATGTAATCTGCGCCCTCCAATTTTCCGCGGAGATAGTGAAATTTTACCGCAACCGCGCGCAGAAGGAGGATGTCGATGCCGTGAAGGTTCAGCTCAAGCATCCCGCCGTCGACCCCAACCACCCTCAGCTCATCCTGGCAGAGGGGTGGGATTTTTCTCTTGATGAAGTTTTCCTGGAGCCCCTCTCCTTGAATAGCCGGAAGCTTCAGGAGAGCTCTGATTGCCTGGTTCATTTTTTCCTCATTTTCCCTTATTTTTGCCATGATTTCCTCAATGGCTTCCTCAAGACAGGGGGCTATCTGAACACCCGAAGATGAAATCGATAGTTGAACCAATTCCCTCACCCTCGGACAATCTTCCATCGCCTTTAACCTGCTTTTGGGGAGGGGGAGGAAAGTACTGTCGCACCAGTGACATGGACCGTTGCCTGGGCAATCTTAATACCGAGATTGTAATCGTTGCTACCGCCTGGGAAAACTGTACTCGCTAAACCTCACCTGATGAGGTCATGGCATCTCGTGGGCATAAAATTGCTATGTGAAGAACTTTCGCTAGGATTTGAACACAGGTCTGTTAAGTCCCCCCTTAACACCCTAAGCGCGGATGTAAGACCCCCTTAACACGATGCTGGGCAGACCTGTAAGTCCCCCCTTAACACCAGCACACAGGTGTTAAGTCCCCCCTTAACACAATACGGGTAGACCTGTTAAGTCCCCCCTTAACACCTCCACGAGATATGAGGGCCCTCCCTAACACCAGCACAAACATCCCTCCGAAAAAAAGTCGCCAGGATTTGAACCATTATAAACCCAAAGCTTCTTTCAGCTCCCCCCTCTCCAGCCTCTCATACCACTCCTTTGGAACCGGCTTCCCTTCATGAAGCTCCTTCCTGAAAGCCTCCAAAAGCTCCGGCTTCTCCCCCGCGGCCTCAGCCGCCGTCATCACCCTGTGAGACTTCTCATCCGCCTCCTGAAAAACAGGGAAAAGAAACTCCATGTAGCCTGCGTCCCTCAGGAGGTGATGATCGACTATGAGGAGCTTGACAGCCCCGGCCAACTTCTTCATGTTTTCCCTTGCCCTCTCCAGCTCCTCCTCCCCCACCTTGAACCCCCGAAGATAAGTCGGCGGGCCCCCAATCATCACAGCATCCGGCTTCTCCGATAGAATCCGCTTCAGCGCCCCATCATCCACAGGTCCCTGAACATCTGAAGCATGAACAAAGATGCACCCGGGAGCTTTAACCGTCAGCATCAGCACATACCCTAGGGCATCGGAGCCCCCGTGGAAGACCGGCGGAGAGAACTCCACTTCTGTTTTCCCAAACTCAAAGCTCCTCCCATCTGCAACTTTAAGCTCGGCTATCTCGGAGCACATCTTCCAGAACATGTACCCCCTCCTTCTCTGGCTGACATTTATCTTCTCCCCTGGATCTTTCGCAAGGATCATCTTTTCCCGGTAGAGTGCCTCCGCAAGTTCCGGCGAACTCAGAATCCACGTCCAGTCCTCAAATCCCGGAAGATAATGGTCAAAATGATAGTGGCTGATGGTCAAAACATCCGCCTGCCGCGCCGCCGCAAAAATCCTCTTTCTCGAAGACGCCAGCGCAAAATACTCCCTTTCATGGGGCGGAAGATTGAACCTCGGCCCGAGGGCAGAGCCTGGATCCACAACGATCTTCACATCATCTGTTTCAACCGCCACTGCGAGGCTTCTCACCCCGAGGCTCTCCGCCGCAAGCGGAAAAATCCTTATTTCTCCATTCCCGATTTCCACCTTTCACCAAGAGTTTCTTCCCACTTAACTTTAAATCCACCCGCTAAGAGATTAGAACAATGCCGGTGATCGAAAGAACTGCAGTTCCATCCATGAAGCAGCCGGTGATGCTGGCCGGCCTCCCAGGAATAGCAAATGTCGGGAAGCTTGCGATTGACTACCTGATTTACCAGCTGAAGGCGAAAAAATTCCTCTCTTACTATTCCGAGCACTTCCCGGAGTGGGCCCTCCCAGAAGCCGGAGATGTGAGAATGATGAAGTTAGAATTCTACCATGCAAGACCGCAAAAGGTGAAAAAAGATTTCATCCTGGTTTCTGCTGATGCCCAAGCCGCAACCCCGAGAGGCCAGTATGTGCTGGCCGGTGAACTCCTCGACCTGGCCGAGGAGTATGGGGTAAAGATTGTTGGAACAATGGCTGCCTATGTCCTCTCCCCCGATGAAAGGAAGCAGGTGGATGTGGTGGGAGCGGCCACAACCCCAGAGCTCGTGAAAAAAATGGAGAAAAATGGAATAGGAATCCTACAGGGGGGAGTTGTGATTGGGATGAATGGGCTGCTTCCGGCCTTGGCCTCCCTCAGAGGAATTGACGGCTTCTGCCTCCTGGGAGTCACCGAAGGGGGGCTTCTTGATCCTGTGGCTTCGGCAAATGTTTTAAAGGCCTTGGGCCTGATGATGGACCTTTCGATTGATGTCGGTGAGCTCCTCGAGCAGGCCAGGCCCTTCCCCTCCCGCTTCCCAGCCCTGCCACAGCCTAGAGAGGAAGAGCCAAGCTACATAGGCTGATCGACATGGCTGAACCTTCCCTCAAGGAGCTGAAGAAAATCGCGAGGGCTTTCGTCAGAAACTCGATGAAGATAGGAAAGAGGGGCGATCGCTACGAGGCTGTAAGGATAACCTGCAACTACACCGACCCAACCTGTGAGAGGTTTGCGAGGATGGTGGAGGAGGAGTGCTGGAGGGTTGGAGCTCACACCCTCTTCCTTTCCTACTCTTCCGCCAGACAGAGGCTGAGCTACCAGCTGAGGCCGGACGACTCTCTGAAGGAGATGAGCCCCCTCGCCGAGGCCATCGCCAAAAATGTGGATGTCTCCATCTTCATCGGGGAGGAGGAAGACCCAAACTGGGCGGCCGGCCTCGCGGAGAAGGTGAAGCTCACGGCTCCCATCAGGGAGAAGCTCCACGAGATCCTAGACAAGAGGAAGGTGAGGTGGGCCTATTTTGGGTGGCCTGTTCCCGAGGCTGGGAGGTTCTACGGGTGCAGGCCGAGCAGGTTCAGAGAGATCTTCTTCGAGAGCATCCGCCAGACCTTCAGCGGCAGGGTCCAATCCCTCTGCAGGGCTTATGAAAGGGCACTGAAAGGGAGAAGGGAAGTGAGAATCGTTGCAGACGACGGCACAGACCTGACCTTCAGCATCCAGGAGCGCCCAGTATTGGTTGATGATGGTGAGATTTCTGAAGATGACCTAAAGCGGGGGGATGTTGGGCTGAATGTCCCGGCCGGCGAGGTCTTTGTTGCACCCCTTGAAACTTCAGCCAATGGAAAAATAATTTTCGACAATGTTGCCATCCCGGGCTTTGGAAAAGTGAGGGGGCTTGAGCTGAGGTTTAAGAATGGGAAAGTCGTGGAGCACAGGGCAGCGGCGGGCGGGGAGAATTTCGCGAGATTTCTCAAAGCAAACACCGGAGAGAAAGACAGAATCGCAGAATTTGGCATAGGAACAAATCCCGGGGCAGAGTATACTGGCGGGAGCATCATCATCGACGAGAAAATCTTTGGCACCATTCACATAGCCATTGGGAACAACCGCGGGGCCTATCACGGGAAGAACAAGGCTTCAAGTCATCTAGATATGATTAAAGACATGCGAGATGGGAAAGTTCTAGTTGACGGAAAAGTTGTGATGGAGAGGGGTCACCCGATTACAGGTGATTGATTTCTAAAAACTTAGTGAAGAAGAATATCTCGCAACGCCCCGCGCATCCTCAACCTCAATATCGACGGTTAGTTGAATGGTTCCGGCAACTGTCGTGCTTAGTCCAATATTCTCCCTTCTCACATCATCCCAGAGAAGAATATCACCATAGTAAACATCGATTGGCCAATTAACAACAGGATCAAATCCAACAACGGTTATCGTCAAATTTTCTCCTCTGGAAACGCGCAGGATGATGTCGTTGTAGTCTATTGACATCTGATATGCCTCAAAGTAGTAGAACCAGTTGTCACCCCGACCTCGCGCAACCTTACAGTAGTTAGTTCCGGCGCGGCTATCTCTGATCCCAGAAGGATTTGGTCTGTTTTCCGACCGCGTCCAAAGCTTCCACGTTGGGATCACTTCGGCTACTACTCCAGCATTGTTGCGATAGTTCTCCTGAATACCTAAGATCGTGGCATTTGCATTTGGCCGATTGTCTGCTAGGATGTTTTCATCCCATGTTTTCCTAACAAGCCTCTCGATGTCCCTTCCTGCATAAAATACTTTATCCGCCACCGCCTGAAGCCCGATGCTTTCTGCTCCAAAAGCAGCAACCCTGAGAAGCGTCCCCCCAATGAGAACGGCGGGAAGGATGAGAAGTAGCGCGAACCCGCTCAATGCAAAACCCCTTTCATCACCCCTCATGCCTTCGGCCACCTCCACACATACAGCGCTACCGGTTCAACATTTTCGGGATACAGGATGAGCATGCGGCTGGCAACTGCTATTTCTTTAGCGTTGTCAAACGCAGATCTCCATTTCTGGTGATTCCCGGCCGTTGGATAGACATTATCTAGAATCGGGCAATTCTCTGAGCCTATCCTCAGCCTGAATTGAAGGTCGGAAGGCAATATTTTCCTGAGCATGTTTTCAGCGAGACTTTCCGCCAGGGATTTCTTTCCCTGGTTTATCAAGATGACGATGTTATCAATGACGCTGGTGAAGACATTGTTCTCAATTGTACCGGTGTTGTAGAGAGCTTCAAGAGCATCGTTGGCGTAGCGCTGCAGCCGCAAATATCCATACTGCTCATAGATCAGCCCAGAACCCCCGACTCTTGCAACCCCCGTCATGACAATCATGACCACGAGTATTCCAAGAGTTGCATCGAGGCTGAAAACAAAGCCGCGATCATCTTTTAGGGCTTTCATTTCATCACCTCCACATCCTAACCTCTAGCATGGCTGGCAACGGCTGGATAAACATAGATGCATCGTCCCAGCCAGAGCAGGCTGGAAGAGCCACTACATAAATTCTGATGGTCCAGTTTGGGCCAGATGTGAATTTTAACCCTAGAAAGTTTGTTCCAACGAAAAGCTGGTCCTCGGCCTCGATGTTGCTGTCATTTTCTATTCCCCCATGCTGGAAGTGATTTTTTGGTGGATCTTCTGGGCTTGGATAGGTTCTCTGTGGAAAGTCAGAATAATTAAATTCATAATCTGGACTTCCATCTGGTCCCTCTCCTGCATCCCCATTTTGAGCATTGTCATTCACCCATATCTTAAGATTTGGCTTTGCTCCTGTGCCCTCTTTCACTCCCACTACGACGATGTAAAAGTCAAACGCCTCCAGTTCTCCAGGATAAATCTCAAACAGTAACTCTCCAGTAGATACACCACCGGCGGCCTTGTAAATTGGCCCGCTGTCGGCACGCACCGTTGACCCATACCTCACCGAAACTGGACGGCGCACCACCACCACATCCAGAGAATTCTCCGCTCCCGATGAAGCCCCTGCCGTCCATCTGGGGAAGGCATTCCAAAGAAGTGCCCCATTCTCATCTAAAATTCTGATCTCAAACTTTTCAGATCCCCCAAAGAGTTTTTTGATCGCTGCCACGGCCGCTGCATTCACCGAGGCATCCCAGTTCTCTGCGTTCATGAGCCGCCGCAACTGCCCAAACTTCCTTATGTCGATTGTGCCAACTACGGGCGATCCTGCATTTTCTTCCGCAAGCCCGAGAATTCTCAGGTTCTCCGCCTGCTTGTGCCAGTTCTCGGGTTTTCCAATGGTCTTCACCAGGACATCAGCAGCATCGTTTGCTATCCTCTCAAGAGAATATCTCCAGGAGTACTCCTCCGCCTGCCGCCTCGCCTGCTCAAACGCCATCCCAGAATAGCTCACTATGAGGGCCGTCAGCGTTAAAGCAAAAAACATGTCTAGGGTGAACACCTGCCCCCTCTCGTTCATTTCGACACCCTCCTAACGGAGACTTCCACAGTGTAATCTTTCGCCGCATGCCTTGCGATGTAAATTGGGAGGTTATCCTTTAGCCCTTTGATCAAAATGTTTTCTCTGAAGTTGTCCCAGGAGAAGCTACCGGGGGGAGCATCTCTCACCGCCACCCACACCGTGGCTCTTGAGCCCGCGATTTCTACACTTTCAACCTCCGATGAACACCCATAATCGAAATCTATCTGTGCAAGAATATTCTCGGCGCCATCTCTCACCACCCTTAAAGCTACTGCAGAATCATTGCTCGCGGTCCCCAGATAAGCAAGAGAAGCAACACTCAGGAGAATCGCAGAGATCAAGATTAATGCCTCTGGAGCCGTCTGCCCTCTCATCCGCTCACCACCCTCACCTGCCCATTATCCCAGTAAATCCTGAGGGGCTTGATGAAATTTTCCCTCGTGAGATTTTCTTCCTTCACCGTGTTAAACACGATGGGTGCCCCGATCGATCCCCAGGCTGAAATCTCCACCCACACCATCCAGTTCACATTGTCTATTCTCACCCTGTAGGAAAAGCTCCCAATGTTCTCTGGCAATGTCACCCTGAGCTCAAAGTTCTCCTGATTTGCATAGGTCTCATTCAGGGCGGCTGCAAGCTTCTCCCCAACCATCCTCGCCTGCAACTTGGCGTCGACTGCTATCGCCGCCTCCAACCTCCCTTCATAGACCCTTGTGAAAGAAGTGACGATGAGAAGTACCAGCATGAAGGCGAAAAACGCATCAATGGAGAAGAACCCTCTCTCAGCCACCCTACAACCGTCTTCTTGCTGCCGCTTCAAGCGGAACAAGAATTTAAATCTTCCGACCACGGCCCGATGTGTTCTCAAATCATCTCCTCCTTGGTTTTATGTTCAGGTAAATCTGGCGGTTGCCACCAACTACCCTCAGGTTTTCCATTTCAGCTTCAGACCACTCGACCACAACCGTCCAGTAGCCAGAAGAACAGCTCGCATAATATAAATTTTCAAAGTCATAGCGCAGATTTTCAACAACATTTTCCACGCCCCTAGATGTTGTAACAATGATGAAAACTGTGTTCCATCGATTGTCGATTCCAATGATCCAAGAGGTGTCCATCTGAAAGCCTACACTCTTCACCGCCCCGGGCCCATTGGAATAAACAGCATCAATTGCCCCGGCGATGGCGTCGACGGCCCCTCTGGCTTGGGAAAGATAGAGGGCGTCATTTGCAGCATCGGTGGCCGGCGAGATCATCTGGGCGACTGTTACTGCTCCCAGGATCAGCATGGCAGTGGAAAAGAGAATCATGTACTCAACTGCCGTCTGCCCACGCATCTCACACACTCTCCATTATCACATCGGAAATGAGAATTTGCTTCTTGAAAGGTGGGGTCAGGAAGGATGCCCAGTATCTGATCTCGACGGTTGGTGCGGTCACTATAACCTTCACAGTTATTCCGCTATCGGTGATCGAGAGGGTGAAGTTTGTCCCAGTGCCCTCCTGCTCACCGCTTCCGAACTCCAGCTCAGCATGAATTGTGGACCCGTGGTTCTCAGCTTCCACCTCAAGTGGGATACCGAACAGCGTTGTCTCAAGTTCATTTTCATGGATTTGACTTAGATTCCACAGTGCCAGCAACTCTCCGCTATAGGAAATTGGCCCACAGAAGTACTCGAAGGTGGTCCTGTGGTGGGTTCTGGAAGAGGAGTTTATGAGGAAGTTCCAGTCCTGGGGATGAACAGCATTTTCATTAACCCAATTGTCATTCCTTTGGCTACCATTTTCAAACCACCGGCTGGGGAGAAGGGTGTCTGCTAGGACCACCGAGTCCCAAGTGTTGTCCCACTCACCATTTCCATCAAAATCAAAGAATATCTGTGCGTCCAAGCGACCATTTTTTGCTACGCTTTTATTTGGGACCGCTATCCCATCTCTATCAACAGTGAGGTATAGATGTAAAACCCCTCTCGGAAGCCAATAATCAACAGTTTGCCTCGAGCCCGGTCCTCCCGCATAAACCATGTTGACCGCGTTCACGATTGTGTTGAGGGCTTCCTTGGCCTCAGAGAGCTTTGTGAGTTTCTCTGCCTCTTCCTTAGCCTGATTATAAAGGGGGTAAGTGACGCTTGCAACTATTAGAAGCATCCCCGTGAACACAACCATGAACTCTAGGCTCAGCTGGCCTCTCACCTTGCCACCAAATAACATCGCTTCATTCGGTTAAATCTTTCATCGAAGATATCACCTTGGCTGTTTCAGTTCCGCTGCCCTTCACTTCCACCACCTGAAGATCCTCTGGGGAATCCACATCTAGGGCTACTGTTGGCGAATTGTAGATTTTCACATCGATTCCTCTGTGCTCCGCCTCCCGAAGATGTTTTAGAAAACTTTCACCACCAAACCTTGGCTCAATGCAGCTCGGCGGGGAGAGGAAGAGAGCATTTGTCCCATTGGCCTTTGAAGGAGCGATCACTGCACCTCCCTCTCCGCCCATCGAGATTACCTGCTCTAGATCAGCGGTTCTGAGAAGGGGCAGGTCTGCTGGCAAAATTAAAACCCCCTGTGCCCCATTCCTCTCCGCATACCTAACGGCAAACTTTATCGCCTCATTCAGCCCTAACCCCGGCTCCTTCAGGGGGTGCACTCCATTTTTTTCCGCAAATTCCAGCACAATTTCATCCGGCGATATCACGAGTATCTCTTCTACACCCCTGCACCCCTTGCAGGCGTGGATGACATCGGAAAGCATTGCAAGCACGAGCCTCCGCCGAGCCTCATCTTTCATGGCCCGCCGGAGGCCTGATTTAGCATTTTCAAGCCTCTTCACCGGGATTATCGCCCAGACTTTCATCACCTTCCTCTCTCCCCTTCGACAGCTTTAATCTCAAGTCCTTTTTTCTTCTTTATAAGCAGGCCCCTCACAAAACTTTGACGGGAAAAGCAGAAATAGGAGGTGAAGGAAAGATGGTATTGATGGACATCCTCCAGGCCTTTGGGGCGATTACTCTGCCGATAATTGTCACGGTTATTTTGAGCAACCGGCAGACCCACCAGATTCTCTCTAGGATTGAATCAGTCCTCTGCGAGGTGAAAAAGGTCCAAGAAGACACAACATGTATGCTCAGAAAGATGCATAAGGTTCAGGAAGACATGAGGAGAGTTCAAGAGGACACAACATGTATGCTCAGAAAGATGCAGAAAGTTCAAGAGGACATCTCGTGTACCCTAAAAAAGGTCAGAAGAATTCAGGAGGATACCACCTGCCTGCTCAGGAAAGTTGATTTGGGTCTCAGGGCAAATGCCGTCATGCACGGGTGGAGGAGAATAGATGGATTGACCCCTGAGGAGGCGAGAAAGCTCCCAGAGCCGAAGGTCTACGATGAAGAGCTGAAAATTTGCTACTACAAACCCCAGTCTTCCACCACCAGTCTGTTTGAGGAACCCCGCAACAAAATCTGAAAAACTCGGGATTTTCTCCCTTTATAAATGAGCTCCTCACAAAACTTTGGCGGGAAAAATGGACGAGCATCTGATGAAGAGATTGAGTCTCCTTTGCTCCCTTGTGGGAATAACCATGGTCTATGTGGCAGAGGCTTCAGCCAGGCCAAGGGTCACCCAGATTTCAGCCATCGACAACACCTTCGTCGGCACAGAAGTTGCGATCTCGGGGAAAGTGGTTGACATCAGAGAAAGCCGCGACGGCCACCTCTTCCTGAAGATCCAAGATGACTCTGGAGGGATCATTAGCGTTCCCATCTTCTCAAAAACCAGATCTGAACTCGGGGAAGCCATTGAGCTCCTGGACATCGTTGAGGTGAGGGGAGAAATCACCGTTTACAACGGAGAGCTGGAGATACTTCCGAAGAGTACAAAAAACATAAAAATCGTTCACACGGCTCCCGTCTCTCCATCGCAGCTGGGGAGGGAAAATGCTGGCGGGCCTGCAAAAGTCTTCGGGGGGATTTCAAAGAAGGAAGTCGTTGGAAAGGGGAATCTTCTGCTCACCATCCAGGAAAATGGTGCAAAGCTCCCTGTCTACATTCCCCGCTCAATAGCCCAGAATGGTATCCCGGAAATCCACACCGGCGATTTCATCATCGCAAGCGGCTGGTTACAAGTATACGAGAATGAGCTGGAGCTCAAGGTAACATCGTCTCTTGGCATAAGGTTGATAGAGGCGGCATAGATGCTGGAGTTGCTGGCTTTCGCCCTGGCCGGCATAGGGCTTGGACTAATCACAGGGCTCATCCCAGGACTCCACGTCAACAACCTCACACCGTTGCTGGTGATGATGGCGGCCGGAAGTGGCTCGATGGAGGTAGCGGTGGCGATAGTGACGATGTCGATAACCAATGTTTTCATCAGCTACATTCCATCAACTTTCCTGGGCGTCCCAGACGAAGGTACTGCCCTCTCTGTTCTCCCCGCCCACAGACTCCTCCTCGAGGGCCGGGGGCATCACGCCGTGAAGCTATCAATTTTTGGATGTCTTGGGGGGCTTCTCCTTGGCGCTCTCCTCCTCTTTCCATTTCTCCTCGTGGTTGGGCCGGCGTATGAACTGCTGCAGCCGAACATGCACTGGCTTTTGATCGGTGTCATCGGTGTGATGCTTGCCCTTGAAAAATCGAAAAACAAGGTTGCGTGGGGTCTGGCCATTTTCTTCCTTTCTGGTCTCCTCGGGCTCCTCACCTTGGATGGAAACCTGCTCTCAGGAGATGCAGCCTTGATGCCACTCCTTTCTGGGCTTTTCGGCGCGAGTGTTCTGCTCCCAAGCATCCTGGAAAAAACATCACTCCCTGAGCAATATTTTGAGGAGGAGAAGACTCCAATCAAAAGCATGATGACTCCCCTCTGCGCCGGCACTGCGGCTGGGGCCATCACTGGAATAATCCCTGGCATTGGCCCATCTCAGGGGACTGTTCTCGCCCAGACGGCAACCGGCGGAGGAGGGGTTGAAGAATTTTTGACGGCCGTGAGCAGCGTTAACACCTCAAAAGCCCTCTTTTCATTTGTGGCCCTTTATGCGATTGGGAAGGCGAGGAGTGGGGCCGCTGTGGCGGTAGGGCAGCTGGTGGAAGTTGGAATGACCGAGCTCCTCGTGCTAGTTGGAATCGCCCTTTTAGCTGGAGGCATTGCAGCAATCTTGGGGTTGAAGATCTCCAGATGGGTGGCAGGACACATGGATGGCATCCCCTACCGAAAGCTCTGCATATCGATTCTCATCCTGGTGATGGTGATTGTCCTGGTCATCTCAGGCCCTTGGGGGCTGGTGGTCTTCGGTGTCTCAACTGCTGTTGGGCTGCTACCGCCGCTGGTTGGAGTAAAAAGAACCCACGCGATGGGCTGTATCCTGCTCCCGTGCATCCTCTATTTTGCGGGGCTCAAGGAAACTATTCTCTCGACCATGGGGCTGTAACTTTCACATCAGCCCGAGTTCCCTGAGCTTGGCCTCGGTGGGGATTCCCTCTGACGTCCATCCCCTGACCCTGTAGTATTCATCCAACATCTTCTCCAGTTGAACCACTCTTCCCCGGGAATTCCCCTCCTTCAAGGGTTCATTAAGAAATCTTGAAGGAAGTGTATCATCTGCTCGCGTGAATCCCGCCCGGACATTGAAGAGCCTCTCCAGGTTCCAGATCCTCTCTCCCACTTTTTTGAAATCCTCCGGCGTGTACTCCTTCCCGACCGCCGCGGAGAGGAGGGCGGAATATTCTTCTATGGTGAGGGCAAACTGGCTGAACCTGCACAAGATGAGGGAGTCGACTGCAGCGGAAACATCTTGGAGAAGCTTAACTATTGGGGCCTTCCCATCGGGGTTGAACCTGTCTACCATCGCTGGTATGCCCAAGACTTCCGGCCCGATCATGTATGCTCGAAGATGGCACCCGCCCCTGTTAGAAGTGGCATAACCCAGAGCGTGACCCTGAACTCCCCTTGGGTCATAGGCGGGAATCTCCAGCCCTTTCACCTGCATAGCCAGCTCAGGGTGCCCATATTTTGAGGCAAGCCTTTTTGATCCCTCTGCCAGTTCATTTCCCAGCCCCTCTCTCATCCCCGTCATCCTCACTAGCTCTATGACCTTCTTTGAATCTCCAAACCTGAGCCTCTCTGACAGATACCCTCTTTCAGATAGCTCCATCGCGCAGGCTATCGTTGACCCAATTGATATCGTGTCAAGCCCAAGCTTGTTGCAAAGGTAATTTGCCTTGGCGATGTCCTCTAAATTGCTCACGCCACATGCAGCGCCCAGAGACCACACACTTTCATATTCTGGACCGCCACCCTCCTCCCCATCCGCCCTTGTGATTCTGCCGCATCCTATTGGGCACCCATAGCAGGCATAGCCCTGGACAAAAATTCTCTCCAGATATTTCGTTCCGCAGATGCCATCTGCTTCCTCAAAATAGCCTTCCTGGAAATTTCTCGTGGGAAACATCCCCAGCTCATTGATGATCGAGACAAGGGCATTTGTTCCAAAAATTTTCAGGGCATCTTTCGTCAGGGGGTTTTTGTCTATGGTGACCAAACATCTCTTCACTATTTCATTGAACCTGGCTTCATTCTTTATCTCAGGTCTTTTGTTTCCCAACAGGACAACAGCTTTGAGTTTTTTTGACCCCATTACCGCCCCACCGCCGCCCCTTCCAGCCGCCCGATGTTCATCGTTGATTATTGCAGCAATCCTCGCCAGACGCTCGCCCGCAGGGCCTATGCACGCAACCCTGGCCCTTTTGTCGGTTTCCTCAAGAAGGGCTTTTGTGGTCTCCTCGGTGTCCTTCCCCCAAACTTTGGAAGCATCTCTGAGTTCCGCCTTTCCCTCAGTCGCCCAGAGGTAGACGGGATCCTTACTCGCCCCTTCAAAAACTACCGCGTAATATCCGAGGCCTCTGAGAGCCGGCGCGAAGTGACCGCCGGAGTTTGAATTGCATATTGTCCCTGTTAAAGGAGATTTAAAAATGACTTCATATCTCCCGGAAGTGGGTGCGGCAGTTCTCGTGAGCGGCCCAACGGCAAAAATGATCTTATTCTTTTCTGAGAGTGGATCTACCTTTGGATCTACTTCATCCGTTAGGATTTTGACGCCCAGCCCCCTCCCTCCAACAAAATTCCTTAGGATTTCCTCGGGGATTTCCTCTTCGGAGATTTTCCCAGTTGAAAGATTAACCCTGAGAAGCATTTTTCACCTCATTCATAGAATCGGTTGAACTCTTTAAAGATGCAATCGACGCACCTAGTCTTGTAGTACTGGAAGACATTTTCCGGCATTTTTCCAAAAGTCGCCTTTCTGCTTGGGCAGAGCCTGCACGGAATTTCATCAATGTACCAGTCGGTGTGCCTTGCCCAGGAATAGGTGTCGATTATCTTTACCCCGGAGCTGGTACCGATTCTGTTTGCTCCCGCTGCAACCATCCTGAGAGCATCCCTAAAGTTTTCCACACCCCCGGCCGCCTTCACACCAAATTTTTCTCCAACTGTCCTTCTCATGAGGTAGACGTGGGGGATGTTGGCTCCAAGGGGGCCAAATCCAGTTGAAGTTTTCACAAAGTGGGCCCCGGCTTCCATCACGATTTCACAGGCCTTGACTATCTCTTCATAGGTGAGATAGCCGGTCTCCAGGATTACTTTGACGGGAACGCCGCTGGCCTCAACAACCCCCTCGATATCTTCTTTAACCACTTCATAGTTTTTGTCCTTGAAGGCCGCGACATTCATGACCATGTCTATCTCAGTCGCCCCATCTTCCACGGCTTTTTTTGCCTCGAGGGCCTTGACCTCCGGGGTTGCCTGGCCCAGCGGAAATCCGACCACCGTGGCGATTTCTATTCCTGTCCCCGAGAGCTTCTGGGCGCAGAATTTTGTGAAGTACGGGTTGACGCAGATGCAGCGGAAGTTGTAGAGTTTCGCCTCGTTGCACAGCTTTTCTATCGACTCTGTGGCCTTGTAGGGGGTGAGCTTCGTGTGGTCGATCATCTGGGCGAGATCTTCCGGTGAAAGATTCAAATCTCTCGTTTTCCTGTCGATCTCAGGAATCTTCTCTATGACTTCTTTCATCAAAGAAACTAAGTGGGCTGTTTATAAAACGCTCACTAAAATGGAGCTCGTCTGCCAGCACATCTGCTGAATTCTCAAAAAAATCTTTGATGGACTATGCACGGCCGCGCACTCCTGCAACAAAAATCCTCATTTTGGTAGTGGTTTGTCTAGAGGATGTGCGGCAACAAATTTAAGATGGGGAAGAAAAGTTTGATTGGCCGGGGTAGCTCAGCTGGTTAGAGCGCAGGACTCATAACATCAACTGTTATGAGTGCTGATTCACGAGATGATGTGAGAAATCCTGAGGTCGCGAGTTCGATCCTCGCCCCCGGCACTATTTTTTAAGAAATGGGAGGAGAAGGAAAGCTGAAACAACGCCAAAAGCAAAACACATGAGAAACGGCGCAGAGGGGCCAGAGAGATCAGCCAGCGCCCCTCCTAAACCAGGAAATACACCCCAGCCAACCATTGCAATAGCATTGAAAACCCCAAGCACATACCCATAGTTTCCAGTTCCTCCAGTTTTCGAGATTTTGCTGGCGACCGCTGGGTAGGTTGCACCCTCCGCCACCCCCAGGCCAAGAAGAGCGGCAGCTAGTGTCTCCACGTTTGGGGCAAATGCTATTGCAGCAGAAGCCAAGGCCGCACCAACAATCCCAGCGAAAACCACAGCTCTTGGAGAAACCCTGTCAGAAAGCTTTCCGAGAGGTATGAAGAGAATACCTCTCAGGGTTGAGAAGATGGTGATGAGAACTCCCACCTGAAATTCCGAAAGGTTGAACTTTGCATATGCATAAACGGGCAAAATCGTGTAGATTATCGCCAAGATTCCCACATAAACAACGGCGGAAAAGCACATGGGGAGAAGCGATGAAATCGGTGGTCTTCTCTTCGAGAGAACAGGAGCAGGAAGAGGTGTCGCCAGAAGAATTGCCGAGGCCACCAGCGCCAACAGCCCGCTGAAGAAGAATGTGAGATTTGGACCAATAGTAGCATAGAGAAATCCACCGAGAGCAGGCCCCACTCCAAATCCAATCCCCCAGGAAGCTCCGAATAGACCTATCGCCTCTCCCCGCCTTTCTGATTTAGACAATCCAGCAATGGCCGCCTGAGCGTTTGTCCAGATGGGCGCTTCTGTCGCTCCCTGAATCAGCCTAAGCATTAGAATCGTTGAAATTGTCCGGGCAAGAGAATAAGTGGCCATAACCGCAGAAGTCAAGAAAAATCCCAGGATCAAAACCCCTTTGCATCCTTTTCTGTCCCCAAGAATTCCTGCGGGGATTGAGAAAATTGCGTCGAAAATCACATAGGTTACTCCGATCAATCCTATCTCAGTGTAGGTGGCGCCGATTTCCCCTGCATAAATTGGGAGAGCAAGCCCAGTGGCGCCCATGGCCAGGGACATCATGAACATTGCTGCCAATAACCTCCGCATAATCAAAACTTGATTTTTTATTGTAAATACTCTCGGCTTTCAAAAATTATCGCCACCAAATCAATTTAAGATTGGAGATAAAATAAAGTTTGATTGGATGAGATTGAATATTCCCGCCATTGTTGTGAATTTCAAGACCTACAGTGAAGCAACTGGAAAGAGGGCGATTCAGCTGGCCAAGTTGATCCAGGAAGTCGGAAAGGAGTATGGGGTGACGGTAGCGGTTTGCCCCCAAGCTGTGGACATTGCGTCCATTGCTAAAGAGGTGGAGATCCCTGTTTTAGCCCAGCATGCAGATCCCGCAGTTCCAGGTAAAAACACTGGGTGGGTGACGCCTTACGCCTTGAAAGAGGCTGGGGCGGTCGGAACGCTTTTGAACCACGCCGAGCACAAAATTCCGCTGGAGCAGGCAAAAAAAACAATCGAGATTTTAAAATCTTTGGATCTTCTGACGCTTGCCTGTGCGGCGGATGTTGAGGAAAGCAGGAGGCTTGCGGCGCTCGACCCAGAGATGGTGGCTGTCGAACCTCCAGAACTCATAGGCACCGGCATTCCTGTTTCAAAGGCCAGACCAGAAGTTGTGAGCGGCTCGGTTGAGGCCGTCAGGAAGATCAACCCCAGAGTCGATGTTCTCTGTGGTGCGGGAATTGTGTCGGGTGATGATGTGCGAAGGGCCTTGGAGCTCGGGAGTGCCGGAGTTCTGCTGGCTTCAGGGATCGTTTGCGCAAAGGACCAGCGGGCAGCGATAGAAGATATCGTTAAGGGAGCAAGGAAATAAAGAGAGATGTATATTTATTTTTGGGCCGCCGTAGCTCAGCCGGTAGAGCGATCGCCTTGTAAGCGATAGGTCGTGGGTTCAATCCCCACCGGCGGCTCCATGTGTCCAATTTTCCAGCTTCAATCTCTGGGTACTTCTTCATGAGCACTGCCAGTCACTCAAGACTTGGATTCACACCAACGGTTACTTTCACAACCTACTCATCAAACCTCACCATCCATTCCTGAAAGGTGTCACTAACATAGATCAATGGCTTCCATGCCACGCTTTACCAATCAATTGAATGAATTTCAGTTCACCTCTTTGTTGGTTGAACTCTGGCCTGCGGCGAATGCTATTTCCTCAGAAAATGGGCCGCGCATAAAATTTTGAAACGGCCGGATGCACACAAAACTCATGTATATATGAGCCACACATTTAGGGAGAGCAATATGATTCCGATCCCGATAATAATCCTTGGCATAGTTTTTGCTCTGATAGCCACCAGACGAATCGGGCATATTAAAATTCAGATGTGGCAGTCGATGATGGTTGGGGCCATTGCTGTCCTGATGACCGGACAGATTCATCCCATTGATGCGCTGAAGTCCATCAACCTGGATGTCATGCTATTCCTTTTCGGGATGTTTGTCGTGGGAAGTGCTCTCGAGGAAAGCGGTTATTTGGCCCACCTCGCCTATAGGTTCTTCAGGAAAGCGAGATCTGTGGATCACCTTGTGCTGCTTCTTCTCTTTGGATTTGGGGCGATGTCAGCATTTCTCATGAACGATACGGTGGCGATAGTTGGTGTGCCTGTGGTTCTGCTTCTGGCGAGGCATCATTGTATACCGCCAAAGCTTCTCCTCTTGACCCTGGCTTTCGCAGTGACCATAGGGAGCACGATGAGCCCAATTGGAAATCCACAGAATCTCCTAGTGGCGGTGAACGGAAATATCTCCAACCCATTCGTAACATTCTTCCAATATCTCCTGCTACCGACTCTCATCAATCTCCTCCTCGCATATCTCCTGCTGAAGCTCTTCTACCAAAAGCACTTTCACAAGACGCCGCTCGCCCACTCTCAGGAGCCCATCAGGGATAAAAAACTCGCGTGGCTTTGCAGGGTCTCTCTGGTACTGCTAATAACCTTGGTGGTAGCGAAAATTGCTATGGCGGCTCTGGGTATACAGGTTGATTTCAAACTGGTCTACATTGCTCTGATTTCTGCTCTCCCGATCCTCATCTTAAGCTCAAGAAGGTTAGAGGTGATCAAAAAGGTAGACTGGCACACGCTTGTCTTTTTTGCAGCGATGTTTGTGTTGATGGAGAGCGTCTGGAGATCGGGGTTTTTCCAATCGCTGATCACCGGCGCAGGCATTGAGATAACATCTGTTCCAATGGTGCTTGCTGTCAGTGTACTTCTGAGCCAGCTGATTTCAAATGTACCGCTGGTTGCCCTCTATCTCCCAATGCTGGTGAGGGCGGGGGCCACAACATCGGCGCTGATGGCGCTGGCGGCTGGAAGCACTATCGCTGGAAATCTCACTATCCTCGGGGCTGCGAGCAATGTGATAATCATTCAGGGGGCGGAAAAGAGATCTGGAGACACCCTGACATTCCTTGAGTTCTTGAAAATTGGTGCCCCTCTAACGCTCTTGAACATTATTATTTATTGGGCCTTCTTCTGTATCTTCTGAATTATCGCCTCTAGAGCCGGAAGCTTTTCGGGCGGGACTAGCTGCTGGTAAAACAAGTGCACAGAGAATTTTCTACACTAAAATCAGGTTTCTACAAGGTGCTGGCCGGAAGAAATCATTACTCTGCTGGGGCTACTCCTTCCTCCGCACCCTTTGAAGTCAGCTTCCATCCATCCTCCCCGTGATTTTGTTAGCTCATCAGAGGTATTGTACGCCCATCGCCGATTGAAACCAAAAATCTCAAATATTTCGAATCGCACATATCTCCGAATTGCTCCCCGTGATCGCATGAATCTAACCGACATCCTTGCCTCCCTCGCCGCCAAAACCGCCGCCGAGATAGGGGCCGACGCCATTTTAACATCGACGGAGAGCGGGAAGACTTACCGCGCCATACGCTTGATCGCTCCAAAGAACCTGAAAGTGATCGCGGCCACGCTGAACCCCACCACCTACGAAGAACTCAGGTCCAATGGCGCGATGGTCGTTCGCCTTCCCCAGGGCACGCGCATTTCCCAGCTCCAACAGGCAATCGCAAACGCTAGGAGAGAGGGGATGCTGTCGACAGGTGAGATGCTTGTGTGCCTGATAGGGGAAAGGCCGGGGGCTGAGGCCGACACCCTCTTCGTCTGCAGGGTTCCCGGGCCAGAGGCTCCTGGACTCGCAGGGCTGGACCACGTGGCGGAGGCCGTCATCGAGATTTGCATCCAGTTGGGGCGGGAGGGGATCGACGGGAGGCCAGTGGGAACATCATTCACTGTCGGGGACGCCGAACGGGTGATGGAGATCTCACACCAGATAGGCATCAACCCCTTCAAAGGGTACTCGATTTCAGTGCTCGATCGCAGAAACTGGTACCTCATAAAGAGGTACGCGATGCCATGCGAGGGGACCTTCGTGGTCGATTCAAAGGGCCTGATAGTGGGCGCCGACAGGTACATCCGCGCTGAGGAGGCTGAGATAGACATTCCCTCCGGCTTGGGAACGCGCCACCGGGCCGTCGCCAGGGCAACAAAAGTGACCCAGGCCACGGGGATCGTTGTCTCAGAGGGGGATCGCCAGGTCAGGGTGTTCAGGGGAGGCAAGCTGGTTGGGACGATAGACCCGCTCGCCGGCGTCTGGAAGGAAATGTGAGCGCGTGCCATCGCTTGCCAGGACTTTCCTCATTCACGACCACTTGTCTCAGCCTCGGCCACAGCCCGCCTCACATCCTCCCCCAGCAGAAACTCCCGCTCGAATATCAGCTTGGCCAGGTGCTCGACGCCCTCCTTCCCGAATCCCGCCAGGATTTCCTCCGCCCGCCGGTAGCACCGCTCCCTCAACCTCCGCGCTTCCGCATAGATGATCCCTCTTTCGTCATCGTTCAGCGGAGAAAGCACACTTCTCCCTATATCGTTCCCCCCGGGGTACACCTCCCAGTAGTTTTGCTTCTTGGCCCATCGCGCCACAAGCTTTATTGAAAGCTCGGTCGCCTCCTTCACATCCTCGGCTCCTCCAAAGCTCCTCTCACCGAAGACCAGCTCCTCGGCAATTTCCCCGCCGAAGGTGGCCGCCAGCTTGGTCTCCATCTGTGTCGGGGTCGGTGAATTCTCCTCTGAGGAGTCGAAAAGTGTCGCTCCTCTGTCGTATCCATTTTTCAACACGACCACTAGCTTAGCTGAACACCCGAGCAGCTCCCCAGCAATAACATGCCCCGCCTCGTGAACGCATGCCCTATAGCGCTCACTCTCGCTTGGCCATGCGCTGTGTTTTGGACCCAGCACGCTCGTGAGAAGCTGTGTAATCAAGGCTGCTTCTGTCAACCTGGCCTCGGGCAAACTCAAGGAAGCATCCACGTACGCCTGCTCAACGAGCTCCTCGATCTCCGCCGGAGTCATGTCTTCAGGCATTATTTTCGCCAGGCCCTCCACATCAATGGGCCCGTGAGGCTTCTTTTCAAGATAATACTGGAGGATGTCCCGCTTGCCGGTCCATGGGGGCGGATGGTAGTTAATCTGATAACCAAGTCTGCCGGCCCGCAGGAGCGCCCTATCGACATCGAGGGAGTTGGCCGCCGCAACCACAAAAATGCCTTCCGGCTTTCCACCTATCCCATCCAGTTCCGCCATGAGAGCTGCAGAAGCCTCCGACATATATCTCCTCACCCGCGGGCAAACCGTGTCAAACTCGTCGAAGTATATGATGACCGGCTTCATCGTCTGGGCGTGGAGCTCCCTTGCAAGGGAGAAAAGCGAGTGTATGTCGCCAGCCGTCCAGTTGCTCCCCCCCTTCGGGAACCCTCCGGCATCTATGAGCTTCACACCGGACTCCGTGGCAATCACCCTCGCTGTGAGCGTCTTCCCTGTCCCGGGAGGCCCGTAGAGTAAAATTCCCGGCTGGATCCGCACACCCAAATTTTTGAACTTCTGATAATCTCTCAGAAAAGCGATGAATTTTTTTATCTCCTCAACTATGTGGGACATCCCCCTGAGGTCATCGATCCTAGCCGGCTTCAGCCTGGGTGGCTGACAAAAAACATATTCCCTCCTCTTCTTCTCCAGCTCCTCGTCCGCTACCTTCTCCACCTGCGGAAGGACCTCATCATTATCTAAGACATAGATCTCGCCCGCTCTCATTTCCGACCCTCCTTGATTTCGCCCTCGGAATCACCCGCTCGACTCTCTGCGAGGGGTAATAAGCAGAGGCTGAAAAAAGTTGACGCGTGAACAATTTTATCACTCTTCCTCCTTCAGCTTCCCGAGCCTCAGCTGAACCGACTCCTCAAGCCGCTGAAACGGCCTCAGCTTCTCCAGGAGTTCTGCCGGCCACTCCGCCCTCCTCACCACTCCCGCCAGAGCCCTGACGTCAAGCATTGAAACCTCCTCCCACCTCCCCGCCTCCTTGATCACCTCCTCCAGCTCCTCCCTCCCCTCCTCGCGGGCGCCCGGAAACTTCTCACTCTTCTCGATTCTCACGTAAAGGCGGCAGTTGCTCCCCCTGATGGAGGTCACCCCCTCCCTCTTGGCATAGGCCACGATCGCCTCCCTCAGCTTCTTCTCCAGCTCTGCCAGTTCAGCAGCCTTTCTCTTCACCTCCGCATACTGATCCACAAGCCTCACCCCCGGCTCCTTCATGAACTCATTCCTCGGCAGCTCCAGAACCCTGCGCTCATGACTCCACTCCGGGCAGACCCCCTGAAACTCGCACCACTGGCAGTAGTCCCTCCTCGGTGGAAAGTCGTCAAGCTCCTCAGCCCGCTCTATCTGGTGGATCACAGAAAGCACCTCCCGCTTCAGCTCCTCCAGCTGTTCCTCCGTCCTCTTAGACCTCAGCTCCTTGTCGTGGAACAGGTAGTGCCACACAAGGTCCACCCTCCTCACATCCTCCCACTGCTGCTGAATCCCGATCTGGTAGAGCGCGAGCTGGCGGTCGGCGTCCAGCTGAGGCTGGGCGGGAAGCGTCCTAGAGGTCTTGTAATCGTGGATTTCGTAGAGCCCGTCCGGGAACGCCGCGAGCCTGTCGATGAAACCCTTGAGCTTGTAACCCCCTATGTTTATCGTCACCTTATGCTCGAGCGCCAAGGTTTTCCCCTGGTCAAACGGCGCATACCGCCTGTAGTAGTCGCTGATGCACCTCTCCCCCGTCAGCCTGTAGTGCTCCGGCGTTAGCCCCTCTTTTATGACCCTGACATCGCCCGACCAGTTTTTCTCCCAAATCTTCCGGAAGTACTCTAAGAGCTCCTCAAGCGACAATAACTTCTCGTGCATCAGATCCTCGTACAGACGCCTGAGCGCCTCGTGGACCCGGCTGCCCATGAATGCCTCGACCGTCTCAAAACCCTCCTCCAGCTCCAGCCTCACAATGTACTTCAGCTTGTAGGCCATCGGGCAATTTTCAAATGTCGTGAGCCTCGAGTGCGAGTATTCTGTCATGACCCATCACCCCCTCCATCGAGTCCATCTCCCTCTATCTCGAAGGCTTCCGGCTCAAGGGGCAAAAGGGCTGGAGCGTAGCCCCTCATCCTGAAGATCCTGATGAACTCCTGCGCATCCCTCCCGATCTCAAGGTAGGCCCTCACGCCCGCGGAAGTTACCCGGTAGAGCCCGCCGGAGACTTCCACCCACCCCAGCTCCAGCATCCTGCCCATTATCCACCTCACCCTGTCCCGCCTCTGCCATCCCATCCCCCTCAGCTTCATCAGATGATATAGGCTGAAAGAGCCCGGCGATTTTTCCACCAGGTACTCAAGGATGCGCAGGGCGACCCACTCGATCGGGTGGTTCTTCCCCAACTTTCCCCTCATCCCATCCACTCTCCTCACCGCCCGCCTAGATTTTCTCGTGTCTCCGCGCGTTTTCCCTGAGTTCCCTGATGGCCTCCGCGCGGTCCTCCTCCGTCCAATCCAGCTGCCCTTCGATGCATTTCATCCTGTCAGCGAGGAAGCCTGCCCAGCTGCTATGGTTGGGAAATTGCGGGGCCGCCGGGCAAACTCCGTTCATTCCCCGGTACCTGCATCTTGCACAGAGATATGCTCTTCTCACCATATTCTCCAATATAATAATG
This sequence comes from Hadarchaeales archaeon (SeqCode), assembly GCA_038872135.1. Lineage (GTDB taxonomy): Archaea > Hadarchaeota > Hadarchaeia > Hadarchaeales > Hadarchaeaceae > JAVZGN01. The sequence goes on along the minus strand of JAVZGN010000005.1, from coordinate 24,334 downwards.
CGCGGGCTTGCTGATTGGGCTTGTGGTCGCCAAAGGCGACTAAATGGCCTTTAAGTCCCCGATGGCTAACTTTAAGTGGATGCCACAGCCCAGAATTCCCAGCGGGGAACTTGCGGTGAAAATTCTGGAGGTCCTTGAGCACTCCCGCACGGAAACTGGGCTGACTTCAAAACCACTCTCCTGGGGCGATCTTGAAGAGAAGCTGGCCTTTGGGGGGAGCCACGGGACACTCGCCAAGGCCCTGAAGGCCCTCCAGCGGGAAGGTCTCATACGGAAGCGGGAGGAAAAATACGAACTGACCTTCGAGGGGCGCTGGTGCCTTCACAAAGGTCCGGCCGAGCCTCTCCCAAATCTTCCGGAGGAAGCAAAAACCCTGATGGAGATCCACGGCTACCTGGAGCCCACCCCAACCCAGCTCGAGTTCTTCAGCCACCGCGATCTCATGAAACCTGAGAAAAACATCTGCATCTACGCGAGCCCAGACCAGGGGAAAACCCTTCTGGCGGAATTCTATGCCTTTAGGGAAATAAAAGCGGGAGGAAGAGTCCTCTACCTGACGCCCTATAAGACCGTGAACCGGGAAAAGCACGAGCTCTTCGAGGAGGTCTTTGGAACCCACCTAGGCTACGCGGTGAGACGGGTCGACGGTGACACCCCCACCCCAGACAACGAGCTGGGACAGGCTCACATAGTTCTGGCCACATATGAAACAGCCCGCATGGCCTTCATCGCGCAGAAGAAGTGGGTCGAGCAGAGGACCCTTGTGGTAGCCGACGATATCGCCCTCATCGGGGACGAATACCGGGGAGCCGGAGTAGACATCTTTCTCACACTCCTCCGCAGAGAGAGCAGGGCAAAAATCGTCGCACTTTCTTCCCGCGTGGGCAACGAGGATTCCTTGGCCCAGTGGCTTTCGGCACTCAGGTTCTCAACAGGCCACGCCCGTCCGAGGCGGGAGTATGTGGTGATCAAGGAGGGGAACTCGATAATCCTGGAGCACGCCGGGGAGCCGAAGGAGAAACTACCTCTCGGAAGACTGAGAAGGCGCCAGGTTCTCTTCGACCACGCCAAAAAGCTGGGCACCGTGCTTTTTCTCTTCGGCAACCGGCACACAGCAGAAAAAACTTCGGAGCTGCTCTGTGCTCCTGGAAGAACTAGAAAAATTGAGCCCCCGCCTTTTGTTGAGGAAACGGAGCTGACGAAGCGCCTAGTGAAGTACCTGGAGCATGGGGTTGGGTTGTACCACGCGGGCATCCCGGCTGAGTTCAAGAGGATTGTTGAAGCTGAGATCCGGCGGGGACAACTGCAGGCTGTGGCCGCGACTCCATCCGCCCGCTTTGGGGTTGGGCTTCCCTCCGCCGCAGTCATTCTCTATCTGGATGGGTGGGCATCGCCGCTCACCAGGTTTGCATATGAGGACTACATAGGAAAAGCAGGGGCTGGCGGCGCTGGATCTCCCATATACGTGTACCTGGTGACGGAAGAGCCGGAGAAGGCCAGGCAGCTGCTCACGAGTGGGCTGGAAGATGTCCGCCCGCAAACGCTTGGCGAAAGCCTCGAGACCTCCCTGGAGAAGGCTGTTCTCTTCGCTGTACAGCGAAAGCCGCTGGTTGGGAAGGAAGCCCTGGTGAAGCATGTGGTTGAAATCCTGCAGGCGACCGCGGCCCACATTTGCTCTGGAGGGGCCCTCTCGCTCGACTCGGCTGTCAGGAAAAAACTGGCGAAGATGGAAGAGAAGGGGCTTCTCTCCCTCCAGGATGGGAAGATTCTGCTTACTGGGAGGGGGAAGCTGATGGCCGAGCTGGGACTGGAGTCGGCTCAGGAGGAAATGATCAGGAAAAGGCTTGAGAGGCTGAAAGGTCGCCAGCGAGTGGATCAGGAGCTGCTGAAACTGGCTCTCGAGTGCAGCTGGGCACTTGGAAGGAGCGAGGTTACAGAATGCGTAAGGGCGCTCAAGAAGTGGATCGATGAAGCTCCGCTCGACGCAATAATCTCTACATCCAAGAGCAAACTCGTGCGCCACGATGCAGATGTGGTGACTCTGGCAAACGACGCTGCAGAGAAGATGAACGCTATCTTCAGAATAGCGAGGGACATGGGATTGGAGGAGATTTCCGCCCAAGCCGAGACGCTGGAGCGGAGGCTGAGGCATGGCGTCCGGGAGGATCTGCTCGAGTCGGATCTGCTTGAGCTTAAAAACATGAACCGGGTTGTGGCGAGGCGCCTGTATAAGGCCGGTTTCAAATCCATCTTCCACATCTATGACGCATTTACACCACCGAAAACCCGCGATGTCGATGCCATTGCTGCAAAGACCGGTTTGTCGGCGAAGATGGTTAAGGAGATTCAAGAAGAAGTATGGGAAAAACGCAAGGATAAAGAGTGGCTGAGGAGATACGTGGAATGGAGCCGGAAAAAATGAGCAAATCCAAAAGAAATCTCCCGCTCGAGAGGTCCAGCTCTGGCAGAAAGAAAAACAAAAGGAGCACCACGGTGTTCCTTTCCGAGAGCGATATCCCCAATCCATTCATACCTCTGAGTTTTAAATTTGGGGCGCCCTTCATGATCGTCTTTCGCAAGACGAAAAAGGGGACCTACAAGATAACGAGGGTCTTCCATGGGACGGTAGAGGTCAAGAACAGGCGCGGGATATTTTATCTCCCATTCATAGTGCATTCGGAGACTCTCTACGAGGGGCCCTTTAAAGAAGCCCTGAGAAAACTCGTGAAAATAGTGAAGCCCTACAGGCCGGATTTCAATGTTGCACCAGAACAATAGCAATCGCTAGAATAATTGCAATGCCTTCCACGAAATTTACCCTTTCAACGGGTCCCCTCAAGACACTTGGATGATTTTTTCTGAAGTAAATGATTTCTGCGCACACCGAAGCCGACGGAAACGAAAGATGTAACCAACAGTCTACATCTCAACGGCGGTACCACATGCCTGAAGCAAACATCATTAAAGACGCAAAACATATTCTAATTTGGCCGGGGTAGCGAAGCCAGGTAACGCGCCAGACTCGAGATCTGGTTCTCCTCACGGAGATCAGGGGTTCAAATCCCCTCCCCGGCGCTATTTCCGAATTGCTTGGTTTGATCGCTTTGACCATCTCTCACCAACCGACCCCCCCAAAAGTATAAAAAGTATACTTGGGATACTTAATTGATGTCTGCCACCACTACGATAAAAGTAAGCCCAGAAACAAAAGAAACCTTGCGTGAGCTTGGCGAGAAGGGAATGTCATACGATGAGATCATCCAAGAGGTTGTGGCAGGATATCTTGCCCACGTGCAAGAGCTGTGCGAACGGCTTAAAGAGTTTCCAAAAGGTAGGCCACTCAAGGAGATAGTCAATGAGCTTGAGGGTCGTCCTTCACCCAGCCGCCGAGCGTGAGCTGAAGATCCTCCACAGAAACAGGGAAGATTTCAAGAGAATCGTTGGAGCGGTCAACAGGTTTGCCGAGACTGGCAGGGGGGATGTGCGGGTAGTAGCATCATCAGGGGGACCAGAAGAAATCCTGATGGTTTTGAGGGTTGGTTCATGGAGAATCCATTTTGGTGTCATAAGAGAAGTTATGTACGTGGTGGGGATTGAAAAGCGGTCGAAGGCTTACCAACCCTGGATAATCGAGGCCGCGAAGCGCAGGCTGAGGAGACTGGGCATCGGGATGGAATGAGGCACTGCATTTAAGACACGATGAGATTGGCTGTGTTCATAAAACCAAGATGATTTGCTGGTAAAAAGATGCTCAAATTCCCTCCCTGGCGCTGCATTCTATGTTTCAAGCCAACCTTCGCCAATGGTGGGAAAGCTTCTGACCTGGGAGACAAATGTCGGCTGGGTGCAACCAAGAGAAAAATTTTCCTCGATCGGTGCTCCGCAGACGATCATTTTTTCGCTTTTCTCAGAATTCCTCTAGCGGCAAGAAGTCCCGTGGCTGCTGCGGTCACTATCCCCCGGGAGAGACCGGCGCCATCCCCCGCAACGAAGATATTTGGAACTGTGGTCTGCATGTTTTCATCGACTTTCGCCTTCATCGCGTAGAACTTCACCTCCGGGGCGTAGAGAAGAGTAGAATCTGAGGCAACCCCGGGAACAACCTCATCCAGCTTTTCCAGCCCCTCAATTATGTCTATCACGACCCTGCTTGGAAGGGCCATTGATATATCTCCTGGAGTAACACTTCTGAGGGTCGGAACCACATGCCCTTTTTCAATTCTCTCCCACGTTGATCTTCTCCCCGCCCTCAAGTCTCCAAGCCTCTGCAGAAGGGGTCGCCCCCCGCCTATCGTTGTCGCAAGGTATGCTATGGATTTACCGTAAGCCGTGGTGTCGGTGACCGGCTGAGTGAGCTCTATGTGAACGAGAAACGCAAAATTGGTATTCTGGGATTTCTTCCCGCGGAGCGACTGTCCATTCACTCCAACGTGATCATCATAGCGTTCTTCCATGACAAAGCCATTTGCATTTGTGCAGAATGTGCGGACGAAATCGTCGAAAGTTTTGGTCAAAATATGAAACTTTGGATCCCGGTTTATCCTCACCACTGGGTCGTAGATGACGGCCGGGACCTCCACCCTGACCCCAACATCGATTGGTCCCGGAGCTGTTTCTATTCCGACAGCTTTCGCCTGCTCCGCAAACCATTCAGCCCCAACCCTTCCGGGAGCGAGAAGGATGAACTCAGCTTTGACCGTTTTACCATTTAGAACGACTTCTCCCTTCCCCAACTTTTCCACTTTTGTGTTAAAAATGAATTTTACTCCTCTCCTCTCCAACTCTGCTCGCATAGAATTTATCACAGCCGGAAGATGCTCGCTGCCTATGTGCCTCTGGGGAATCGGAATGAACTTTATCCCCGCAGCTGCAGCCTTCCTCGTGAGCTCCTGAATTCCTTCAGAGCTTGTCCCATAGAGTTCTTTGGGTGTCCCATGGGCCAGAAAAATCTCATCAACCTCCTTCACCAGCTCCTCTGCAGACTTCACGCTCTTCGTCAGTTTGCTCAAATCTCCGCCTATGTCGTGACGGAGGTTTAGAATACCGCTGGACATTCCCCCTGCGCCCCCAAGCCCGCACATGATGTGGCAGGGTTTGCACCCTATACACTTCCCCTTCTCAACCGCCGGGCAGAACCTCTTCTCTATCTCCCGCCCCCAGTCCACAATTGCTATGGAGAGATCTGAGTTTTTCGACAGCTCAAGAGCCGCAAAGAGACCGGCCGGCCCCGCACCGACTATCAGCACGTCTGTCGTCAAATCCCTCGATGGTTAAGGCTCTTCACTATAAAAGGCTTTTTGGTGAAAGTTGAATTCCAATTTTTCACGGCAACCCTAAACCGAGTTCATCAAAACTCTGCTGCAAAAACCTTTCTGACATCTGAGACTCGATGAGGAGCACGAGGTAGTAAAGACCCGGCATCACAGGAGCTCAAATCTTGTCCACAACTCTGAATCTTTTCAACGACAATGTAGGAGCAATGTAAATAAGGGCGCGGACAGAGTAAAATCAGCATGAAAAAACTTGCAAGTTTCTGGACGGAGATTGGTGACGGAAAAGTAAGATGTTCTCTTTGTCCCTGGTCATGCATCATTCCTCCCGGGAAGGTCGGCTTCTGCCGGGGAAGAAAGAATGAGGGAGGAAAGCTCTACTCTCTCGTCTACGGCTCCATAATCTCCGCCGCTGTCGACCCCATAGAGAAAAAACCATTCTATCACTTCTGGCCAGGCAGCGGCTCCTTTTCCATCTCCTCCCCTGGGTGCAACTTCAGATGCCTTCACTGCCAGAACTGGACCATCTCACAGGTCGGGGCTGAAGAGGTCGAGTACCAGGATATGACTCCCGAAGAAGTGATTTCACTCGCAAAAAACTATGGCTGCTCCGGGATCTCTCACACCTACACCGAACCGACCATCTGGACGGAATTTGCGATAGATGTTGGAAAGCTGGCCCACAAAGAAAACCTCTACAACACCTATGTAACAAATGGCTACACATCCATCGAGGCCTTGGAAGAACTCGGTCCATTCCTAGACGGCTCAAATGTCGATGTTAAGGCGTTCACAGACAGATTTTATCAGAAGATCTGCGGGGTGAAGGGAATCCAGCCTGTTCTCGACACCTGCAAATGGCTCGTTGATCACAAAAAACATCTTGAGATCACATACCTGATAATCCCTGGAGAAAACGACTCCTCCAAAGAAATAGAGAGCTTCTGCAGATGGGTTGTCGAAGAACTCGGCGAAAACATCCCCCTCCACTTCAGCAGATTCCATCCCCACTATAAGATGAGAGATAGAGAAGCCACACCAATCCAAACGCTGGAAATGGCGGCAGAAATAGCAAAGAAAACCGGCATAAATTATGTCTACATCGGGAATGTCCCTGGCCATGAGCTCGACAACACCTACTGCCCAAGCTGCGGGGAGCTTTTGATCCAGAGGTATGGGTTCACGATAGAAAAATATTCATTGAAAGATACCTCCTGTCCCACCTGCGGGACAAAAATCCCAATCACTGGAAAGTACATCCCAAACAGAGTCTGGTTATAAGTATTCTAGAGCCTGCGGATGATGGACTCCGCTGCTAGGATAAGGGGCTCTATGCAATCGTTGACCGGCGGGGCGTAGCAGTACTCCATCCTAGAAATCGCATCCACCGGTATCCCGTGGGTTATGGCGAAGGCTAGGAGATTCACCCTCTCCGCCGCCCCATCCCCAATTATCTGGGCGCCGATTATCTTTCTCGTCCCTCTTTCAACAATCATTTTTATGATGATCGGCTCGGCTCCCGGGAAATAATATGGTTTGCTGAGAGTCCTCACCCTCCCTGAAACCACCGAGAAGCCGGCGGCCTCAGCGGCCTGGGTGTTCAGCCCCGTCGCCGCTATCTCCATCCCATAAGCCGATGAAACCACTGTGTTCAGCACTCCAGGGAAAACTTCATCCCCTCCCGCGGCGTTTATCCCGGCAACCTTTCCCATTCTTATAGCAGTTGTGGCCAGCTGGCTCTTGATGGGTTTTCCGGTGAAAAAGCACTTTGCCTCGGCACAGTCCCCGGCAGCATAGATATCTGGATCGCTGGTCCTGAGGTGATCGTCTACTTTTATCAACCCTGTAGGCCCAAATTCTAATCCCGCCTCTCGAGCAAGGGAAACATCCGGTGTAACGCCGACGGCAACTATCACGAGGTCGGCCGGCAGCTCCCTCCCTTCAATGACAACAGCCTCAACCTTCTCCTTCCCTTTGATTTCCTTAACCGGGCTGGAGCAGAAGGTGTTTACCCCCACTTGGTTTAACCTGTCGATGACCGCCTCAGAGATGTCTGGGTCTAGCATCCCTGGAAGAACACTCGGCTTCATCTCAACAATAGAAACTTCCATCCCCCTCTCTCTTAGGGCACATGCAGCTTCTATCCCAACCGGCCCAGCTCCAATCACAACAGCCTTTGTCGCCCGTGGGAGCGCGGCAAGGATTTCCTCCCCGTCCCTCATTGTTCTGAGGGTGAAAACATTCTGGAGGTTTATGCCTGGAATTGGCGGGCGGAGAGCCTGGCTTCCAGTAGCAATTATCAACTTATCGTATGGTATTTTCCCCCTCTTGAGCGTTCTCCTGTCCTGAATCTCCACCCACTTCTCATCCCTGTTTATCCTGAGTGCCTCTGTCCCAATCAAAACCTCCACTCCCGGGATCTTGGGTGCCGCCTCCACCAGATGTCTGATGTGCGGGACATCGCCCCCAATTGCAAAAGGGAGTCCACAAGGATGATAGGTTGCATAAAGCCTCCTTTCGATCACGGTGATCTTTGCATCCCTGTTGGCTAGGCGGGCGTTCCCTGCTGCCGTCAGCCCCGCCGACTGAAACCCTATAACCACTATTCTTGGGGGGTCTATGATTTCATCCTCCGGGCAGCTCTCTGAAGAGCCTCAACAACTGGAAGCTCCTCCCCGCTCAGAAGGCTTATAGTCGCTCCCCCACCTGTGCTCACATGCTTTATCCTCGAGGAAACTCCAGCGGCGGTTGCAGCGGCGACGATGTGCCCCCCGCCAATGATGGTGAAAGCTTGAGACCCCGCCATTGCCTCCAGAACCCCGAAAGTTCCCCTCTCAAACCCTTTTTTCTCAAAAACCCCCATTGGGCCATTTGCCACAACAGTTTTTGCATCCTTTATCACCTTCGAGTATTCCTCGACTGTGGCTGGGCCAATATCTTGGATAGGAAACTCTGAAGGCAGCTCAGATCTCCTCTCCAAAACATGCTCGATGAACTCTGAAACCTCTGAGACGGTGAAGCCCTTCAGCATCTCATCCACCACGAGAACTTTCGGCTGACCGCCAACCTCTACAACAACATCCCTCGGGACCATTATTTTCTCCCCATACTTCTTCAAAAGCTCCTTTGTCTTCTCCGCCTGTTCCTCATAGCCCTTCGCCTTCATCAGCTCCATGTTTGGCTTGCCAAGGTCCACGCCACATGCGACGAGGAACGCATGTCCAACCAACCCACCTGTGAGGACGAGATCTGCCACTCCCCGGGAAAGGACATTTTCGATTATCCTGAGGGAATCATCAAACTTCGCCCCACCGAGAACATAGACACAGGGCCTTTCCGGGGAAATTGCCTTTGAAAGGGCTTTCAGCTCCCTTTCCATCAGCCTTCCGGCATAGGCTGGAAGAACCTCAGCCAGCCCGACCAGCGATGGGCTCGAGCGGTGGATGGCCCCAAAAGCATCGTTGACAAAAATCTGGCAGATGGAGGACAGGGCCCTCACAAAGTGGGTTTTTGCCTGCTGCTCCGGGGTAAGCTTTGCAACCTCTTCTGCATGCATCCTGACATTTTCCAGAAGGGTTATTTCTCCCGGCCTCATCAACCTTATCTTCGAGAGTGCAAATGGTCCAACCATCTCCGGGAGGTAAAAAACATCCATCCCAACCGCCGCCGAAAGCTTCTCCGCGTGTTTCTCCAAGGTTGTGAAATCCTCATCTCCAGGCCTCCCCTGGTGGGCGAGAACTATGACCTTTGCCCCCTTCATCGCAAGCTCTCTGATGGTCGGGGCGCACTCTCTTATCCTTGTATCATCCAGAATTTCGCCAGTCTTTGGATCAATGGGTGAGTTGATATCCACCCTCACCGCCACAAACTTTCCCTTCACGTCAACGTTGTCCAATGTCAGAAACTCCATGGACTTCATAGGAGATTTTTTGCCGAATACTTAAATTTAACGGATGCCACGACCCCAAAATCTGATGCTATTAAAAACAGGCGTGAAGACTATGGAGTGATGCAGCTCTTGAGAGTTCAGCCGTCAAAGCTTTCGGGCGAGATAACCGCCCCGCCCTCCAAATCTTACACCCACAGGGCCTTCGCCATCGCTCTTCTAGCCGAAGGAAAAAGCAGAATAAAAAATCCCCTTCTGGGACACGATACCATGGCCACCATAGAAGCCGCGAGAATCCTCGGAGCAAAAATCGCCAGAAAAGGTGACATTTGGGAAGTCACAGGGGTGGGAAGAAAGATAAGCCCGACCTTGGAAGAAATCGATGCAAAGAACTCAGGAACGACCATGCGGCTCTTCAGCGCCATTTCTGCCCTCTCCCCGAAACCGATAAAAATTATCGGGGATAGCTCCCTTCTCAAGCGCCCGATGGGACCGCTGATAGACGCCCTCGCAAAGCTCGGCGCAAGAGGGAAGTGCCATGGGCGCGAGGGAAGGCCACCAGTAGTTGTCGGAGGGCCCCTTGAGGGCGGGGAGGTGGAAATCACCGGAAAGATCAGTTCTCAGTTTATCTCCGCCCTTTTGATCGCAGCCCCCCTCACTCCAAACGGTGTTGAAATCAGAATCACTGAAGAGCTGAGATCAAAACCCTATGTTGAGATCACCCTGGAACTCCTGGAAAAAGCTGGGGCAAAGATAAAGAGGGACTCCAGCCTCATGAATTTTAAAATTCCCGGGAACCAGAGCCTGAGGCCCCTGGACATCACCATTCCTGGAGATTTCTCCTCTGCGGCCTTTACCCTTGGAGCAGCCGCCATCACAGACTCCCGCGTAAAAGTCAAAAACTTGGATCTAAGGACTGCCCAGGGCGACAAAAGAATAGTAGATTATCTGGAGAAGTTTGGGGCAGAACTCTCCATCTCCAAAGAAAGCGTGGAAGTCTTGGGAGGGGCTGGGCTCTGTGGAATTGACCTAGATTGCGCCGACACTCCAGACCTTGTCCCGGTCCTCTCGGTTGTGGGGTGTGTTGCTGAAGGTTCAACCACAATCTTCAATGTCCCCCACCTCAGGCTCAAGGAGAGTGACAGGTTAAAGGTTCTCTCCCTCGGGCTGAGCAGACTTGGAGCTGATGTCGGGGAGATGGAGGATGGGCTCAGGATAAAAGGTGGGAAAAAGCTTCGGGGAAACCGGGTAAGCTCATATGGAGATCACAGGATGGCGATGGCCTTCGGCATCGCAGGACTTGTGGCGGAGGGAGAAACTCTGGTTGATGGGGCCGAGAGCATTCCCGTCTCCTACCCCAGCTTCGTTGAGGACATGAGAAAACTGGGGGCTAGGATGGTGGTGGAAGAAGTCTCACCACCCTCTTATAGAAAGGGAGAGAAGGGATAGTGGTGAGGTAGATGGGAGGAAACTCTTTCGGGAAAATTTTCAGGGTAACCACCTGGGGGGAGAGCCATGGACCAGCAGTGGGGGTGGTGGTGGATGGAGTCCCTGCAGGGCTGCCCCTTTCCGAGGAAGACATTCAGAAGGAGCTGGACCGGAGGCGCCCGGGGGTTTCAGAGGTTGTAAGCCCAAGGAAAGAAGCAGACAAGGTGAAAATCCTTTCGGGGGTGTTCAAAGGAAAAACCACTGGAACCCCCATCTCGATGCTCGTTGAAAATGTCGATGTCAAATCGGAGTTCTACGAGGAAATAAAGACAAAGCCTAGACCAGGTCATGCAGATCTAACCTACATGCTGAAATTCGGTCATGTCGACTACAGGGGGGGTGGAAGGGCATCGGCAAGAGAAACTGTTGGGAGGGTGGCGGCTGGAGCCATAGCAAAAAAACTTCTGGCCATCCAAGGAATAGAAATCCTCGGGCACACAGTTGAAGCTGCAGGGGTTTCGGTTGAGAGGGAGCTAACACCCGAGGAAATCAGAAAAAACGCTGAAAAAAACCCCATGAGATGTGGAGATCCAAAAGCTGCTGAGAAAATGGTGGAGGTTATAAAAAAGGTTGCTGAAGCCGGAGACACCACAGGAGGAAAGGTGGAGGTGATTGCCCTGAATGTCCCCCCAGGACTTGGTGAACCGGTCTTCGACAAACTGGATGCCGAGATCGCCCACGCAATGATGTCCATCGGTGCTGTCAAAGCGGTTGAAATAGGTGCCGGCGTGAAGGTGGCCGGGATGAAAGGCTCAGAAGCAAACGATCAGATTTCTGTGAAGGGGGGAAAGATAATCACCCTCACAAACAATGCTGGAGGGATTCTCGGCGGTATTTCAACTGGCATGCCAATTGTCGTCAGGTTAACGGTGAAACCCCCTTCATCGATCCAACTCCCGCAGAAAACTGTCGATTTTCAAAAGATGAAAGAGGCAGAAATTAAACTGAAGGGAAGATTTGACCCCAACATCTGCCCGCGGGTCGTTCCGGTTGCAGAGGCGATGCTTGCAATTGTCCTGGCGGATCATATGCTCAGAGCTGGAAAGATAAATCCCGATAGGGTTGCGTGAGGGAGAGTTTGCTGGGAGTGGCTTCAGCCTGCGCGTCTGCGACCATCGTCAACGCCATGGCCACCGGGAAGGGGGCAGCTTTTGGGATAGACCTGCGGGTGAGAGCCCAGGCGAGGCTCAGGGAAGATGGAAAAATTGTCGGGAAGATTTTGGGAAGCAGGGAAAGTCCAAAGCTCATAGAAATCTGCGCGAGAAAAACTCTGGAAGAATTTGGAGAGGAAGGGCTCGGGGCGGAAATAATGACAACTGCCGACATTCCAATCGCCGTCGGCCTCTCCAGCAGCAGTGCAGCTGCAAACGCCGCGGTTCTCGCAACCACTGCCGCTCTGGGAAAGAAGCCGAATTTCGAGAAAGTTTTAAAAATCGCGATAGAGTCGGCCTTTGCCGCCGGCGTAACACTGACGGGGGCCCTTGACGACGCTGCTGCATCCCTCTACGGGGGTGCTGTTGTAACCGACAATTCAAAGATGCGAATTTTAAAGCGGTTCAAAGTTGACCGTGGGCTTGGGGTCGTAGTGCATGTGCCACCTTCTAGGCTGTATACAAGAAGCCTTAGAACCACAGATTTCAGCTCGATAAAAGAAGGGGCAGAGAAGGCTCATGAAATGACCAGAAGGGGGAAGATTTGGACTGCTCTCACCCTCAATGGATTTCTATATTCGGCAGTTCTAGGGCATGATCCGCGGCCGGCGCTCACGGCTCTTCTTGAGGGAGCTAGAGCGGCTGGGATAACGGGTAAAGGCCCGGCAACTGTAGCGGTGGCAGACCCCAGTGTGATTCGAAAGATAATTGAAAGATGGAGAAAAATAAAGGGAAAGATTATCTTGACGAGGCCTGCAGCAAAAGGAGGGAGGGTGGAGTTCCCATGAAAAATCCCACTATTGAGGATATTCGAAAGAAGATAGACGTGATCGATCAGAAGATAGTGGAACTGGTCGCCCAAAGGATCGATACAGCAAAAGAGCTGGCCAAGCTGAAGAAAAAACTCAAGCTCGAAATAAGAGATGAGAGGAGGGAGAGGGAAGTAATTGAAAGGGCCAAAAGGAGAGCAGTTGAGCTTGGGATTGACCAGAGCTTTGTGGAGACTCTTATGAGGTATCTAATTTCCAGCGCCGCGGCTTTTGAGAAAGAGGTGATCAAACCCCCTGCCGGCTGGGAAAAAATTCTTGCCGCCTTCAAGGATTATCCCGCCCAGCTGAATGTCGTGCGGGTTCTCTTCGATCATGGCCTCAGGGTGAGGGAGGATGGTGAAATTGCATGTGGGGATATAAAGGTCCCGGCGGTTCATGTGGCTGAAGCAGCGGGGGTTGACAGGAGGGTGGTGAAAGCCACCGCAAAAAGAATTCTAGAGAACAAAGAACTCATGCAGATATTTGGAAATCTCGAGCCAACAGTTTTCCTTAAAAGTGTGGCCCACCGGTTGGGGCTGGGGGTGATCGAAATAATCCCTGAGGATGCAGCGAGGCCGGGGATAATCAGCGAGGTTGCTGGAATCATCTCTCAGATGAACGTCAGCATAAGGCAGGCGATCGCTGATGACCCATACTTGGTTCTTCACCCAAAGCTCACGATAATAACTGACGCCCCGGTGCCGGGAGAGGTCATCGAGAAGATAAGAAAGCTTGGAAGCGTGAGAAGTGTTATCGTCTATTGATGCCGGGAGAGAAAATGGCTCTGGTAAATGCTTCAACGGGAGAGATTGTGGCGGAGGAAGTGATGGAAGCGAAAACCTTCATCGGAAGGTTGAAGGGACTTATGCTGAAGAAAAATTTTTCGGGCCGCGCGATGCTCTTCTCTTTTAAAAAAATTGGGCGATACTCCGTTCACACGATGTTCATGAGATTTCCAATAGATTTGATTTATCTCGATGAGAAATTCATCGTTGTTGAAATAAAAGAAAATCTGAAGCCATGGAGATTCTATCGCCCGAAGATGCGAGCAAAATATCTCATAGAGGCTCCCGCTGGAGTAGCTAAAAGAGTCAAGATTTCGCACAAACTGCTCTTTCCCGGTGCTGGTGGTTGAAGATCTGTAGTGGCGATACTTTAGAATTCTGGAATTTTCAGCAAATCCTTGGCCTCCCGAAAAGGATATTAACCCCAAGAAAGAGAGGGTTTTGGCTGAGGGCGAAGGGGAGGAGGAGTCGTGGATAGATGGAAATTCCCAAAGCCCTGGCCGAGGCGGCTCTTAAAGTTGCCTCAGACATCAATGCTGATGGTATTCTGATTTCTGCTGAGTTAGAGCTTCACCAGCTCCTCGATTTCTTCGATGGAGAAAAAAACCTTCCAAAAATCATTGTTGCAACAACTCAAGAAATCAAGCAGCCCCCAGAAGGGAAAGGTATAGAAGTGATAAGGGTGCCTGCTTGGAAGCCTGGATACACCGCAAGAATTGCTCAAGCAGTTGCCCATGCTTTGAAGAAAAATTATGTGAAGAAAGGCCAACGCTTCGTCTGCCTGATTGGGGATGGAATGCCGGAAACACTCAACACCATGATCTGCCATGAAATTACCGGGGAAGAGAAGGCCTTGGAGGAATTCATGGATCCTGCGCTTGAGGCCACCATAGAACTGGCGATAGAAATTTCAAACACGACGCTGGAGGGAAAACCACTCGGAGCAGCGTTTGTGATAGGGGAGGCGGAAAGAATTCTCCAATTTTCCACCCCGCTTATGATAAACCCCTATGAAAACTACAAAGCCAACATTCAGGATAGAAAGGAGTGGGATCTTTTAAAAAAATATGCAGCTTTTGATGGTGCATTTGTGATCGACACTGATGGAAGGATAAGGGCGGCCCACTGCAAACTGGAGGCTGACAGGAAGGTTGACATCCCCAAAGGACTTGGAACAAGACATCACGCCGTGGCGGCGATGTCCCTTGCCACCAATTCTGTTGGAGTCACTGTATCCCAGGAGGATAGAAAAATCAGAATTTTCAAGAAGGGGAAAATAATCGCTCAAATAGATCCAACCAAGAGGTCAATAGAATGGTTTAAGGATAGCGAATGAATTTCTATTGATGTACTATTCGGAACTCGCTGAAGTTTTCGATGAACTTGAGAAGAGCGCTTCCTACCTAGAGAAAAATAAAATCATCGCAGAGCTTCTGAAAAAAACGCCCAAGGAAGAAATTGAGATGGTTGTTCTTCTTCTCCTGGGCAGACCCTGGCCCGCCTATGTCTCAAAGGAGACGGGAGTTGGCCCCCAGCAACTGAAGAAGTCCATCTCCATAGCCTCGGGATATTCTACAGCAGAAGTGGAGAAGCTTCTCAAAGATATGGGGGATTTTGGGGAAGTCACCATGCGATTGCTGGAGAAGAGAAAAAGACTATCACTGTTCAGAGAAAACCTCACCGTTCGCAATGTTTTTGAAACCATAAAAAATCTTCCAGAGATTTCCGGGAGCGGTTCCGTGGACAGAAAAATCAATGAAATAGCCGGGCTCCTGACAAACGCCTCTCCAGTAGAGGGGAAGTTTATCGTTCGGACGGTTCTCGGCGATCTCAGGATTGGTGTCGCGGAGGGGAGGCTGAGGGATGCTCTCGCAACAGCATTTGGAATTGAAGCGGAAAAGATAGAGCACGCGTATATGCTTACAACGGACTATTCTCTTGTCGCAAAAACAATAGCTGAAAGGGGTGAGGAGGGCCTGAAGAAACTTGGTGTCTCAGTCGGTCATCCCGTCAGCCCGATGCTTGCCCAAAGAGCCGAAGACATCGAGGAGATAATGGAGAGAATGAAGGGAAAAGCTGCTTTTGAGATAAAGCTGGACGGCATCAGGATTCAGGCCCACAAGGATGGGGACAGGATACTCCTTTTCACAAGGAGGATGGAGGACTACACCTCAATGTTCCCAGACCTCATCGAACCGCTCAAAAAATCGCTCAAGGCGAGACAGGCGATAGTTGACGGAGAGCTTGTTGCGATAGATCCTCGCACAAACAAGCCGATGCCTTTTCAAGAGGTTCTGAAGCGGAGGAGGAAATATGAGATTGAGCGGGCGATGAAGGAGATTCCCGTAGAGTTAAACCTTTTTGATGTCCTTCTCGTTGACAACAAAACTTTGATAGACAAGCCCTACAGTGAACGGCGGAAAATGCTTGAAGAAATCGTGGAGAAGGGAAAGATGGTCAAAGTTGTTGAGCAGAGGATTCTTTCTGACCCAGAAGAGGTAAAGAAATTTGCCGATTATGCTGTGAAAATAGGACATGAGGGGCTGCTGGCAAAGGATATTTCGTCTACCTACAGGGCCGGGAGGAGGGAATTTGTCTGGTTGAAGCTGAAGCCGGTTCTCGAGACCCTAGACCTAGTGGTGGTCGGGGGGCTCTATGGGAAAGGGAAGAGGGCCGGAACATTTGGAAGCTATGTCCTTGCGGCGCTGGATGAGGAAAGTGGGAGGTACAAGACTGTGGCAAAGTGTGGATCTGGATACACAGATGAGGATTTGGAGGAGCTCACAAAAATGTTCTCTTCGATAGCCTCAAAAAAGCCCCATCCAGATGTCGACATAGAACTCGATTGTGATGCATATTTCGAACCAAAGTATGTGTTTGAAACAGCTTTTGAGGAGATCCAGACAAGCCCAACCGAAAAGCACACCGGAACTCTCGCTCTCAGATTTCCGAGATTTGTCAGGCTGAGGGAGGACAGACGCCCGGAAGAAATCTCCACCCTCAGGGACATCGAGGCGATGTATCGGGCGCAGGAAGAGCGAAAGGCCAGGCTCAGGCGTTAACATTTCTCTGCTGGAGGAGGAGGGTCTCAAATCTTTCGAGAAATTCCGGCACGGCGTCTTCAGCTATCTGGGCGCCACAGGCAACCGCATGCCCGCCCCCTTCACCCCCGACAGAGTTTGCCGCCTCCTTTATCGCCTTTCCTAGATCCAGCCCCTTCAGGAAGAGGAGCCTTGAGCACCTTGCTGAGACCTTCGCCACCCCTTCTTCCCTGACAACGCCAGCTACGGGCCTAAAGGGCTCCGCACACTGATAGCCAAGGGCTAGGCTAGCGATTGTTCCCACAAACATCTCCTTCACAACTCCTGTTGCATCAAAAAACTGAAGATAGCCGCGTGGACCGGAATTCAACCCATTCTCCTCCACAAACTCCAGGCCCACGGCAATCTCCCGCCTGTGGTATTTGATGAGGTTAAACATTGCACGCATGTATGTTGTGCGATTTCCCTTTGCAACCTCAAATCCTATCAGCGGCTGCTCATGTCTAGCAGTCGAATTCATGCAGGTGGAAAATTCTTCTACATCTTTTAGGGGGGAATTCTCCGGCTCATTTTTAAGAGAATAATTTTCCCCGACGATTAACCCGGGGACGTACTGATAAAATTCTGGGGGGACTGAGGAGTATGCGCGGGCTATGAGTTCAGAAGCAAGCCTCTGCTTTTCATCCGCCGTGAGGTCAACCGGGCGCCTGTATCTCCCGTCCTTTTTCACGGGTATCTGAAGCTCCTTCAGGAGGCTCATGCAGCCTAAGGGGGAATTGCTGATCCCGGGGATGGGGGGATCGGTGAAGGTTTCTAGGGATTTGAATATTGGCCGGGAATGTCTGCCGTAAAAGAGGATGTCTGTTGATCTCTCCACGACTCCTGCAGAGATTGCATCCTCCGCTATCTGCCTGTTTTTACCTATGAGAGTCCCCCATGCATTCTGAATGTCCCCGATTGCCCCAACAATAGCCAGAGAAGCTAAATCCCGGTTTGAGGCGTCTAGTTCTTTTGCAATCAAATAGGCCAGCCCAGCTCCACTTATCTCTTGGACCCCGTCTATACCGTGGGCGGGAGCATTCAAATGAACGAGGTCCTGCCATCCCCCAGCCATCTCCGGCTCATGATGGTCTGCGATTATCACCTTTTTTCCTGAAAATTTTTCTTTTAAATTCTTGAGCTGGGAACTTCCGAGGTCTAGGAAAATTGTGAGATCTGCCGGCTCCATCTCTTTTATAACATTTCTGTAGAGCATCTTGACGAATTTCACCTCGTGAGGGATGCTGAGCCTATCCAAAGCTTTTGAAAGAACTGCTGCCGCGCAAACCCCGTCTGCATCCATGTGAGAAATTATCTCGATCGATTTTTTCCTGTTCCTTCTTATCATCTCAACCGCATTCTGGATGTCGCTCTGCATCTGACCATCTGCAAACTTTTTATCCTGCCCATTAGTAAATCTTGCGGTGGGGTGTCTTGCAACAATTGCTGCAGGAGAATGTGGTGAAATGAGGACAATAGAACTCCGCGGGAAGGAGGTTGTGATGATAGATCAGACGCTCCTCCCCCACAAGGTGAAATACATCCGGTGCAGGACAGCGGAGGATGTGGCTAGAGCTATAGAGGAAATGAGAATTCGTGGGGCGCCGGCCCTCGCGGCCGCGGGAGCGATGGCTCTTGCCCTTGCAGCTCTGAAAGCAGGAGAGGAAGAGGAGTTAATGAGAGAGGTCGAGGCTGCGGCCAGAAGGATTAAAAAAACTAGACCCACTGCCATCAATCTCTTTGTTGGCGTTGAGAGGGTGCTTGAAGCCGTTCGTGAGGCTTGTGGAGTTGATGAAAAGAAAAAAGCAGCGGTTGAAACCGCGCAGAAAATAGCAGAGGAGGATATTTCCAGAAATGTGAGGATTGGTGAAATTGGAGAAAAAGTCATAAAAAATGGAGACTGTGTGCTGACCCACTGCAACGCTGGGGCCCTTGCCACAGTTGACTACGGGACTGCTCTAGGGGTAATCAAAACCGCGTGGAGGAAGGGAAAGAGAATAACTGTTATTGCGACGGAGACTAGACCTCTGCTTCAGGGGGCGAGGCTGACGGCTTTTGAGCTGAAGAGGGAGGGCATTCCTTTCAGAGTTGTCGTCGATGGAGCTGTCGGATATCTCATGTCCCGGGGGGAGATTGATGTTGTGGTTGTTGGCGCTGACAGAATTGCCGCCAATGGAGACACCGCAAACAAAATCGGGACGTACAGCATTGCAACGTTGGCCAAAGCCCACGGCATCCCATTTTATGTTGCCGCACCAACCTCCACGGTTGACCTTTCCATCAAAAGCGGGAAAGAGATACCAATTGAATATAGAGATGAAAAAGAGGTGGCGTTTGTCGGCGGGGTGAGGGTTCTGCCAAAGGGAGTAAGAGCGCTGAACCCTGCATTTGATGTAACCCCCGCCAAGCTGATAACCGGGATAATAACGGAAAGGGGGATCTTCAGGCCTTCTGAGATAAAGAGAGCTGCCAGACCTGCCTGAGATCTGGCGGGTTTTCCTCAAACCACCATTTGTTCCATCGGAGATCCTGAATTCATGCCCCAAACTTCTTCGATTTCCCCATGAGATCGATAATGATGGGAAGAAGATCTTTCCCCCGAATCCTTCCCAGACCACCCCTTGCAACCGCCCTCTCCCCAAACTCCTGGACGTCATCTACCCTCACGCCGGGGCCATAGATCACCACCGGGACTGGATCTCCAGCATGGTCTCTCACGCTAACTGGAGTTGTGTGGTCAACGGCAACTGCTATGAGGTCAACCTCATCTATGAATGCCGCAAGCATTTTGTCTGTTTTCTCGATCAGCTCTATCTTTGCCCTTGGGTTTCCATCATGACCCGCCTCATCGAACCCTTTTATGTGGAGGAGGACGAAATCATGAGTCTCAAGCGCTTTCAAGGCTGCTTTCCCCTTTCCATCAAGATTTGTGTTGACGCTACCGGTGGCCCCCGGGACATCTATTACATCCATGCCGGCAAACCTGCAAACGCCCTTCACCAGGGCGGCCGCCGCAACACAGGCCCCGGCTAGTCCCCACCTTTCTTTAAATGGTGGGAGAAATGGGGCAACGCCTCCCCCCCTCAGAAGCAAGTAGTTCGCTGGGGGCAGGCTATTTCTTTCCCTCTCAAGGTTCAGGGGGTGCCTCTTCAAGATCTCGTGGGCCTTGGCCGAGAACTCGTTGAGGATTCTGGCCGTCTTAGTGGCCCAGCTTCTCCTCACCACATATCTTCTTATCCCGCCGGCATAAATTGGAAGGGCCGGAAGGGAGGAGGATGGGGGAGAGAGAAGGGGCTGAATCTTCAGCGGTTTCTCGCCAGTTGCATGGGGATCTGAGTCTGTCACATCTGCGGAGAGCCCCCGCCCCCGCAGGACAAGAGCCCCCCTGTGCCCAACCGTGCTCTTGAAAATTATCTCAACCCCCTTCATCTTTATTTTCTGGAGGGCTTCTTCCAGGGGCTTTGTGTCGGTGATCCTCCCAGCCCTCCTATCAACAATTTTCATCGATTTATCCACGGTGGCAAAGTTAGCGCGAAAGGCTATATCGCCCGGCTTAAGGTCTATCCCGGCTCCGGCGGCTTCAAAAGGGCCTCTCCCTGTGTAGACCTCAAATGGGTCGTAGCCAAGAAGGGCGAGATGGGCGGTGTCGCTTCCCGGCGGGATCCCGGGAGAGATTGTATCCATCATGCCGCATATCCCGTGCTTTGCCAGCCAGTCCATGTTTGGGGTTTCCGCTATCTCAAGCGGAGTTTTGTTCCCTAACTCTGGAACTGGTCTGTCAGCCATCCCATCGCAGATCAGGAGGAGGGCCTTCATCCTTTAATGATGCTAAAGGGTGGGAAAAAAGCCTTTCCCCATCCCGAAAATCATCCTATCTCTTTGGAGAAACCGAGAGCCGCCAGGCAAACGATGGCGGAGAAGAGCATCAACGCCCTCATCCCAATCAACTGGGAGATAATACCTGCCAAAGCCGGTCCAATAACTCTCGCCAGAGCATCGGCAGAGCCGAGAAGTCCCGTCGATGTCCCCTTCGTTGAGCTTTTAAGAAGGAGGAGGACGCAGCCGAGATAGAGCATGCTGTAGCCTGCTGCCAGGAGGAGCTGGACCGGAAGGAGCTGAAGGAAGGAGGTGGCCAGGAAGTAGAAGGAGAAAACTACCGATGAAACCAGGAGCCCGATTCTGATGAACTGCTTTTCCCCAATTTTCTCTCCCCACTTTCCAATTGAAATCAGGATGAAGAACTGAGTAATTGTGTTTATGGCGTGGATGATCCCAACCCAGAAGAGATCTGCCCCTAACTCCTGGGAGAGGAAGAGGGGGAAGATGGCCCAAGCAGCCTGCGCTCCAAGTTGCCTCGTGAAAAACACTCCATAGATGCTTATGTTCTGCCTGAGGACACGCCCGAGGGGGAGGAGCTCTTGATCAAGATTTTCAACCTCTCTAATGGAGAGGGAGAGGCCCGCCGCAAGGAGGAGCAGAAGCCCCGAGAAGATGAAGCTCACGGCGTAACTGGGGAGAATTCCAGCGAGGAGATAACCGATTCCCCACCCCAGAGAGCCGAAGCCCACATATCTCCCTATCTCGGCTTTTGTTTTCTCCACCTCTGAAACATAGGCGAGGAGCGGGAAGGTGAAGATCCCGATGGAAAAACCCGCCAAGGCCCTGATCAAAACCATGGAGAGGAAGTCGGTCATAAAAATTTGGAGGAGGAAGACCACCCCGCTCAGGAGGAGCCCAAGCTGGAGGAAGATTTTCCTCTTTCTCTTGATGTCTGAAAGCCTGCCGAAGAGGGAGTATGAAACAAAGGCTGCCAGCCCGAAGCTTGAGATCACAAGCCCCACCCCGATCATTGGGGCGAACTCCTTCGCAAGGAGGGGAGCAAGCATCCCCGCTAGGGCGATGGCGGCGTTTGCGAGCAGATTGAGCGCCTGAGGAACCTTCATCACTTGAATATTGCATCCCCTCAAAAAGGCATATCACCTGTCGTTTCTTGGATCGATTGCTTAGAAAAATCGAGTGGTGCGGCAGGCGGGATTCGAACCCGCGTCGCAGGCTTGGAGGGCCTGAGTCCTAGACCAGGCTAGACCACTGCCGCATCATTAATTGATTTGTCCACAGTTAATAACACCATTTCCTCAAATCTCTTTTATTCCCCGGCAGAGAAACAGTCATTGATGCAGGAGATATTGGCAAAAGTTCTCAGGAGAATAAAGCCAACACCGGAAGACGAGGCCAAGGTGAAAAAGATTTCTGAAGAGCTCCTGAAAGAGGTAGAAGAGGTGGCCAGAAATCTTAATGTTCAGGTAAAACCCCTCCTGGTCGGCTCCGTGGCCCGCGGTACCTGGATAAGGAGCGAGAGAGATATTGACATTTTTCTGCTTTTTCCCCAGGAGCTTTCTGTTGAAGCCCTGGAAACACTCGGTCTGAGGGTGGCAAGAGGAGTATCTAAAGGAAAGGGGAAGGAAAGATTTGCTGAGCATCCATACCTGCACACAAAACGCGATGGATTTGATGTGGATCTGGTCCCCTGCTACGACATCCAGGATCCGAGAAAGATAAAAAGCTCTGTGGACAGGACCCCCCACCACCAGAGATATGTTGAGAAAAAGCTTGATGAAGGGCTAAAAGACCAGGTGCTGTTGCTGAAGCAGTTTTTCACAGGGATTGGCGTCTATGGGGCGGAATCAAAAATAATGGGGTTCTCAGGATATCTCTGCGAACTCCTCATCCTTCACTACAGGTCTTTTGAAAATTTCATCAAGGGGGCTGGGAGGTGGGAGCCTGGGGAGGTGATAGACCTGGAGAAAAGATATGAGACGGCCGAAGAGGCTAGGAGGATGTTTGAGCGGGACCCGCTGATTGTCGTTGACCCCGTTGACCCCGGAAGAAATGTTGCTGCCGCCGTATCAACCCAAAACTTTGCCACTGTGATTCAGGCCTGCAGAGATTTTGAAAAAGCCCCCTCCATTAAGTTCTTCTTCCCAACAAAACCAAAGCTCTTCCAGCCCCAAGACCTGCAGAGGGCAATCAAGAAAAGGGAAACCCATCTCTTCTGCATATATTTCCGCCATCCAGAACTCGTCGAGGATATCATCTACCCCCAGCTGAGGAAAACTGAAAAGGCAATAGTTGCGCGCCTTGTGCAGCATGGGTTTGAGGTTTTCAGAAGTGATGTCTGGGCGGATGAGAGAAATGGGGCGATACTCCTTGAACTTCCCCTCTTGAAGCTGCCAGCTGTTCAAGTTAGACCAGGCCCGGTCCTCCCCAGGGACGCCTCAAGCTTCATCGAGGAACACCGGGGCTCCCCAAGAGTGCTAGCTGGACCGTTCATCGACAACGCCGGGAGGGTTGTCTTTGAGATGGGAAGGGCGGAGTCGGACGCTTCCAGTCTTCTCCGCAGGATAATCTCCGAGAAAATTGGCTTTGGAAAGCATGTTGCAGCCTGCCTGGACAGATATCAGCTTCTCCAAGACATGATGATTGCCAAGACCTTCAAAAACCGCGGATTCAGAATGTTTGTCTCAGAGTTTTTCCAGAAGCAGCTTCCATGGTACAGGTGAAAAAAATCAATCCCCAAGAAGGAGGTTTGCGATCTTCTCAGGGTCAAACTCCTCCAAGTCATCATAGCCCTGTCCAGTTCCTATATAGATGATCGGTCTGCCGGTCACATGCGCGATTGAAAGGGCTGCTCCACCCCTTGCGTCGGCATCCATCTTGCACAGGATTGACCCATTTATCCCCACAGCATCGTTAAATGCCTTCGCCTGCTCAACGGCATCATTTCCCGTCAGGGCATCACCAACAAAAATCACGAGATCTGGCTTGGCGACCCTGACAATCTTTTTCATCTCATCCATCAGGTTTTCATTTGTCTGCATCCTCCCCGCAGTATCTACGAGGACCACATGGCCGCCCTTAGCCTTTGCGTGGGCAATTGCATCATAAGCTACGGCTGCAGCGTCTGCCCCCCGCTTCTGCTTCACCAGCTCAACGCCGACCCTCCGCGCGTGAATCTCGAGCTGCTCTATTGCCGCCGCCCTGAAGGTGTCAGCTGCTGCAAGAACCACCCTGTAACCGCGGTCCTTCAGCAACTTTGCCATCTTTGCTATAGTGGTGGTCTTCCCATGACCGTTTATTCCTAAGAAGACTATCACTGCTGGTTCTCCCGCCTCCTTTTTCTTCTCAATCACTTCAAAGATGTCGAGCCTTCCTCCAATCGTGAGCACATCTTTAATCGCTTTTCTCAAAACATCGCTGGCCACTTCCTTCGGGTCTTCCCTCGGCCCAATCCTTCTCAGAGCCAGCTCTTTTTTCACAGAGCTGATGATGTGATCTGCAACATTAACAGCCACATCACTTTCAAGAAGAGTCACCTGCAACTCCCATATTATATCCTCGATATCCTCTGGGGAGAGCTTCCTCCCAAAGATTCTCTTGAGCTCCCGCTTCACAAATTTCGCAGGTTTTTCTGGTGGCAGAAGAGCTGGCTTCTCCTCTAAAGGCTTTTCCACTGAAGGGGGCGGTGCTGCTACCTCCTTCGGCGCCGCCATTTCTGGCTCAACAGGCTCTGGGGGAAGGACGGCTTCAGGCCTTGGCTGTTCGACTGGAGGTGTCTCGAGCTTCTCCTCCACTGGTGCCTCTTCAACTGGCTCTTCAGGTTTTGAGGCGATTTTCTGAGCTATCGCCTGCTTTATCTTCCCAAGCTTTTTCTTGAGTTTGTCAAACATCGCCTACTCCTTGGGCCCTTCCTCGAGAATCGCCTGTTCGAGGGCGCCGATATTTGCCTCTATCTTCCGCAGCCTTGCCAATGCCTCGTTTATGGCCTTTTCAATTGCCCCGCTTCTCTCCGAAAGGGTTGCAATGGC
>JAVZGN010000004.1:28524-75496 GCA_038872135.1 Hadarchaeales archaeon (SeqCode) | reverse complement strand
TGCTCCTTCTTGATCGTGGATTCTATTCTACGGAGGTCATTTTGGCCCTGAAATGGAGAAAAATCCACTTTCTAATGCCAGCTCCGAGGACGCCCGGCATCAAGCGGGCGTGCAGGGCCTTTGAGAGTGGAGAGCTTCTGGCCACCATCGAATACCGGCTGAAGGGGCGGAAAGGAGATGTGAAGGTCTGGCTAGCATTTCTGCGCAGGAAAACTAAGGACGGGATGCAGACATTTGCTTTCATCAGCGACCTCCAATTTGACCCAAAAACAGCTGCCAGCTTCTACAGCAAGCGGTGGCGCATTGAAACAAACAACAGGGAGCTGAAGCACTTCCTCGCCCGCACCACCACAAGAGACATGAAGATTAGGCGCATTTACTATGGGCTCGCTGCTTTTCTCTACAACACTTGGATAGCGATGAGGCATGCTTTAGAGAAGCTGACCAAGTGGGAATTCAAGAAAGCGATGCTGAAGAGCTTCGTATGCCCGGATGAGGAGAACGCCTCCCTATCACCAGGATAGCGCTCTCCTTTATCCGGCAACGAGGCACCAAAACCTCAGTTATAGATAGATTCACCGCTGATTAAAGCTTGTTGAATGACCGGCTCAAGCTCAAAATCAACTGCGAATCTCTGGTTTTTGA
The DNA here is from genome assembly GCA_038872135.1 of Hadarchaeales archaeon (SeqCode). Lineage (GTDB taxonomy): Archaea > Hadarchaeota > Hadarchaeia > Hadarchaeales > Hadarchaeaceae > JAVZGN01. The sequence goes on along the minus strand of JAVZGN010000004.1, from coordinate 74,851 downwards.
TAATTACAGAGGATCAGCTATGGGTCCTCTTGAGGGCTCCATCTAAGTCCACCTGCGGGAGTACTGAGGCTGGTCATTCAAAGATTACCCGAGCATTTGGTCGATGACATCTGTTTCCAGCTCTTCCAGCAGTGGAATTCCCGTTACCCTAGAGGCCTTCTCGGTGAGGGAGCAGAGATCGTCCCGCCCGAGAAGGTTGATGCTCCACTTCCTGGCACCAGCCATGAGCTGCTGCAGCCCCACACCTATTCTCTCGTGGAGATACGTGTAAAGGCCTATTGCCGGGAGCGGGATATCTTCGAATCGCTCCCCAAACTTCTTCTTGAGCTCAGGGGTTGTGATGAAAAACTGAACCGGATTATCCCCGTAAAGCTCGGCGAACTCCCGGGGGAGGCTCTTCTTCCTCGCAAGCTCCACAAAGTAGTCGGCTTTCATGACGGCCGTGAGGGGGGCTCTTGCCATTGTTATCGCCTTTACCACTGGTCCATCGCCGAGATTGCTCATCGCGATGCTCTTGAAAATCTGAGACTCATTGATGAACCCTCCTGCCATGCTTATATCTGGGATGTGTTTTCCCTTCTTCTTGAGAAGTTCTACACATCTGAGCACTATCGCCTCCAGCCAGACGGTCGGAACCCCCATTTCATTCATCATTGTCACAGGACTCATTCCAGTTCCTCCCCCAGCACCGTCAAAAGTCACGCAGTCAATTTTCGCCTCGGAAGCCACCTTCATTGTCCATGCCACATCCTCCGGCCTGTAAGCTCCGGTTTTGAGGGTCACCTTCTTTGCCCCCTGCTCCCGCAGCCACTCGACATCTTCCACTAGATCTCTTTCCGCAGGCATCGCAACCCTGCTGTGGCGCTCAAAGCTCCTGAAAACCCCGGCTCGAAATGCCTCCTGAATCTCCGGGTCCTCTGGATCGGGCAGGATGACATAACCACGTTTCTTTAGCTCAATTGCCTTCTCGAGGTTTCTGATTCTTATCTCCCCGCCTATTGCCTTGGCTCCCTGTCCCAATTTTCTCTCGATGATGTTTACATCGAGCTTTGAGATGGCGTAGACGTCGACCCCCGCTCTTTCGTCCTCAACATTTGTTTGAATGACAATATCCCCATGTTTCCCGTCCCAAAATTCTCGGAACTTTTTCACCCTCCTCTCCATCTCTGGGGAGCGAGTAACCTTTCCATCCACAAATGTGGCGTCTGAGTCCACCCCGCAAACATTTTCCCCGACTATGAGGAGAACTCCAGAGATGGCCGCACCAACCGCCAGCCCATCCCAGTTTTCCTTGGCAACCTGGGTTGAGCCGAACGCACCAACGGCGATCGGGAGTTTCAGCGGCACCCCTGCAAGCTTGGAGGAGACATCGACATTTGGAAAAAGAGCTTTGTCAGGGTTTTCCTCTATCACTTGAGCCCCGCGCAACCTCGGGAGGATGTTGAGATGGGACCAATCTAAACCATAATTTTTGAGGGAGGCGGCGGTGCTCTTCCCAAACCATCTCTGGTCTGGGTAGAGAGCTTCTCTTCCCCTGAAAGCTGAAAGGCCGATCTCACAGAGGGAAAGACACTCCCTGATGCAGATGGGACACATTCCACTGAGTGGGCTGACGTCTTTTACCCTCGTGCGGGTTCCTGTCGTAGATTGGCTGTTCAGATAGGAGGAGTCGCGGGCAACTCTCTCTGTCATGAGGGCCCTCCGGCACGCTATTCTTCCTCATATGCCACAAAGGTCTCGGTGGTGTGAACTCCGGCGATTGATCTTATTTTATCTCCCACTATCCTTGTCAGCTCTGCCCAGTCCTTCGCCCTTATCTTCGCGAGGACATCATATCTTCCGAAAATTGCGTGGGCCTCCTCAACCTCGGGAAGCTTCTCTACCTCCTCTTTCACCTTCCTGATCCAGTTCATCTGCTCTCCCGTCCCAACCTTTATCATCACAAACGCAAGAACCATCGGGCAATCCTCCACCCGTCTGAATAAAAATCTTCTGGAATCTCGTGGAAAAATTCTCTCGTGGCCATCACCGAAAGATTCACTCATCCAACTCGTAATGGTGGCTGGCCACTTGTATGCACGGCCGGGCATAGTTCGCTGAAAAAATCTTGAAACGCTGGAGAGAAATCTGAGCGATACACAGCTAGGCACGCTTTTATTAACATCGCCCGCCCTTTAAATAGAGGAAGATATGTGCGGAATAGTCGGGGTAATGCTGAACCAGGAAGGAAAAGTCGGCAGCTATCTTTATATGATGATGAAGAGTCTCCAGCATCGGGGTCTGGACTCGGCGGGAGTGGCAATTTACCAGAGGGGCGAGCTGAAGGAAAATGAATACATTTTGATGGTCCTCGTCCAGGATATCCCGGGAACAATAGGAAAAATAGGAAACGCCATCGGGAACGCGGGAGGGGACATCAGAAACATTCACTTCAATCCCTCTCCCCTCGGCGGGGTTGGAATCAACAAATACATTGTGGAGGTGAGAGAAAGAGTAGCCCTTGAAAAGATCATTGAAAACATTGATAAAACAGGGGTCGGCAAGGTCATAAGCTGCGGCAACTCCATCCACGTCTATAAGGAGCTGGGGGAGATCGATAACCTGGAGAGGGGATATGGTCTACAGGAGATGAGGGGGACCCACGGCCTGGGACACGTGAGGTTCTCCACAGAATCCAGGGTCGACCGCATCCACGCCCACCCCTTCCAAGCCCCATCATTCCCGGACATTGCGCTTGTTCACAACGGGCAGATCACCAACCACAACAAGGTGAGATCTATGCTCGAAAGGAAGGGGCACAGGTTCAGCAGCGGAAACGACACAGAAGTCATTCTCCACTACATCGTTGAAAAACTCAAACAGGGCCATTCTCTGAAGGACGCGCTGGAGCAATCTATAGAAGATTTGGATGGGCCATTTTCCTACATCATCTCAACTTCTTCTGCCATCGGGATGGCCCGCGACAAGCTGGGACTTCGTCCGGCAATGTTTTCAAAAGACAGGTCCGGCTATTACATGGCCTCGGAGGAAAGCGCTCTCGTCTCCATCGGAAAGGATGTCAAGCCCACCTACCTTGAGCCGGGGGAGGTGCTCATCTATGAGCGGAAGGGTGATTGACGCCGCAGGGATGAAGCCCAGGGAGCTGAACAGGCTCCTCAGGGAGAGTTCCGGCGATGTTGAAATAGTCAATCCAAACTCCATGCACTTCATGGCAGCAGGACTAAAGAAAAATCTGAGGATAAAGGTGATCGGCTCCGTCGGATATTACCTCGGCACATGCATGCACGGCCCGGAGATCCACGTGACAGGCAACGCCGGCTGGTATCCCGGCGACAACATCACTGAGGGAAGGATAGTCATCGATGGGCTCGCCGGAGATGGGGTTGGGCAGGGAATGTACGGCGGCACTGTGGTTGTGAAAGGAGACTGTGGGAGCAGGGTGGGGCAGCTGATGAAAAATGGAACCATCATCATAGGCGGAAACACCGACTACATGACTGGGCTGTACGCTTTTGGCGGGAGGATAATCGTTTGCGGTGACACTGGGGATGCCACTGGGGAATCCCTGATAGGAGGGACAATCTACGTCGGTGGAAAAATAAAATCTTTGGGGAAAAATGCCAAGATAGATGAAGTGAGCGAGGAGGAAAAGGAAAAAATCAACAAACTGCTGGAAGAGGTCGGCCTGAAACCTTTGCAGAAAATTACAAAGGTCATAACGCTTGGGGAAAGGATGTACAAGGTGGACATGGGGGAGGGATAAATGGCAACTTGGACGAGAGAGAAAATTGCGTACATCCAGAAGATAGCAAATAGCGGCCAGCCCCCTGTCCGCGGCACCGGGGCAAGGCGTCCCCTCCCTTCATTTGATGATCTCGTTGTCCTCTGCGCTCAAGTCTCTAGACCGCCCATAGACCATTACCGGGAGCCATGCAAAACCAGCGTGACCATCGGGAAAAGATTCGCTGAAAAACCGCTGGAGCTCGACATCCCCATTTTAATCGGCGCAATATCCTTCGGTGCTGTCTCCAAGGAGGCCAAGATAGCCATCGCCAAGGGAGCAGCAATGGCTAGAACTGCTGTCAACACCGGCGAGGGGGGTCTCCTCCCCGAAGAGCGAAAATTCGCTAAAAAACTCATAGTCCAGTACGCCTCCGGACGCTTTGGTGTCTCAGCAGACTACCTCCAATGCGCCGATGCAATAGAGCTGAAGATAGGGCAGGGTGCCAAGGCCGGGCAGGGAGGGCTTCTTCTGGCCGAGAAAGTCACGAACGAAATTGCAGAGGTCAGAGGGGTTCCAGAGGGTGTGGACCTCGTCTCCCCAGCCAGACACATGGACATCGTCGGCCCCGAGGATCTCAAGATGAAGATCCAGCAGCTACGCGAGATAACAGACTGGCAGGTCCCAATCATCGTGAAATTCTCCCCCGGGCGCATCCACGAGGATGTAAAAATTGCTGCAAAGGCTGGAGCCGACATCATCGCCGTTGACGGGATGCAGGGGGGGACTGGAGCGGCCCCAGACGTTGTGCTGGAGCACGCTGGGCTCCCGACCCTCGCAGCCGTCGCCCTCGCAAACGAGGCACTTGAGCAGGTGGGGCTCAGAGATGAAGTGGACCTAATAATCTCTGGGGGAATAACAAGCGGGGCCGATGTTGCCAAAGCCATAGCTCTTGGAGCAGATGCGGTGGCCGTCTCAACAGCGCCCCTGATAGCTCTCGGATGCACCCTCTGCGGCCTCTGCAACACCGGAAGATGCCCAGCGGGAATAGCAACCCAAGCGCCAGAACTTAGAAGCAAACTAGATGTTGAGGCTGGAAGCCGCAAGGTCTACAATCTCCTCAAAGTCTTCACCGAAGAAGCATCGATGCTGGCAATGCTGGCAGGAAAGACTTCTGTTTCCAACCTCGAGAAAGATGATTTGAGGGCGCTAACTCTGGAAGCGAGCAGGATGACGGGAGTCAAGCTGGCTGGGATTGAAGATCTCGAAGGCGAAAGATTTTTGATGTGATTTCGCGAATTCCGACGGGCGATGTGTTCGTTTTGACGCCCGGCTGGAAACCGCTCTGTCAATTTTCACAAATAGATGTATGTCCAAATGCTTCAAAATGAGATGGTGTTTCGCGGGGTGCTGGCCCACCAAAATAACGGTAACTATTTATGAGCCCCCAACAATTATATACGATTAAACCCGTGAATGATGAAGGGCTACCTGAAGGAGGTGTGAATGATGGCAAAGCCGGTGTATGTGAAGTTTGAGGTCCCAAAGGAGCTTGCGGAAAAGGCCTACGAGGCTGTAGAAAAGGCGAGAGACACCGGGAAGCTGAGGAAGGGCACAAATGAAACAACAAAGGCCGTGGAAAGAAAACAAGCGGTTCTCGTTGTTATCGCCGAGGATGTCGATCCACCAGAAGTCGTTGCCCACCTCCCGCCCCTCTGCGAGGAAAAGGGCATCCCATACATTTATGTGCCAGCAAAAAAGGAACTTGGAACAGCGGCGGGGCTGGATGTGGGGGCAGCAGCAGTTGCAATTTCCGAAGCAGGAGAAGCCGCAGAAATTGTGAAGGAAATAGCCGAAAAATTCAGGGAAATAAAGAAGTGATCTCATGCCAGAGGAGGACATGGGCTTCCCGGCCGAAGTCATAGAACTCAGGGGTAGAACTGGAGTCACCGGGGAGATAATTCAGGTGAAGTGCAGGGTCCTCGAGGGGAAGGACAAGGGAAGGATCATCACGAGAAATGTTAAGGGTCCAGTGAGGGTCGGGGACATTCTGATGCTGAGGGAGACTGAGAGGGAAGCAAGGGAGATAAAGGTGCCATAAATGCCGGCCGTCAGAAAATGTTCCTTTTGCGGTAGCGGAATCGAGCCCGGAACAGGCCTAATGTTCGTGAAAAACGATGGAACAATCTACTACTTCTGCTCCTCCAAATGCGAGAGGAACATGAGGCTAGGAAGAAAACCCCACCAAACTAGATGGACTGAAAGGTTCAGGAGATTCAGGGGAAAGAAATGAGTGAAAGGACTTTTGCCATGATAAAGCCGGAAGGGGTGGCAAGAAATCTCGTCGATGAGATATTCAGAAGAATAGAAAAATCGGGATTGAAAATAGTTGAAAAAAAGAAAGTTCTCCTAGACAGAGAGAGAGCTCAAGAACTGTATTCAGTTCACAGGGGCAAGGAATTTTTTGAGCGGTTGGTTGAATCGGTGACCTCCGGGGAAGTCGTTGGGATGATAATCGAAGGGGAAGTGGCGGTTAAAAAAATGAGGGAGTTGATCGGCCCCACAGATCCGGCCAAAGCGCCCAAAGGGACCATCAGAGGCGACTTTGGAGAGAGCATAACAAAAAATATAATCCATGCGGCAGATTCACCGGAAAATGCTGAAAGAGAGGCAAAAATCTTCTTTGGCCATGAACTCTGGAGCAAATAAAAATAAAAAGAGCAGGGTTACCTGCTCTTTGCAATCTCATATATCGCCCTGACTGAGATAATCACTGCTCCGGCGCCCACAAGGACTATCAGGTTTGCCGCCAACCTTACCAAGACCACTGTTATGCTCAAATCAGGAGCAAAGAGCAGTCCAGTGAAGGTGTTCCCTGTAAGCCCCGTAATAACATTTATGATTCCTGTCGCGGTGACAATGAAAGCAATCGATGCGAAAAGATATGGTCCACTCTCCTTGGCCGTAACGTTGAGCAATCCTATGATAATCCCGAGAATCGCTAGCCCTACGTAAAGCATCCCCGACGGTGCCACTCCTATTGTGACCACTGCGATTATTAGTCCAAGGTAGAAGGCCGCTGGTCCAGCGATGTGGGCGGGAACCCAGGGCGAAGCCTTTGTCTCAGGTTTTTTCACAGGTTCTGGTTTCTTCGGCAAATTCATCCCTCCGTAATAATATCTTGGCTCCCTTTTAAATCGATGTCTAAGAGTGGTGGACCGGGCGGGATTTGAACCCGCGACCTCACGCATGCCAAGCGTGCGATCATTCCAGGCTGATCTACCGGCCCACCAATCAAACTTAGACTCATGATTTTAAATCATGGTGTATCCCAGAAGAGAAATCTCTGGTCGCGACTTGAAAATTCTGTTGAAAATAATTTTCACTCCTCTTGGGGTTCTGCCTCAGGTGTTCTTTTGTCCCCTTCCTTCCCCCCGGCCTCCCTTCCCAGCAGCAGGGAAAGTAGCGTCTTCTGATCTATCTCAGCTCTCGTCCTCCACCCAATATATGCTACACCTTTCTCATCCTCCGAGAGGTACCCACGCCTGATGAACCTCTCAAGCGTTGCCTCGACTCTCCACTTCGGGAATTTCTCTTCAAGGATCTTCTCTATCTCCTTTAGCGGCGCTTTTCCCCCTTTTGCTAGAATGTAGCTCAGCGCCACAGTGAGCATCGCCATGTCGTCAATCCTCCAGCCAAAGGTCCTCACATCTCCTAGAGATGGGTGCCCCCTGAAAACCACGAGAAATCTATCCGACTCCGAGACCTCCTCAGCCTCCTTCACAACTTTGACCTCCAGCCCAAGCTTCTCCAGCTCGCTGTCGAGAATCTTTAAAATCTCCTCATAGTTCTTTCCCACAGCTCTCCTCAGCTCCCACCTCCTCGCCCCTGGCTCCATCCTATGCTTGAAAAGGAGAAGCTGAGCCGCCCTCGCTACCTTCTGCCTGATCTCAGCCTCTTCCGGACTTTTCACTCACTCTCCTCCTCCATTCCTCCCTCGTCACGGAGATTGGCAGGGAATAAACTTCCCCCCTTTCTTTTCCCTCTCCAACCCGAAGGATTATCTCATCCTCAAGCGGTCTCAATTCCACATCAGCGTACCCTAGGGTTATCAAAAAGCTCGTCAGCCATGCCCTTTCAAGAGTTTCAGAAAATTGTGGGCGGATGATGAAATCCCAGTAGGAAATCTCTCCCTTCTCTCCCGCAAGCATTTTCAGCTCTTTTGCGAGCCTCTCCAGCGCTGCTGAAAACTCCTCCCTCGAAAGAATCCCGTGCCTCTCCAGCTCCTCCACGCCGATCTCCCCCGCAGCTCCTCCAGCTCCTCCAAGCTCCGGCCACCTCTGAGAGAGAGGCAAAAGACTTTCCCAATAGTTCCTCGCCTCAACGATCCCGTGGGGCGAAACTGCCTCAAGCTCGACCAGAGGATGCCAGCACTTTACAAAGATCTCCGCCAGTTCTTTCGGCTCAAGTGCATGAAGTTTGAGGGTGATGAGGAGAGGGTCTAGATAGAGGAGCGAAGACCTGTGCTTTATCCACCTCCCCTGGTGGTAGATGACATCTGCGAGACCGAGAACCGCCAGAACATCCATGTAAAGCTCCTCATTTTTCCTGAGCTTCGGGAGAAGCTCCCTCAGCCTGTCGAAAAGCTCCGCCACCCTCACGTCAAATGGATCCAGCTCCCCCCTGCTCACAGACGCACATAAATCTATTATCCTGAGGAAGAGCTCCCTCTTTTCGCTGCTCACTGCGCCACCACCTTCACGAGCGAAGCTCCGCCAACATTTTGAACCAGCACAACATTCGCAACATCCTCTACTCTTGTGAGATGGCCGGGAGTTATCAGCAGATACTGAACATCCTCATCCTTCGCCGCCTCCATCAGCCTCAGCATCAGCTCCTCCCTGTTTTTCGGGTCAAGGTGGGCCTCAAACTCATCGATGGACCTGAGGGGAGACTTTATCCTCTTCTGGAGGGCCAGCAGAAAGCACATTACCGCCGCCGTCCTCTCCCCCCCGCTCTGAACATACATGTCTAGGACTTGGGGCTCATTCCCCCTGAAGCCGACCGTGAGTTCTATCCCCGCCTCATCGATGTCCTCGGGATTCACCAGCCTTATCCCTCCCCTCCCCCCGACCCCCGCGAGGATCTTCCTGTAGTCCTGCTCGGTTTCTTCAACAACTTTTTTTATCTCCCGCAGCCACATCTTCTTCCTCAGCTCAAGCTCCTCCATCGCCCTCATTCTGTTGGCCTCCGCCACTCTCGCCTTCTCCTCCAGCTCCTTCACGGTGCTCTGGTAGCTCAGAAACATCCTCTCAACATCCGGGGAAACATCCGCGAGAGAGGCCAGCTGAACATTCACCACCTTAAGCTCATCTGAGATGTCCTGGATTTTTCTCCCTGTTTTCACCCTTCTCCCGACCTTTGAAGCCTCAGCCTCAAGCTCCTCGGCTGTTTCCCTCGCCCTGTTCAGCTCCCGGGTGATTCCAGCGACCTCTCTCTCCAGAAGCTCCTGCCGGAAGCTCAGAACAGCGGAGTCCACCCTGGATTGAATGTACTTTTCCCTCTCCTTCTCAAGCTGCTTCTTTGCGTTCACGAGCCGCCCCTCTACCTCTCCCACCTTTTCTTTCACCTCCTTGATCTCCTCCCTTATCCTCGCAAGATCCTCTTTCATTCCCTTCGGGGGCTGCCCAAGGGACCTGAGAAAAACCTCAGACAACTTCAGCTGAGTCTCTTTCTCGGTGAGGAGCTTCTCCTGCTGGATGAGCCTCTGGTAGGAGGACTCCACCTCGAACTCCATCTTCTCCACCCTCTTCTCAAGCTCTTCGACCTCTCGCGATTTCTTGGAGAGTTCCCCTCGAACATCTTGAAGCTCCCCTTTGACCGCCTCAAGCTTTGAGGAGATCGAAGCCACCTCCTCCATCTGCCTCCAGTACCTCGCCCAGGCCATCTCCACCTCCAGCTCCTTCCTCCTCCTCTCCAGCTCCCTCTTCCTCACAAGCTTCCTGTATTCCCCCTCCCAGTAGCTCAGGGTCTCCCTCGCCTTCCCGAGCAGGTTCTTCGTTGCCTCCTCTTCGCCGACTGCCTGAGCAAGCTTTTCCCTAGTTTCCAAAATCTTTTGCCTGTACTCCGCCATCCCGACAGCCTCCTCCACCAGCTTCAGCTTCTCCCTGGCGTCGATTGCCCCAAAAAGCTCAATCATGTTCTGGTGCATTATCAGCAGCATGTTGTCTGGGTTTATTGAGAGCCGCTGAAGAAATCTCACAACCTCCCCCTTCATGACTGGGCGGTTGTTTATCTCATGCCAGTAGTTTCCGTCCACTCCTATGTACCTCGAAAGGGTGACTGTGTCTGAGGTGAAGCCGGGGATTGGGCGCCGCCCATTGCTCTGGCGGTTGTCAAAAACCACACTCACCCTCGCCATCCTCTCCCCCCTCCTTACTAGGTCGCTCAGCCTCCTCGACCTCTCAGTGTAGCTCTGACCGAGGGCAACAGAAAGCCCAAGAAGAATTGAGGACTTCCCCGCCCCGTTTGGACCGCTGATGATGTTCAGCCCCTTTTTCAACGGCACCCTTGAGTACTTGTGGCTCATGAAGTTCTCTAGGATGATCTCGCGCACGTGGGTGGTAGAAATCTCTTGCATCAGATAATTTTACGCCTTCAAATCTTAAAATCTGCCCCAACAATCTTTGATTGTATGGTGCTGGTGGCTAAAGTCTTTGAGGTGAAGGAAAAAGTTGACTTCACAACTGTTGTGAGAAAGCTGAAGGATTTCAGAGAAGAACAACCTCTCGAAAGCGGGGAAAAACTCCTCTCAGAGATCCAGGAGATAAAAATGGAGAAGGATGCCATCCAAGGAGTCTTCACGAAGGATTTCGTTCTAAGCAGATATTACAGGGGGGAGCCGGTTGAGACCTTGGTCACAGAGGAGGTTCCATTCTGGCTAAAGAGGTTTAAGGATAGAACCTTCCTGATAGTTCTCGCTCCCTCAAAGGCCAGAGGGGTGAAGAAGCTCCTCACAGCCTACGTTGCCAACAAGCTGAGCGAAATCCTCTTCATCAAGGTCGGGGCAATCGTGGAAACTGAGATAACCCACGAGACCCTGAAGCGCCTCCATGAGTCAAACCCACAGGCCACGAAACTCATCTGGTTTGACAGCGTCGATATTCCCGGGGTGGCAAAGATAGCTCTGGCCGGCACAGGGCTGGCCGACACCGGGCTGTACAAGGAGCATTTGAAGCATGGAAAAATCTGGTATGCTGTCTTTGAGATAAAGAAGAGGGGGCTTGTGGTGGGGATAACTAGAAACTGCGTGATCACTCTCTTCAGCCGCTCGGAAGTTTCAGATTTCGTGATGTATGTGATGGAGGAGGTTCTGCCGCTCATCTCCTGAAGCTAGTGAAATCTTAGATGTTCTTCTTTTAGCAAAAATTTCCATCCAAAAAATAGATATACCAAAAAAGAGAGATAATTATAGGGGCTGGATGAAAAAGGCTGATCTGCACGTTCGCACAATCTGCTCTATGGGGAAAGTTAGGCCTGATGAAGCCGTCGCACTTGCAAAGAAAAAAGGACTTGCCGCAATAGCAATAGTTGATCACGAGTCGGTTGAAGGAATTCAGGAGGCTGTTGAAGCCGGGGAGAGATATGGCGTTGAAGTTATTCCAGGCGTGGAACTGATGTTTGAGGAGGCCCAGAGGGAGGCTCACATCATCGGCTATTTCATAGACTGGAGGAACCGCGCTCTCCTCACCGAGATAAGCAGGGCTCAGGCGGCGAGGGGATGGAGGATCCAGCGCACGGTTGAAAAACTTCAGTCTATGGGCATAAACATCACCTACGATGAAGTGTTGGGGGTGGCCGGGAGGGCTTCTGTGATCGGCAGGACCCATGTAGCGGAGCTTCTTGTCCAGAAGGGTGTGGTCAAGGATGTCAAGGAAGCTTTTGGGAAATATCTGGGCTATGGTAAGCCGGCCTACATTCCAAGATATCAGCTCCCCATCTCAGAAGCCCTGAGGCCGATTTTCGACGCAGGGGGTGTTCCGGCCCTCGCCCACCCAAAGTTCAGTGAGGGAATCGAGCTTCTCCCGGAGTTTGTGAAATATGGGCTAGTTGGCCTAGAAGTTTACCACTTCTCGCACTCTTCTGCCGATGTCAAACAGCTGAAGTCGCTGGCAAAAAAATATGGCTTGGTTGAAGTCGGCGGGACAGACTCCTCTCCAAAGGGAGCGGTTGGCGAGGTAGTCGTCCCATACAAGGTTGTTGAAGAGCTCAGGGGCGGGGGAAGGCTTAGAAAATTGCTCAAGTAAAGGGGGGCGGATGGTAGCCAAAATTGATGAAAAAAGGGCGGACCTCCACGTCAGGACTACCTACTCTATGGGGAGGGTCACGCCAACTAGAGCAGTGGATCTAGCAAAAGAACAGAAGCTCTCCGCTATTGCCATTGCCGACCACGAGTCGCTGGAGGGGGTGCCTGAGGCGGTGGCGGCTGGAAAATTTGCCGGTGTTGAAATTGTCCCAGCGGTTGAACTCATGTTTGAGGAAGGGGCCATTGAACCTCACATCATTGCCTATTTCATTGACTGGCACCACCCTGATTTCAGGGCGGCTGTCAACAAAGCCAGGGCGGACAGGGTTAAGCAGGTGGGCGAGATAGTTGTGGCCCTTCAATCCCTTGGAATTGAAATCACATATGAGGAAGTCATGGAAGATGCAGCTAAGAGTATGACAGTAGGGCGCTCCAATGTTGCAAATGTCCTCGCGAAGCGGGGGGTTGTGAAAAGTCCTAAAGAAGCTTTCGAAAAATATCTTGGCTACGGGAAACCCGCCTATGTCGGCAGGGAGGAATGGTCAATGGACTATGTGATGTGGCTGATAGAGGAGGCTGGTGGTGTCCCAGCCCTTGCCCATCCAAAATTCAACGATGCGTTCACTCTTCTCCCAAAGCTTGTAAAGAGCGGACTGAAGGGGCTTGAAGTTTACCATTTCTCCCACTCTCCAGCGGAGATCAGACAGTTCAGGGCGATGGCAAAAAAATACAACCTTGTGGAGGTCGGGGGGACCGATTCTGAGCCGAAAGGCCCGCCGGTGGGATCGGTAACCGTTCCACTTGAAACAGTAGAAAAATTGAGAAAACTTGCAAAGGCTACCTCTTGAGAATCCCCATCTGAATCATGACATCTCTGAGCTTCTGCTGGTTCTGAGGCTCCATATCCACAAGTGGAAGCCTGAGGGGACCGGCTGGAAGTCCCATCCACCTCATCGCCGTCTTCACCGGCCCTGGGTTTGTTTCTATGAAAAGGGCTTTAAAGATTGGAAGAAGCTCCTCGTGAATCTTTTTCGCTTTCTCAAAATCACCCTTTCTCGCCACATCAACCAGCTCCACAACCCTGCCGGGGATAATGTTCGAAGCCACTGATATCACCCCAACACCCCCAAGCTTCATTATCTCCAGAGTGTCGGAGTCATTTCCTGAAATAACAACAAAATCCTCGCCCCTCGTCAGCTCAATTATCTTCCTAACCTGATCAACGTCCCCTGAAGCCTCCTTGACCCCAACAACATTCTTCAGCTTTGCTAGCTTTGCCATCGTCTCCGGCAGCATGTTCACACCAGTGCGGGAGGGGATGTTGTAAATCAGCTGAGGGATGTCTACCTCCTCGGCAATCTTTTTGAAGTGAGCATAAAGGCCAGCTTGGGTCGGCTTATTGTAGTAGGGAACTACTAGAAGGGCTCCATCCGCCCCGATCTCCTTTGCATGTCTCGTCAGCATTATCGCCTCCCAGGTGCTGTTACTTCCTGTTCCCGCAACAACCGGGACTCTACCCCTCGCAGCATCCACAACTATCTCGATCACCCTCTTGTGCTCCTCATAGGAGAGGGTTGAACACTCTCCAGTTGTGCCAACGGGGACCAGCCCATGAATCCCATTTTTTATCTGAAACTCCACAAGTTCTCTGATCCCCTCTTCAGAAACCTCCCCATCTTCAGTGAAGGGAGTCACCATCGCCGTGTATGCTCCTTCAAACATCCTCTCACCCACTGATATCCTTCATCGCCTTCTTGAAAAGCTCCATCGCCCTCTCTCTGTCCTCCCAGTTCACAAAGAAGCTGATGGAAGCCCTGCTCGAGAGGATCTCCACGATGTTTATCTTTTCCTTTGCCAAGGGCGCCGTCAACCTTGCGATGACTCCCGGGGTATAGATGAACTTTTCACTCTCGGCCACAATCATCGCCAGCCCTCCCTGAGTCGTGACGGACTTCATCAGCCTGTCCCCGACTATCACCTCGTGAACAAGCTTTGCCGCCTTTTCCGCCTCGCTCTCTCTCACATAAAGAGAAAATGAGCGTGGACCGATGGAAACTCCAAAGATGTTTATTCCCGCAGCACTCACCGGGGTCGATGTCTTAACGAGAACTCCGGGGGTAACCTGCATCTCCTCCCCGACAACCGTGAGCATCGCCAGCGGCTCTTCCACCAGCCTCACCCCTTCAACCTCCTTTTCAACCGGCCCGATGATTTTTGTCCCGGGGGCCGAGAGATCATAATGCTTGAAATTTATCACCTTCGCATCTATCTCCGGATCCTTATACCTCATTGCCCTCGGGTGCATCACCTGTGCACCAAACCTCGCGAGGTCTGTCATCTCCTCCACAGTTATTTTTTCAAGTATTTTCGCCCCTTCCACAACATTTGGATCAGCACTCATCACCCCATCAACGTCTGTGACTATTATCACCTCGTCTGCCCCAATGCATTTTCCGATGAGAAACCCAGTGATGTCGCTTCCCCCCCTCCCGATGGTTGTTATGTTTCCCTTCCTGTCCTTCCCAAGAAAACCGCAGATCACAGGGATAACTCCATCCTCCAGCAGGGACACTATTTTCTTCTTTGCAAGTTCCATCGTCGCCTTGAGGTCGATGTCTGCCAGCCCATGGTTGCTGTCCGTGACCACTGGCCACTCTTCCGACATCGGGTCTATGGCCTTGGCCTTTGCCCCGATCTCTCTGAGGGCTGCAGCAAAAATCCTCGCACTGGCCCTCTCCCCCAACGCCATGATAAAGTCCATCTCTTTGGGCCCCAATTTTTCCCCCACCGTCTTTGCCGTCTTGATCAGAGCGTCTGTGGTGTGGCCCATGGCAGAAACAACAACTGCTACCTGTGTCCCTTTCCTGAATTCTCTGTAAACTGCCTCTGCATCCTTTTTAATCCTAGTCAGAGTCCCAACGCTTGTCCCGCCGAATTTCACAACGATTCTCATTTCAACCACTCCGGGATCTGGTCCAGTCTCGTCAAATCCTCAAATGTCTCCCTTTTTCTTACTACCTCTGCCTTTTTCCCATTCACAAGAACCATCGCCGGTCTTGACTGTGCCGTGTGTTGGCTAGACATCGCCAAACCATATGCCCCAACATCGAATATCGCCAGAAGATCTCCCGGCTCAACTTTCTGCAACTTTCTGCTTTTCCCTAAAAAATCTCCAGACTCGCATAGGGGGCCAGCCACATTGTACTCAAATTCATTTTTCTCTGAAATTTTGTTTGCGACTTCAATGTGGTGGTATGCGCCATAAAGAGCCGGCCTGATGAGAGCATTCATTCCAGCATCAATGGAGACCCAAGTGGGCATCCCCGGTCTCTCCTTGGTATAGCCCACGCGCGCGAGGAGAACTCCGGCATCACCGACAATGTAGCGCCCTGGTTCAAAGATCAGCGTTGGCCTCGCCAGGTCCTTTTCCTCCACAGCTTTTCTAACCACTTCAACTACTCTTTTTGCCACCTCCTCTGGCGGAAGCTCCCTATCCTCCGGCTTGTAGGGAATTCCTATCCCTCCCCCAAAATCCACAAAGGAGAGGAAAATTCCAACTTTCTCTTTTATCTCTGCCACAAGCGCCATGAGCTTCCTGGCCTCCTCCTCAAACGGGGCTGGATCTAGGATTTGGGAGCCGATGTGCGCATGAATTCCAACCACCTCAACATTCTCCATCCTCGCCGCCATCCTGTAGGCATTCAATGCCTGCCCGCTGGCAACATCAAAACCAAACTTGCTCTCTCTAAGCCCTGTAGCGATGTATGGGTGGGTTGGAACCTGAACATCTGGGTTCACCCTGAAAGAGACCCTTGCCTTTTTCATCTTCTTTCCCGCGATTGCATTCAGAAGCTCCAGCTCCTGGAAATTATCGACATTAACGATTACCCCATGCTCCACGCAGAGTTCCAGCTCTCTCCTAGTCTTGTGATTTCCGTTGAACACCATCTTGTTTCCCGGGATTCCGGCCGCTAGGGCGATTCTTAGCTCATTTTCGGAGCTGACATCGGCGCCAGCCCCCTCCGTCTGGAGAACCTTCACAACAGCCAAATTTGAGTTTGCCTTCAATGCATAGCACACGAGGACGCTCGGCCACAAGTTTGAAAATGCCTGGAAAAATCTTTTGTAGTTTTCTCTGATCCTCCGCTCATCCATGACGTAAAGGGGCGTGCCAAATTTTTCCGCTAGATCCACAACATCCATCTCACCGATGATCAAATGCTCATTGTAGCCAACCTTGAAATGGCGCTTCAGCATCAGCATTTTCGCTCTACCTCACGAATCGACTCCTCCAAGATATCCAGACCAAGCTCAAGCTCCTCCGGCATTATCGTCAGCGGCGGGGCAAGCCTGATGACGGATTTTCCTCCCCTGAAAATCATGAGACCCCGGCTGAGGGCTTCTTGAACTATCATCTCCCTTTCCTTCTGTCCCCTTTCCTTCGTGCGCTTGTCTTTGACCACCTCTATCCCTATCAGGAGGCCCTTCCCCCGAACATCTCCGATGATCTTCGAGGTCTCTTCTATCTCCTTCAGCCTCTTGAGGATAGTCTCACCAAACATCGCGGCCCTTTTCACAAGGTTCTCTTCCTTCAAGATTTTCAGCCCTTCTATGGCGGCTGCACAGGCAACAAGATTTCCACCGAAAGTCGAGGCATGGGCGCCCGGTTCCCAGTCCATGACATCTGCCCTCGCGATGGTTGCCCCGATGGGCGCTATTCCACCTGCCAGAGCTTTCGCCACGCAAACGATGTCTGGAACAACTTCCCAGTGCTCAATTGCAAACATCTTCCCGGATCTCCCCAGCCCCGTCTGGATCTCATCGACGATAAACAGCCAACCGTACTCATCGCAGAGTTCTTTTATCATCTTGAAATACTCCGGCGGGGGGATGATGTAGCCAGAGCTACCCTGAATGGGCTCCGCTATCACCGCTGCCACCTCCTCTGGTGGGATGACCTTCCTGAGCTGCTCCCTGATGAACTCCACGCAGAGGAAATCGCAGCCAGGGTATGCTTGGCCCAGCGGGCAGCGGTAGCAGTAGGGGTAGGGCATGAAACTCACGCCGGGAACGAGGGGCGAGAAATATCTGTGATGGAGGACATTTGTGGAGGAGAGGCTCATGGCGCCGAATGTTCTCCCATGGAAGGCGCCGGTGAATGAAATCATCCTCGGCCTCCTCGTGTGCCACCTCACGCACTTGAAAGCTGCTTCTACCGCCTCCGCCCCGCTGTTGCCGAAGTAAACCCTTTTTGGAAATTGGCCTGGGGTTATCTTTGCCAGCATCTCTGCTAGGACAACCTGGGCCTCGTAGTAAAAGTCTGTCCCAGCGAAGTGGGTGAGCTTCCTGAGCTGGCGCTCCACCGCCCTGATGAGCCTCGGGTGGGAGTAGCCATAGTTTAGGACGAACATTCCTGAGGAGAAGTCCAGGAAGACATTCCCGTCAACATCTCTTACATAGCACCCCCACCCCTCGCTGGCGACTATCGGCTCAGCCCTCGTGTAGGAGGGGGACATCACCTTCTCGTCCCTTTCCACTATCTTTCTCGCTTTCGGGCCCGGAATGGGCTTGATCACCCTTGGGCCTTTCTTCACCCAGGCTGGCTTTTGCAGGAAATCACCTCACTCGCCTATTACAGTCAATTTAAATAATCATCGCCCTCCTACTTAAAAATCCAAACCGCACCACTTATGAAGCGGGGCGTCTCCACGGAGTGCAGAATCCCAGCACAACGTCTTTGCCAGAAGAATTTCCAAAAGTACTCCCTCCGGCTCAGAGCTTTTTCTTTGAGAGCGATGTGAAAAGACAGCTTCGGGTGGATGGGTTGATGAAATGAAAAATCTGAGCCAAAATCGATCAAATACCTGCTTAAATTCATCTTTTCCTGCGGCTTTTTTGCTCTCCGATACCGAAATCCCACAGCGCCGTCGCCATCAAGAACCCAAGCAGAAACCCTAATCCGTGGGTGATTCCCGCTAGGCCGCGACCGAAGCCGGACAGGATATCCATAAACATCCAGATGATGATAAACGCCGGCAACATGGCCATGAAAAATTCCCGGTGATCGATCTTCTCCCTTGAGCGCCTGATCTTTTGAATATACTCCACAACCGATGGGAGCTTGTGGATGGAAAACACCAAGAGGGCCCCTCCAGAGGCATACACAACCCCTGAGGCACCCCAGCTTCCCAAATGAGTTATCCCGCTAGGATACCAAAGTGCCAAGAACTCTTCCGCATTTGCTATAATGCCTGCCGCTAGCGCCACCGCCAGAAAAATCTTGGTTGAATCGCGCCTCACCTTTGGGCTGTCCCGCCAGCCAACACCCGTGAAGAAGAGACAGAATATCAGAAAAAATAGCAGGTTCCAGAAGAGGTGGGATGCATCTGCATGGGCGAAAATTGAAGTGATAATGCCCCAGGGACGGTCGGCGGAGAGCCAGAGGACCTCTAGCAGCTCGGGGCGGAAAGAAATTAGGATGAAGACAGTGAGATTGACGAGGACAAAAAGAGCCACACCTATGCCGAGAAGGCGGAAGCCTGCCAGCCTTCTACTCATCGCTCTTGAGGTCGCCATCATGGATCGCCCTCTGAACAACCATCTATGTTTACCGGCGCTTTTTAGTGTGATGGGCAAGCGGCCGAGACGCGGCTGGAAAATGCAAATGTGCCAAAACAGCGGGGGGCGCGAATCATTCTTCGATGCTCGAGATTTTCTCCACAGTATGTCTCGAGTTGCTCAATTTGTAATCACCGCTAATCCACCTCGCCTCGAAAGTATATCGAATTAACCAAACTTATAAATAATTATAAGTTTAGTTAACTGATGGTAAAATGGAAAAGCTGAGGAGAGTTTTTCTGGGCGCCAAGATAAAGAGAAGGCACCACAGAGAAGTCGCCCTTGCACAGGATATCGTCGTCGAAATCTTTTCATCTCTTTTTCCGCGAGGTGTCCTCTACGGAGGCACGGCAATCTGGCGGTGTTACTCAGGAAATCGATTCTCTGAAGACATCGATGTGTATATGGAAAAAAACTTGGGCAAAATCGATGAAATGTTTCAGATGCTGGAGAAGCGCGGGTTCACCGTAGTTAAAAAAAGAATAAAGGAGAACTCCCTATATTCAACGCTTAAGCTCGGTGATGCAGAAGTTCGGCTTGAGGCGTCATTCCGGCGAGTCGATGGTATAATCGCAGAGTACGAGACATGTGAGGGAAACCTGTTGAGCGTCCGCACGCTACCGCCGGACATTCTCCTTGATGAAAAAATTGAGGCATACTTGGCGAGGAGAAAAGTCCGCGACTTGTACGATGCCTTCTTTCTTTTACGACATCTTGAAAAGACGGAAAAAATAAAATCTGAGCTCTTGAAACTTGTTCAAAATTATAAACCGCCAGTAGATGAAAAGGAACTTAAGGTGCTCATCCTCTTTGGGCTCGTCCCCAGCGCAAACGACATGATTGAATACATAAAGAGGTGGGCCGGATGAAACGCCATGTTGAAAAGGTGAGAGAATTTTTCAATAGGTCTCCAGTCGTAAACTTTCAGTCAGTTGCCACACTGGTCGGAGACAGGAGATATGCGTATGTATTGATGAATCATCTCGTGAAGAGGGGGGAGGTGAAGAGACTGGCCAAGGGATATTACACAGTGCATGATGATCCATCCCTCTTAGTATTCTCTCTGAAACCGGCATACATCGGGCTGCAGGATGCGATGAGCTTCCACAACCTCTGGGAACAGGAAACTTTGCCCGTCATCGTGACATCTCGAATGGTCAGGCCTGGCATCAGGTCAGTGATGGGGCATAACGTGCTCGTGAGAAGGATTTCAAAGAGGTATTTCTTCGGGTACGACTACTATCAACATGGCGAATTTTTGCTACCCGTGAGTGATGTGGAAAAAACACTCATAGACATGATTTACTTCCGGGAAATGAAGAAGGACATGGTGAAACTTTTTAGAAAAAAGGTCCATCGTGAAAAGCTGGAAAAGTACTTGGAAAAATATGGGGAGAAGTTCAGGAAAAAGGTCATCGAAATACTTTGAAAGGTATCACGCGACTTCCCGGCCGACCTCTTCTGAAACCGGCGCGCCTGATGGTTTCTTTAGACTCGGTTTAATGTACACAAGGAGTTTACACATTTGGAAACACTTGCTCAATCGTGCCCAGTGGAAGCGTCTCCTCTAGAAAATCTCCACGCCCCAACACAAGTTTAAAAACCCGCTGGGCTTGAAAGGTAGTGATAAAATGGCGGAAAAAGTTGTCCTCGCATTCTCCGGAGGTCTGGACACAAGCTTCTGCGTGAGATACCTGACGGAGGAAAGAGACTATGACGTTGTCACAGCAACCATTGACACAGGAGGCTTGAGCGCCGAAGAACTGAACTACATCGAAAAGCGGTCAAAAGAGCTCGGGGCGGTAAAGCATTATTTTGTGGACGCGAAGGACGAGATTTTCGATGAAATCATCTCCTACATCATAAAAGCCAACGCTCTCTACCAGGGCGTCTATCCTCTAATGTGCTCAGATAGATACACAATCGCCAAACACCTCGTGGAAATAGCAAAAAAGGAAAATGCCAGTGCAGTTGCCCACGGATGCACCGGAGCGGGGAATGACCAGGTGAGAATCGACGTCTCTGTGAGGTGCCTTGCCCCAGAGCTAAAAATCATTGCCCCAATAAGAGAGCTAGGGATAAGAAGACCGCAGGAAATCGAATACTTGGAAAAAAGAGGGTTTGCTGTAAAAGCTGAAACAAAGAAGTACACGATCAATGAAAATGTCTTCGGGCGCACGATCTCTGGGTCTGAAATCGATGAAAACAGGCCTCCAAGTGAGGAGGTCTGGGTCCTCTCAAGAATAACAAAGGAAAAGCCTGAGAGCATCAAGGTGACCTTTGAAAGGGGTGTGCCCGTGGAGGTTGATGGGCGCCCGATGAAGGGAATAGAAATCCTCCAGCTGCTCAACCTGAGAGCCGGTGCACATGGCTATGGACGTGGGCTGTATGTGGAGGATGAGACGCTGGGGATAAAGGGCTATCAGGCTTTCGAGGCTCCTGGACTTCTTTTCCTGATAGAGGCGCACAGGGCCCTGGAGAGGCTTGTCTTAACCCACCACCAGCTGAACGCAAAGCTCCCGCTGGAAAACCTCTATGCAGACCTCTCTTTCAGGGGGCTCTTCTATGAGCCGGTGATGAGGGATATCGAGCGCTTCGTTGATTCCACCCAAGAAGTTGTTACTGGGGAGGTTCAGATGAGGGTGGATAGAGGATCACTCCTGCAGGAAAGCGTTTCTTCTCCATATTCTCTCATCAGGGAAGAGATAGCGAAGTATGCGCAGGCGGCGAGCTGGAAAGGGGAAGAGGCAGAAGCTTTCATAAAGATGTATTCACTCCAGCAGAGAATTGCCGCCTCTAGGAAGAAATAGATATCTCGAAGTGCATCGCAAACTCCGCACCAGCCCAAACTTTTTATGGAAAACCGTCTACAGGGACACGTGGAGAAGTTGAGTGAAAATCCAAGCCTGAGGAAAGGAAGGTTTGAAAAGGAAATTGATGCCCAAGCGGCCACCTACACCTCTTCTCTGAAGGATGACATCAGAATTTTCCGTCCAACCGTCCAGGTGAACATCGCCCACGCCATCATGCTCCTGGACCAGGGAATCATCTCAAAAAACGATGCTTCAGGCATTCTGAAAGCCCTCCTCTCCCTAAACGAAAAGGACCCCTCGACCCTAGAAATGCCGCCTGAGCTGGAAGACATCCACATGGTGATCGAAGAGTTTGTGGCGAAGGAGGCGGGAGAAAGCGGGCAAAAGCTTCACACTGGCAAAAGCAGGAATGATCAGGTGGTCGCGGCAATAAAAATCGCCTTGAGGAAAGAGCTTGTGGAGGTCTGCGAGTCGATCTCTTCTCTCATCAACTCCCTCGTGGCCCAGGCAGAAAAAAATCTCACGACGGTGATGCCCGGCTACACCCACACCCAGGTAGCGGAGCCAACAACCTTCGCCCACTTCCTCTCCGCATACTCCTTCTGCTTCCTCAGAGACCTACGCCGCTTTGAAGCAACCTTTGAGTTTCTGAACTCATGCCCGATGGGCGCCTGCGCCCTCGCCGGAACCAGCCTTCCCGTGAACCGTGGAGAAGTTGCAAATCTCCTAGGCTTCAAGAGAATCGATGAAAATACTATGGACGCAGTTGGCTCCAGGGACTTCATCCTCCACGCAATGTCGGCCCTTTCCATCGCCATGGTAAACCTGAGCAGGCTCGCGGAGGAGGTTATCCTCATGGCTTCATCAGAATTTGGAATGCTGGAGCTCCCGGATGAATTTTCTTCCACTAGCAGCATAATGCCCCAGAAGAAGAATCCCGTTGTAGCAGAAATCGTTAGGGCAAAGGCAAGTCGGGTGATCGGAAACCTCACCTCTGCCCTCTCCCTCCTCAAATCCCTCCCGCAGGCCTACAACCTGGATTACCAGGAACTCACGCCCCTCCTCTGGTCCACCGTCGATGAAACAAAAGCCGCTTTTGCCATCATGGCTAAGATGTTTGAAAAGCTAAACCCAAAGCCGGAAGTGATGGAAGCAAAAGCAAGCGAGGGATTCTCCGCAGCCACAGAACTCGCAAGCGAACTCGTGAGGAGCGGCGTCCCCTTCAGGGAAGCCCATTCAATCGTCGGGAGGGTCGTCCTGAACGCAACAAAAAGCGGGAAGAAGATGGCGGAAATAACCCCAGAAGACATCACCCGGGCCGCTGAAGAGGTCTGCGGGAAAAAGGTTGAGATATCCCCAGAGCGCCTCTCAGAAGTTCTCGATGTCAAAAAGGTTGTTGCCATGAGGTCGCTTCCCGGAGGGCCATCCCAAAAATCCGTTTCCCAGCAGCTCAAGGAGATAAAGAATGAGCTCAAGAACTACTCAAAGATTCTGGAGAAGAGAAAAAAAGCCCTAAAAAATGCTGAGTCAGATTTACTGAAGAAAGCCAGGGAGAGGATGAAGTGAAAATAAAAATCGCGATCGTTGGTGCCTCGGGCTATGCCGCCGGGGAGCTCTTCAGACTCCTCGCAAACCACCCTTCCGTTGAAATAATCGGGGCCCACGACATAAGGAACATCGGGACGCCCGTGAGCAAAATAAACCCAAACCTGCGCGGAAGGGTCGACATCGAAATCACAGAGCCCGACTACGATTCAATGGCTAGGGATGCCGATGTAGTTTTCTCTGCCACTCCCCACAAGGTTGCGATGAAATTTGTCCCGAAGCTCCTCCAAGGTGAAACGAAGGTGATAGATCTGAGCGCAGACTACAGGTTTGAAGATGTCTCGGTCTATGAAAAATACTACACGAAACACGAGAGCCCGGAGATAAAGGGGGTGTACGGCCTCCCGGAAATCTACAGGGAAAAGATCAGAAAGGCCAGGCTGATAGGGAACCCGGGGTGTTTCCCGACGGCAGCAATCCTGGGCCTTGCGCCGCTGGTGAAGGAAAAAATCATCGACCTTGAGCACATCATCATCGACGCGAAAACCGGGACTTCTGGAGCCGGCGCAGCCCCAACCGAAAGCACCCACCATCCACTGATAGGAGCCAACATCAAAGCATACTCTGCAACTACCCATAGACATGAGCCAGAAATCTCCCAGGAGCTCAGCAAACTGGCCGGCACCCCTGTGAGAGCCCACTTCACCCCCCACCTCATCCCAGTTGTCCGGGGAATCCTCTCGACCATGCATGTTTTCCTCACCTCAGACATCACCCGCGAAGAAATCCTCAACCTCTACCGGAAGTTTTACGATGGAGAACCTTTCGTCAGGATCGTGGACGGGCTCCCGGAGATAAACTATGTGGTCGGCTCAAACTACTGCGACATCGGTGTGGAAAAGGCGGGAGAGGGCGAAAGGCTGGTGGTTGTCTCAGCCATAGACAATCTCATCAAAGGGGCAGCGGGGCAGGCCATCCAAAACATGAACATAATGTTTGACCTGGATGAGAAAGCTGGCCTGGAGACGCTGCCGCCACGACCGTGAAAGAGTGGTGAGAAATTGATAACAGTGCTAGAGGGGGGAATAACAGAGCCTCCAGGATTTCTGGCAGCTGGCGTGAGGGCTGGGATAAAGAAGCGGGGTCTGGACCTTGCAATAATAGCTTCTGAAGATGGACCAGTTGTAGCCGCCGGCGCGTTCACAACTAACAGAGTAAAAGGCGCCCCCGTGATCCTCACCCAGCAGCATGTGAAGAAGGGAAAGCTTGGAGCAATAGTCGCAAACTCCGGGGTGGCCAATGTCTTTACAGGAAAAAGAGGGCTGAGGGATGCAAAGGAGATGGCAAAAGTCACTGCCGAATGTTTGGGCCTGAAGCCGGCAGAGGTTGGGGTCGCCTCAACGGGGTTGATAGGCGCTTATCTCCCCATCAAAAAAGTTTTGTCCGGGATAAGGTCTGCTGCCCAAAATCTCTCCCCCTCAAGAGAGGCTAGCCTGGACGCTGCGAAGGCGATAATGACCACAGACACTTTCCCAAAGGAAATCGCCGTGAGAGTGGATCTAAATGGCGGGACTCAGGTGACGATAGGAGGCATCGCAAAGGGGGCGGGGATGATCTGCCCAAAGATGAAGACCGCCACGATGCTTGCCTTCTTAACAACCGACGCTGCGATAACCCCCCAAGCCCTCAAACATGTCCTTTCAAGAGCTGTTGACAAAAGTTTCAACCTCATCACTGTTGACAATGACACCAGCACAAGTGATATGGTCCTCGTCATGGCAAATGGACGGGCGGGGAACAAGACAATCACGGAAACCAACATCGATGAAAATTTTCAGTCTGGCATGGAATATGTGACAACAGAGCTGGCGTGGATGATAGCTAGTGATGGAGAAGGTGCATCAAAATCGATAGAAGTTTGCGTGCTGAATGCAAGAAATGAAAAAGATGCAAGGATAGCTGCGAGAACTGTTGCCGGTTCCAATCTGGTGAAGGCCGCAATTTTTGGCCGCGACCCCAACTGGGGAAGAATCGCTGCAGCCCTAGGCTATTCTGGAGCTGTTTTCGACCCACAAAAAATTTCGATAACAATGCAGAGCGAGCGGGGGACCGCAGAACTCGTGAAAAAGGGTAGTCCGCCGAGGAAAAAAGCCCTTCTGAAAGCCAAGGATGTTATGAGGGCAAAAGAAATAGAAATAATCATCAACCTGGCCGCTGGGAAGGCCTCCGCCAAGGCCTGGGGCTGTGATCTCACCTATGATTACGTAAGGGTGAACTCAAAATACACGACCTAATAGTTTTTTAGCCATTGGACCATTGTAGGAGTGGTGATGAAATCCAGGACCGCGCAAAGATCCTGCTTGAGGCCCTCCCGTTCATCCAGCAGTTTCACGGGAAGACGATAGTTGTAAAGATCGGTGGCAGTGTCCTTGGCAGCGATGAACTCCTCGATTCCCTTCTGAAAGACATTGTTCTGCTCCACCTCTTCGGAATGAAGATAGTTATAGTGCACGGTGGGGGCCCAGAAATAACGGAAGAAATGCGCAAACTTGGAGTGAAACCAAAGTTTGTAGAGGGACTCAGAGTGACAGATGAAAAAACCATGGAGATCCTCCATGAACAACTGGCGGGAAAGATAAACACCCAGATAGTGCTGGGAATCAACCATCATGGAGGGAAAGCTTTTGGCGTTACCGGAACAGATGGAAGTTTCATCAGGGCAAAGAAGCTCATCTACAAAACCGTCACCAGCAAGGGGAAGGAAGTGGAAATAGATCTGGGACTGGTCGGGGAGGTGGAAAAGATAGACCCAACAATCCTTCACACTCTGATGAAAGGAGGTTGCGTCCCAGTCATCGCCCCGATTGGGATGGATGCCGAAGGACGCAGCCTGAACATCAATGCAGATACCGTCGCTGCTGAAGTGGCGATAGCCTTGAAAGCGAAGAAGCTGATTTTGATTACTGACGTTATAGGAGTTCTCAGAAATCCTGAAGACGAAAAATCTCTGATTTCTTCTCTCACCATCGAGGAGGCGCAGAAGCTCATCCAGGAAAATGTGATAAAGAAGGGCATGATTCCAAAAATTGACGCATGCATAAAAGCGCTCAAAGGTGGGGTGGAGAGGTGCCACATCCTGAGCGGGAAGATGCCCCACGCCATCCTCCTCGAAATCTTGACAGAAACCGGTGTCGGGACGATGATAGTGCGAGGAAGCTGAGATGAAAAATTTGGAGCAAATATTTCTTCAGCATGTGGCCCAGACATACAAGAGGCAGCCCCTCGCCCTCACCAAGGGGAAAGGGATGTGGGTAGAGGACATCAACGGGAGGAGATATCTGGATTTTGTGGGCGGAATAGCCGTCTGCTCCCTTGGGCACTGCCATCCAGCTGTTGTCGGCGCAATATGCTCACAGGCAAAAAAGCTGATGCACACCTCCAACCTTTACTACATTGCCCAGCAGGGTGAGTTGGCCAGGCTCCTCTCGACGATAACGCCGGAAAAAATAGAGAAATTTTTCTTCTGCAACTCCGGGGCGGAGGCAAACGAGGGGGCAATAAAGCTTGCGATAAAACACTCAAAGAGGTCGAGAATAGTTGTTATGGAAGGATCATTCCACGGGAGAACTGCCTTAACTGTCGGCGGGACTTGGAAGGAATCATACAGGAAGCCATTTGAAGCGATTATTCCAAGAGTCTTCGACTTCATCCCTTACAACGACCTGGGGGTTGCTGAAAAGGCTATCTCGGAATCAACGGCCGCTGTTCTCGTTGAACCTGTTCAAGGAGAGGGGGGCGTGAATGTTCCATCCAAAGATTATCTTCCAGGGTTGAGAAAGCTGTGCGATGAAAAGGGGGCGATTCTGATATGCGATGAGGTCCAGACAGGAATGGGGAGAACTGGGAGATGGTTTGCCTGCCAGCACTGGGGCGTGACTCCAGACATCATCACAATGGCGAAAGCCCTCGGAAATGGTTTCCCCATCGGAAGTTTTGGCGCAAGACAAGAAATCATGGCAAGCTTTGAGCCGGGAGATCATGCCTCAACCTTTGGCGGGAACCCCCTCGCCTGCGCAGCAGCCATCGCCACGATAAAAACTATGAAAAGGCTGAAGCTGCCCCAGAGGGCGGAAAAGATGGGAAAATACTTCATCGGGCGGCTTGAGGAGCTAAAACAAAAATACACTACGATAAAAGATGTTCGGGGGCTGGGTCTCCTCATAGGGGTGGAACTCTCATCCAAAGATCTCGCAGACACTGTTGTGGGAAAGGCGAGAAAAAAGGGCTTTCTCATAAACGCCACTGCAGACAAGGTGCTCCGCTTTGTTCCCCCACTGATAGTAGAAAAAGAACACATAGATAAACTGGTGGATGCCCTGGACTCAATCCTTAAAGAGTCTTCTCAAACTGGATAGATACAGTATGAGAAACAGACCTTCCATCTCAGTCCTACTCCCAACATCTCTCGTAAGTGATGCAGAGGATCTCCAGCACAAGACAGCGAAGATTGGGACAGTGGGCAGAGCCCTGGCAATCTTCTGCGTGGAAAAAGTGTGCATCTATGATGATTTCGACCCTCATGTCAAAAACCAAGAGAAGGAGGGGCTCTTGATCTCAGCCCTCCTGAACTACATGGAGACCCCTCAGTACCTCAGAAGAATTCTATTTCCACACATGGCTGAGCTGACATTTGCCGGCATCCTCCCCCCTCTGAGAACTCCCCACCATCCCTCTTCAAATGAGAGAAAATCCAAAGGAGACGTGAGGGAGGGGGCTGTTGTGGAAGTTTCTGGAGACTGCAGCTTCTTGGAGATAGGGCTGAAAAAAACCGCGATCCTTCACGCCAAGCTTCCCCTCAAAAAAAGATTTCCGGTAAGAATAGTTGGGGAAACCAAAAAGCATTTTTTGGTTGAACTGGTCCAAAAGGACAAGATACCTGAGTACTGGGGATATGAGGTGATTCGGGCAAAAAATCTCAGGACTGGATTAAAGCTCCTCAAACCAGATTTTACCCTGGGGGCATCTAGACTTGGCAACGATTTAAAACCTGCAATAGAGATGATAAGGAAATGCGGGGCCAAAAGCCTCGCCGTGGCGTTCGGGGGCCCATACGCCGGGCTCCACGAGATATGCAAAAGGCAGGGTATAAATCCTGAGAAAGCATTTGACCAGATGGTGAACACAATCCCTGGACAGGGGACAAGCACGGTGAGAACGGAGGAAGCGCTTCTCGCCACGCTGGCCCTGCTGAACGATCATCTGAGGGGATAGAATGGGAAGAAAAGCCCACAGACCGAGAAGAGGCTCCCTCGCCTACTCTCCGCGGGTGAGGGCCAAGCGTCCATTCGCCCATGTGCGGGCATGGCCAGAGAGCACTAGGCCCAGCTTGCAGGGGGTGGTGGGATATAAGGCCGGAATGCTTCATGTGTTCATGATTGACGACAAAAAATCCAGTGTGACCTCAGGACAGGAGATATGCGTTCCAGCAACGGTGGTGGAGACCCCACCGATGAAAATCTGTGCGGTGCGGCTTTACAGGAAAACTCCACGAGGGTTGCGATGCCTCTATGATGTTTGGGCTAGCGACCTTCCAAAGGAACTCTCCAGAAGAATCTCGGTTCCAAAAAAGTATGAGGCGGCTAAGGCGATGGAAAAAGCCCAAGCGTTAATTGAGAAGAAAATGGTAGACGAAATCAGAGTTCTCGCTTGCACCCAGCCCGCGAAATCAAATGTGCCGAAGAAAACCCCAGAAATCGTGGAGATAAGGGTTGGAGGAAGTTCTCTGGAAGAGCGGTGGAATTACGCGAAGGGAATTCTCGGAAAGGAAACAAAAGCCTCGGAAGTTTTTGCGGAGGGGCAGGTCGTCGATGTCTTGGCGATAACAAAGGGGAAGGGATTTCAGGGGCCCGTGAAAAGATGGGGTGTGAAGATTCTGCCAAGGAAGGAGGAAGGGGGAAGGAGGCAGGTGGGGAGCCTGGGTCCGTGGGTTCCTCCGAGGATAATGTGGACTGTGCCATCTGCCGGACAGATGGGATATCACCAGAGGTGTGAATTCAACAAGAGGATTCTCAAGATTGGGAGCGATGGAAAAGAAATCACTCCAAAAGGAGGCTTTTTGAGATATGGGCCGGTGAGGGGCGACTACATCCTTCTGGCCGGCTCAATTCCCGGCCCGACAAAAAGGCTGGTTCATCTTAGGCAGCCAGTGAGACCAAACCTCGCAGAGGCAAAACCGCCCACAATAACCTACATCAGCCTGAGATCTCCACAGGGGGCATGAGATGAAGGCAAAAGTTCTCTCGCTGGAAAAGCAGCCGATTTCTGAGATAGAACTCCCAAAGATTTTTGAAACTGAATTCAGGCCAGATGTCATCAAAAGAGCCGTCCTCGCCGCCCAGAGCGCGAGGATTCAGCCATGGGGGCCTGATGAGATGGCGGGAAAAAGGACATCTGCAGAAACTTGGGGGAAGGGTTTTGGTGTTGCAAGGGTAAGGAGGGTGAAGGGGACCAGACATCCAGCCGCGGGGAGGGGTGCATTTGCCCCTTTCACTGTTGGTGGGAGAAGGGCCCACCCGCCGCGGGTCGAAAAAAAGCTT
The DNA here is from genome assembly GCA_038872135.1 of Hadarchaeales archaeon (SeqCode). GTDB lineage: Archaea > Hadarchaeota > Hadarchaeia > Hadarchaeales > Hadarchaeaceae > JAVZGN01. The sequence goes on along the minus strand of JAVZGN010000004.1, from coordinate 45,253 downwards.
GTTGAGGAGATAAACAGAAAGGAGCGGCGGCTTGCAATAAGATCTGCGATAGCTGCCACAAAAGACAAGAAGCTTGTTAAGATGCGAGGGCATGTGTGGGATGGTGAAATGGACTTTCCAATTGTTGTTTCAGATGAAATAGAAAAGATAACAAAGACCTCGGAGCTGAGGGAAGTGCTCAAGAAGCTCGGGGTTTGGAAAGATGTAGAGAGAGCTGCCGAGAAGAAGGTAAGAGCAGGAAGAGGGAAAATGAGGGGAAGAAAGTACAGAAAGAAGGTTGGGCCCCTGCTGGTGGCGCGCGATGCCAGAAACCTTAGAAAAAGCGCGGGTGGTCTTCCGGGTGTTGACGTCTGTCCCGTCCACCTCTTGAACGCTGAGAAGCTTGCACCCGGAGGGGTGGCGGGAAGGCTCACCATCTGGTCAAAGGGCGCGATAGAAAAACTTTCGGAGGGAATGTTCTCATGAAAGATCCACAAAAGGTGATCCTCTACCCGCGGGGAACTGAGAAGGCCGTGGAGCTGATCGAGAGAGAAAACAAGCTGGTTTTTTGCGTCGCCGATGATGCCACGAAGATGGACATCAAGAGGGCCGTCGAAGCGCTGTTTCAGGTCAAGGTGGCGAAGGTGAATGTCCTCAGGACCCAAAAGGGGGAGAAAAAGGCATATGTGCGGCTGGCTCCCGGGTTCAACGCGGGGGAGCTGGCCACAAAGCTGGGGATGGTGTAGTGGGAAAGAAGTTGAGACTTCAGAGGCTGGGGCGTGGTTCCCCAACCTACAGGGCTAAGTCGTGGAGAAGTTCTGGCGAGATAAAGCTCCCGCAGCTGAGAGAAGGGGAAGCTATTGTCGTTGACATCATCCACGACCCCTGCAGAAGCGCGCCGGTTGCAAAGATCAGATACGGAGACGGAGAGGAGAGGTTGATTCTGGCTCCAGAGGGGATAAAGGTGGGCGAGAGAGTGATGGCGGCGCCCTCTGCCCCTGTGAAGCCGGGCAACACCCTTTCTCTCGCTGAAATCCCAGAGGGAACGCTCATCCACAACATTGAGAGCAAACCTGGGGACGGCGGAAAGTTTGTGAGGGCGGCGGGGACGGCTGCCATCTTGATTTCCCATGACATCGGGAGGGCCATCGTCCAGTTGCCCTCGGGAGAGATGAAGGAATTTGACCCGAGATGCAGGGCAACCATCGGAGTCGTGGCGGGAGGTGGCCGTCATGAAAAGCCATTTTTGAAGGCCGGCAAAAGATATCATGCAATGCTAGGGAAGGGAAAATGGTATCCAAGGGTGAGAGGTGTTGCCATGAACATCGTTGACCACCCATTTGGCGGCGGCAGAAGAAAACATGCGGGGAGGCCAAAGACTGTTGCCAGAGGGGCGCCCCCTGGACAGAAGGTGGGGCTGATCGCAGCGAGGAGAACTGGGAAGAGGTGAAAAATGCCGAAAAAATTTACCTACCGTGGATACACCATTGAAGAGCTACAGAAGCTATCTATTGAAGAATTCGCAAAGCTTCTTCCATCAAAACAGAGAAGAAGCCTCACGAGGATGTTCATCAAAAACACTTCACCGAGACATAAAAAATTGCTCGAGAAGATAAGAAAAGCAAAAGAAGAGGGGAGAGAGAAGCCGATAAGAACCCATCTGAGAGACATGATCATCCTTCCGGAGATGGTCGGAATGAAGTTTGGTGTTCACAACGGAAAGGAGTTTGTGGTTGTAGAAATAGTGCCGGAGATGATCGGACACAGGCTGGGGGAATTTTCACAGACCAGGAAAAGAGTTATTCATGGAGCGCCAGGAATAGGGGCTACTAGAAGCTCTCTATATGTTCCGCTGAAGTGAAAGACATGCCGAAATTTGGTTATTCAGCAAAAATCGAGGACCCGTGCGCAAGGGCCTATGGAAAGGAAGCGAGAGTTTCACCAAAAGATGCTGTCGAGATCTGCCGGGCAATCAAAGGAATGAAGCTGGAAAAAGCCAAAGAATTTCTGATGGATGTCCAAAGAAAAAAAGTTGCCGTCCCCTACAGAATTCACAGGAAAAAGCTTGCCCACAAGAAAGTTGTCGGGACGGGAGCATATCCAGTGAAAGCGGCGAAAGAGATTTTGAAGGTTTTGAAAAATGCTGAAGAGAACGCAAAATACAAGGGGCTGGACGTAGAGAAGCTTAGAGTGGTTCACGCAAGCGCATACAGGGGCATGATCATCCGCGGAGTTATTCCAAGAGCTTTTGGGAGAGCCACAGCGTTTAACAAGCCGCTAACAAACATAGAGATAATCTTGAAGGAGGTGTAAGATGCCGATTGAAGACAAATTCATAAAGCTTGGGCTGAAAAAGGTGGAGCTGGAGACATTTCTGGAGAATGAACTTGGAAGGGCAGGTTTTGGAGGGATGGAGATAAAGCGCCTCCCGATAGGCACCCACATCACAATTTATGTGGAGAGGCCCGGGATGGTGATAGGGAAGAAGGGGAGAAGCATAAATCAGCTGACAGAGGACCTGGAAAAGAAGTTTGGGCTGGAGAAGCCCCAGATAGAAGTGGTGGAAATTCAAAAACCAGAGCTTTGTGGGCCCATCATGGCGAAGAGAATAGCCTTCGCGCTTGAGCGTGGGATAAAGGTGAGAAGGATTGGATACCAGATGATGAAAAGAATAATGGACGCCGGAGCAAGGGGAGTTGAGATAATCATCGGTGGAAAAATAGCTGGGGAGCGGAAAAAGAGCCTAAGATTTTACACTGGATATCTGAGCAAGAGTGGAGAGGCAGCTACCTATCTGATCAGCTCTGGATATGCGGCGGCTAACCTAAAGCCGGGAACAGTTGGAGTGAAGGTGAGGATAATGCTGCCAGACATCCCCACACCGGATGAAATAAAAGTCGAAAAACCGAAGGAGGAAAAGCATGGCGATACTCAGGGCGAGTGATATCAGGGCGATGTCGCGAGAAGAAATGCTGGAAAAGCTTCGCGAGCTAAGAGCGGAACTTTCGCGTCTGAAAGCAACAATTGCTGCCGGAGGAACCGTTGAAAATCCCGGGAGAATCAGAGAGATAAAAAGGACCATCGCCAGAATAATCACGATAGCAAAAGAGAAGGGGGTGGGCTAAGACTGCAAGAGATCTGCAAGGTGTGTGGTCTCCCCAAAGAGATCTGCGTCTGCCAGGAAATAGCGATTGGCCAGCAAAGGATAAGCGTCTATTCCGCCAGCAGAAAGTTTGGGAAAGTTGTGACAGTGATCGAAGGGCTGGATGAGAAGCAAGTTTCCATGAAGGAGCTGATGAAGGAGCTGAAGACAAAGCTGGCATGCGGGGGAACGATCAAGGAGGGGCACATAGAACTTCAGGGGGACCACAGGAGCCGCGTTAAAGAAGTCTTGATAGGAATGGGATTTTCTCCAGAGATGATCGATTTAAAATAGGTGAAGGATGCCAATCATTGAGAAAAATCTCCTGCAGCATGAGCTGGTAGGTCTCCGTGTAATGGTTGCCGAAAGTTCTGATCCATCGCTCAGAGGAGTCAAAGGTGTTGTTATGGATGAGTCGATGAAGATGCTTGTCATTGAAGATGGAGGAAAATTGAAAAAAATCCCAAAGGCTATATCAACATTCATATTTATCATTCCTGATGGGAAAGAGGTAAAAGTGGATGGAAAAATGCTTATTGGAAGACCAGAGGAGAGAATAGGAAAGAGGTGGAAGAAACATGCAGGAAGTAAAGTGTAACGACCCAAAATGCCCGTTTCACGGGAGCCTCTCAACTAGGGGGAGAGTCATGGAAGGAGTGGTGGTCAGCGACAAAATGGCAAAAACTGTAACAGTTCAGATTGAGCGGCTCCATTACCTGCCAAAGTATGAGAGGTATGAGAGGAGGACATCGAAAATCCACGCCCACAATCCTCCCTGCCTTAACGTCAAAACTGGGGAAAAAGTTAGGATAATGGAGTGCAGGAAGCTGAGCAGGACAAAATCCTTTGTTGTAGTCGGGAGAGTGAGGTGAGAAGATGGGAAAGAAGGGTGCAGCGCAGGTAATGGGTGTACCATCTGCAATTCCTGCGAAGGCCCTCAGGGTCGGATCCAGGCTCGTGTGCGCCGACAACACTGGGGCGAAGGAGCTTCAGATAATCAGCGTTATTGGCTATCATGGGACTAGGAGGAGGATGCCGATGGCTGGAGTTGGCGACAGGGTTGTTGTATCCGTGAAGAAGGGGACTCCAGAGATGAGGAAGCAGCTTGTGCAGGCGGTGATCATCAGGCAGAGGAAGGAGTACAGGAGAAAGGATGGGATGCGGGTGAAATTTGAGGATAATGCCGCCGTGCTCATCACCCCAGAGATATCGCCAAAGGGTTCTGAGGTGAAGGGCCCGATGGCTAAAGAAGCGGCTGAGAAATGGCTGAAGGTGGCCGGGATAGCCTCGATGATTGTGTGATAGAGATGTCGAGCAAACAACCAAGAAAACAGCGGCTTGCTATTTACTCTGCCCCCTTCCACATAAGGAGAAAGCTTCTGAGCGCCCCCCTGAGCGATGAGCTGCAGAAAAAACATGGAAGGAAATCTATTCCAGTGAGAAAGGGAGATAGGGTGAAGATCCTGCGGGGCGACTTCGCTGGACTCGAGGGGGAGGTTGTGCGAGTGGATCTGAAAAAATCCAGGATTTACGTTGAGGCGGCCTCTACAGCGAAGGCAGACGGAACTCAGGTCCTTAGACCCATCCATCCCTCAAAAGTTGTGCTTTTGAGCCTTGTTGAAGATAAGGAGAGGGGGTTGAAGGTTGGCTAGGAAAGGAGGCAAACAGCAGCTGAAGAGATATGCGATACCTAAGGCAATGAAGATTCCTAAGAAAAAGCATCCTTGGGTGATAAAAACATCCGCTGGGCCACACCCCGCCGAGATGTCTATTCCCCTTGGCGTCGTCTTGAGGGATTATCTCGGGGTGGCGGGAAATTCTAGGGAGATTGGGAGAGTACTTTCCCGCGGGCTTGTGAAGGTGGACGGAAAAGTGAGGAGAGACCCAAAGTTTCCAGTGGGCTTCATGGACCTGGTGTCTCTCCCGCTTGCGAACAAATCTTTTAGATGTCTGCTTGACAGAAGGGGCAGGCTTGTCTTCAAAGAGGTTGGGGGGGAGGAGACGGGGGTGAAGCTCTGCAGGGTTAAAAGGAAGAATGTTGTGGGCGATAAAAAAATTCAGCTAACCCTTCACGATGGAAGAAATCTGGTTGGAGACTACAAAGATGTGAGACCTGGCGACACTTTGAAGATATCTCTCCCGGAGTCAAGACCCATCGAGCGGTTTGAGATGAAGACCGGGGTGATTGCAATCGTGACCGGAGGAAAAAACATCGGGAAAATAGGGGCGGTGAAAGAAATAAAGCTCGTGAAGGGTTCGCAACACAACCTCGCGGTGCTCGAGTGGGCTGGAGAGTCTTTTGAGGCTCCAGTTGATTATGTTTTTGTTGTTGGAAATGAAAAGCCTGCTGTTGATGTCCAGGTGGGAGCAGAATGAATCCCATGAGAGAGTTGCGGCTGGAAAAGGTTGTAATCAACATAGGGGTTGGCGAAGGTGGCGATAAGCTTGTAAAGGCGGAGAAAGTTTTGAAGATGATTTCCGGGCAGGACCCTGTCAGGACTTATGCTAAGAAAAGCATCAGAGAGTGGGGGGTGAAAAAAGGAATGCCCATTGGATGCAAAGTCACCCTGAGGAAAAAGAAAGCGGAGGAAGTTCTCGACAAGCTTCTGAACGCTGTGGAAAGAAAGATAAGTGAAAGCTCCTTTGATGAAGCCGGAAATTTTTCTTTTGGAATAAAGGAACACATAGATATCCCTGGGATAGCATATGATCCAGAAATCGGGATTTTTGGGATGGATGTCTGTGTGAGCATTTCCCGGCCCGGGTACAGAGTGAAAGTGAGAAAGAAAAATCCACGGAAGATTGGCCGGCACCACCAGGTCACCAAAGAAGAAGCGATTGATTTTATGACGAAAAAATTCAATGTTGTGATAGTATGAAGGGAAAGGTGAAATTCGGGAAGGGAGCTCACAGGTGCAGGCACTGCGGGAGATATGGGCACATCTATCAGAGGTATAATCTTGGGCTGTGCCGGAAGTGCTTCAGGGAGCTTGCCCCAAAGATGGGGTTTAAGAAATATAACTGAGGGAAAAGAATGCTCCTCGATCCTTTAGCAAACGCTCTTTCGAAAATTCAGAATGCAGAAATTGCGAAGAAGAAAGAGGTGAGGATCTCTCCGGTTTCAAAGCTGATCGAAGATGTCCTTTTGATAATGCAGCGGGAGGGATACATAAAGAGCTTTGAGAAGGTAGAAGGTGGAAAGGCGATAAATGTGAAGATGTGGGGGAAGATAAACTCATGCGGAGTGGTGAAGCCACGTTTTTCAGCCAAGAAAGGAGAATTTGAAAAGTGGGAGAAGAGATTTCTTCCGGCCGCGGGCTTTGGAATCCTTATAATAACAACTTCCAAAGGAGTGATGACCCACAGAGAGGCGAGAGAGAAGGGAATCGGCGGAAGGCTCTTAGCATATGTTTTCTGAAGGTGATGGTGTGGCGAAGGCGGCTGTCGCTACCGGAGTTGGAGCGATTGAAATAAGAGATTTTGAGGTTCCAAAGGCTGCTGAGGGAAGCCTGTTAATCAGGGTAAAGGCTTGTGGAGTTTGCGGGACTGATGTTCACATTTTGAGGGGCCACAGAAAAGTTCCATTTCCGCTCATCCTAGGTCATGAGTTTTCAGGAGTTGTTGAGGAGATCGGTGAGAAAGCGAGTTCAAAGCTCCACATAAGTGGCGGAGAATTAAATGTAGGAGACAAGGTGACGGTTGTGCCTGGAGTCCCGTGTGGCAAATGCTACTATTGCAAAAACTTCCCGGAGTCGCCAAACCTTTGTCAAAACAGGCTTATCTATGGGGGAAACAGGCCTTCAACCGCACCTCCCTATTTCTATGGGGGCTTCGCCGAGTACATTTATATTGAGCCTGGAGCCTGGGTATACAAACTTCCAAAGGAGATGCCTGTGGAGATAGGGGCACTCGCGGAGCCGGCAGCTGTTTCCACAAGAGCGCTGAGCAGAGCGACAGGAGTTTTGGGAAAAGCCTCAAAAGCAACTGTTGTTGTTCAGGGTCTCGGGGCGATAGGGTTACTGGCAGTGGCCGCGGCCAAGGCCCTGGGAGCTAGACTGGTGATAGGTGTTGATCAGATTGAGCAAAGGCTAGAGATGGCCCAGAAAATGGGGGCTGACGAAGTGATAGACATGAAGCAGTATCAGACACAGGAAGAGAGGGTAAAGAGGGTAATGGAGCTCACAGATGGGATAGGAAGTGATATAACTATCGAGTGTGCTGGGGTTCCAGCCGCCTTTAGGGAAGGGATAGAGTTCACGAGGAGGGGAGGGAAATATGTGGAGGTTGGACATTTTGCCGATCCTGGAGGGGTTGAGATAAGACCTCACCAAATTTGCTTCAGAGACATGGATATCCTCGGAAGCTGGGTCTATCCTATGTGGCAGTTCAGCGAGTCCCTCAAACTTCTTGCTTCAAGCAAATTCCCATTTGAAGAGATGTTCACTCACAGGTTCAAGCTTGAGGAAACGATGCAGGCTATTGAAACGGCTGGAAAGGGGGAGTGCATAAAAGCGCTGGTAGTCCCTTGAAGCCTATCAGGGGCTCTTTCGACACCCAGCTAAAAAGTATAGCTAGGATGTCCTGTGGGTTTGCGTTTTCTGCCTGAATTAACTATCAGAGTTTCGGTATAGTGGATTAATTCCCTCCTCCATCATTTTGATGTATGGTTTGACTGCTCGCTTGATGGTTCCCAAGATCCCTCCTTTTATAGCAACCCTTCTTGTCCAGCTTCTGAAATAATCATCGGCCAGCTTATCTATCCACCTAAAATCATGTCGAAGACAGGCTGCGATGAGCTGCCAATGATCTGGCCTCATATCTTTCACCCCAAAAAACCTCTCGCTCTTGAGACCACCTATTGGGACGAAAAATAGCGGGACTATAAGAGAGGTGTAGTTCTTTATCCTGTCGAGTAGTTCGATGGTTTTCATAGTATCCTCTGGAGTTTCTCCCGGTAGTCCCATTATCAAGGTGGAACATGGGATCCACCGGTTCTCGGCTAGAATTTTATGAGCTTCCACCACTATGTCTGGCCATTCCTCGGGCTTGAATGGAAGAGCTTTCCCGTGCATGTGTTTTCTCACCATTCTCACCGACCCCGTTTCTATTCCCACCTGTCCGGAGAGGTATGAGAAGTTATCATCGGCGGAACTAAGCATCTCAGTTATTTTCTGAACGAGGGTGGGCTTGGCTACAACCGATGAGAATGCAAAGTGTGAAATCCCAACGTGGGGCGTGAGTTTAAGAGCACTTGTGAAAAGCTTGAGCACCTTTTCTTCCTCTGGGACTGGACCGTTTGCACCATATCTTAATGTGTCTTCGGCGTGAAGGAGAGCGCCGTTGGCACCTGCTGAGAGGTTGACCTTTATCTCTTCCATTATCTTTTCGATGGGCCTGCACCTGAGCTGCCGGAGTGTCGGAATGCAGAAGTGACAGCCCTTGCCACAGCCCCTCGCTATCTCGACCAACCCACATATGGTGGGATTTTTTATCGCAGGAATTTTATCAAGTGGCACCACTTCCCCCTCTACTATCCTAGGTAATTCCTTCCCCTCGAGCGCTCGTCTAAACATCTCCACACCGGTGATCTCCCCTTCCCCGACAATTACGCAGTCAATGCCCAACTTGGCTGCTATCCTTTCCTCCGCCAGTTGCCAGGCCCCTGGACCACCTACTATTATTTTTGCTCCATTTGCTCTCAGAATTGGATTTGTGATGAGCTTCCGGAAAAAGACTGCTGAATATGGTTCTCGCCCAAGCAGGCTACTGAAAGTGGAAGATGCTGGACCAAGCCCAAGCGGATCGTTCGTTGTTATCCCTATGGCCTTTGTCTCTGGCCCTATGACTTTGTGGAGATGGTCTGGGTGAGCCACCTTAACGTCGAAACCCTCCTGAAGGAGCGCTGCCTCCATCTTTCTTGTCCCGCAGGGAGCCAACTTTGCGATTCCATCACTTTCGGGGACTGGAGGACAGAGGATTATCCTGTAGAGCCACTCTGGAATGAGCTTTGGGGCGCAGGCGGCAAAACCAACGAAAATGCCTCCTCCATATTCTGACATGAGGGAGCGATCGGCCGTCAAAACTATTTCGCTCATAGATCCCCTCCCGCCCGAAGTTTTCCCCTTGATTGTGTTTTTGTTTTAGTCTCTTTTAAATTTGACTTTAATTTGCGTGATATCTACTTCTTTTCCAAAATTGATGACTGCATCATGGTAAGCTTGGGCGTGTGAGCGTTGTGGTTTCTAAGCGATTCTCAACAATTGGCGAGCAATATTGAATATGTATGACATGTTCCTCGAACTTGCAAAACAAAGTAACCAAAACTAGCAATTCCAGCATGTTACTCATGACATTCGATATCTGAACAACCTCTGACATTGGAAGCATGACCTAAATGCAGAAGGACGGGGAAAAATTATTGACGTGTTTTAGCTACGATCTGCCCGATTATTTCATCCGTTAGCTCATTTCGAAGAGCATCAAAATCTTTACTTACCATCTACAGCCATGTGGAGACGATGCTTAACGCCAATGTAAGTTATTTAAACCTAACCATGAGAAAAAATAGGAGGTGCTCTTGTGGAGCCAATAACTTTCAGGACCGCAACAGGAAAAGCATATCACCTCGACATCGATAAAATCCATCCGAACATCTTGAGTGCGGGTTCCCCTGGGAGGATCAAGAAGATTGCTGCATTCTTGGAAAATCCCACAGTTGAAGAGGGGGATCGGGGGCATACAGTTGTTCACGGAAGATATAAGGGAATTGATGTCTCTGCCTTTGCCACAGGGATGGGGCCGGCCAGCACAGCAATAGTTCTTCCCGAAGCAATAGAACTTGCAAAAGGCCCGATCACCCTCCTTAGGCTTGGGACGGCGGGCGCCCTTCAGCCATTCATAAATATTGGAGATCTAGTTGTGAGTTCAGGAGCTGTAAGAGACGAGGGCACTACAAGAGCTGCTGTCGGCCCAGAATATCCTGCGATCTCCAATTTCGAGCTAATTCCTCTGATCATCGCAGCGGCGAAACTACATGGGTATGAGCTGCAAAAGAACCTGTGGGTCGGGATAACCCACACAAAAGATGATCTCTACTTCGCCGAGACCCCCCAGTTCTCCCCCCTTACGGAATTGGTGACTCCAAAGCTGGAATCTTACAAGAGAATGGGGGTTCTCGCCAGCTCCATGGAGTTTTCCGTTTATTCAATCATGCGGGATTTCTATGAGGGGAGAAGGGATGGAAAAATCTTGGTGGCAGAGATCCTCGCAATTCTCGCCGCCCCCGAGAAAAAAGGAGCAATAGATGTGAGCAAGGTGGACAAGCCGAAGCTTGAAAAGGATATGATCAAGATAGGCCTCGACACTTTGGTGCTCGTCAACAGGCTCAGAAATGGAGAAAAACTTGAGATAGACCTTGCGGAAATATTGCGAAGACTTCTGACCACTCCAACCAGATATACCTTGTGTAAGACTATCTAAATTTCTTAAAGTAAAAGAGGAATTTTTCCTTGCCTTTTCTCTTCAACCTTTTTCCAATTATCTTCAAAAGATCATCTATGCCCTCACCCGTTTTAGCGGAAATTGGAGCGATGATGTCTAGCCACTGCCTCCAAGGTGGAAGAAGCCCGAACTTCTCGCAGATCTTATCGAGCAGGATATCTCTCTCGTCAGTATAAATCATGTCAAATTTATTAACCGCGAGAATCGGGTGAAGCTTGAGCTCTTCGAGGAAGTGAAACATTTCTATGTCAAATGGGAGTTGCTTTTTTCTCTCCCATCTCTCAGTGATGTCGAGAAATGATTTTGCATCTATCACGAGAATTGCGAAGAGAATTTTTCCAGCATTGTTTTCCAGGTATCTGACGATATCTGTTTTGACTTTTTCCTGATATTCTCTTGAAACTCCTGCCATGAAACCAAATCCTGGCATATCCACGATCTCCAACCCGTCCAGCCGGTAGCGATGAACTTTTCTGGTCACTCCTGGTCTTTTTCCAATCCTGACCTTGATGCCAGTCAATGCCCTTATCAGGCTGGACTTTCCGACATTTGGGCGACCGACTAGAACTATTTCTTTCATGTTCCAATCCTCAATTATATAAACTTGGTTTAGAGATTATCTGAGGTTGATGCTGTGGCGGACCTGATACTGGCGCACGGAACCGTGGTGACGATGAATGCAAGGAGAGAGATACTGCAGGATGGTGCAGTTGTGGTGGAGGGAAATAGAATCATCGCCGTTGGAAAAACACCTGAGATAAGAAAAAATTTCAGGGGGGATGTAGAAATTGACTGCAGGAGAAATCTTGTTCTTCCTGGATTTGTCGACTGCCATGTTCATCTCGCCCAGGCTCTCCTGCGCGGGTGTGCTGATGACCTTTCCTTGGTGGACTGGCTTAGCAAGCGCGTCCACCCACTCCAAGGGGCGTACACCCCCCGGGAGGGAGAGGTAAGCGCAAAGCTCTGCTGCATTGAGATGATAAAATCTGGGACGACCTGCTTTGTTGAAAGTGGTCTTCACTGGAAGTATGGGCTGGAGGAAGTTGCCCGGGCGGTGGAGGGAATGGGGATCAGGGCAGTCCTCACAAAAAAGCTCATGAATCTCCCCGGCTATGCAGATTTTCCTGAAGCGATTCATCCAAGCATGAGGGAAGATGGGGAGGAGGCCCTGAAGCAGAACATCCAACTTTACAAACGCTGGCATGGGAAGGCCAACAACAGGATTCATGTGTGGTTTGGGCCGAGAACTCCGGGAGGGGCAACAGTTGAATATTATAGGAGAATTGCAGAAACTGCGAGAGAATTGAACACAGGGATAACTCTTCACCTCGCAGAGGTTCGCGATGACATCAGGTACATGAAAAATGAGTTTGGGATGACGCCGATGCAGTTCATGAAGCACTGCGGTCTCGTCGGCCCTCATGTGATTTATGCTCATGGTGTTTGGATTCCTCCAGAAGATTTTGAGATCTTGAAGGAGACTGGAGGAACTGTATGCCACTGCCCCGCCAGCAACCTCAAGCTGGCCTCTGGTTTCGCCCCGGTGCCAGAGATGCTCAAAGCTGGGGTAAACGTGGCTCTTGGATGTGACGGAGGGCCAAGCAACAACACCTATGACATGATAAGAGAGATGAGGCTGGCTGCGATAGTTCATAAAGGGAGACTTTTGGACCCTGAGGTTTTGCCGGCTGAAGAAGTCCTTGAGATGGCCACGCTCAGGGGGGCAAGAGCAACTCTGTGGAGAGATGAGCTGGGATCGATCGAGGCAGGAAAACTTGCGGACATCGTCATCGTCAACCAGAAGAAGCCCCATCTCCAGCCGGTGAGAAATCCCATCTCAAATCTCGTCTATTCTGCCAGCGGAGGGGATGTCGACACTGTGATTGTGGATGGAAAGATTATAATGAAGGAAAGGAGAATCCTTACAGTGGATGAGGAGAAGGTGATGGAAGAAGTGGAAAAAATTGGGCTTGAGCTTGACCGGAGGATAGGTCTGGAGGTGAAGCCGAGATGGCCTTTGGTGGGCTGAAGTGTTTTTTTGAGCCGGAGAGCGTGGCGGTTATCGGGGCCTCAAGGGAGCCTGGGAAGCTGGGCCACGAGATTTTGAAGAACATAATCGACGCTGGATTCAGGGGGAAAATTTATCCAGTTAACCCAAAGGCCGATGAAATCCTCGGACTGAAGTGCTATCCATCGATCAATGATGTTCCGGAAAAAGTTGACCTTGCCGTCATCATTGTCCCGGCGAGATTTGTTCCATCGGTGGTCACAGATTGTGGGAAGAAAGGCGTTCGAGGGGTTGTGGTCATCTCCGGTGGTTTCAGGGAGGTTGGGGATGCTGGAGCTCAGCTTGAGGCTCAGCTGGTGGAGGCGGCGAAGAATGCTGGAGTGAGAGTCGTGGGGCCAAACTGCCAGGGAATCAACAGCGCTGGGGTTGGGCTTTGCGCGAGCTGGCCCCTCGTGAAAACTAAAGGATCCATCTCTGTAATTTCTCAAAGTGGCACTGTGCTGGCAGCGATCGGGTGCTGGGCCGAGGCCGAAGGGATAGGGGTATCAAAGATGGTGGCGCTGGGGAACAAATGTGATGTGGATGAAATCGAACTCATCGACTACCTGGGGGAGGATGAAGAGACCAAGGTGATCGCCCTTTATATCGAGGGGACCAGAGATGGGAGAAAATTTTTGGAAATCGCGCGAAGAGTTTCTGGGAGAAAGCCGATTGTTGTCCTGAAGGGGGGAAAGACGGAAAAGGGGGCAGAGGCTGCCAGATCTCACACAAGGTCTCTTGCGGGGCTTGACAGGGTCTTCGATGCGGCCTTCAGAAAAGCTGGAGTTCTCAGGGTTGAAGGGGTCGAGGAACTCTATGATGCCTGCAAAGCTTTTGTGACGTTGCCACTTCCAAAGGGACCAAATGTTGCTATTGTCACGAGTTCTGGTGGTTGTGGGATTCTGGCGACCGATGCCTGCGAGGAGCTTGGGTTGAATGTTGTTTCTCTAGAAGAAGCCCTCGCTGAAAAACTTAAAAAAAGTCTGCCACCGGAGTGCATAATTAAAAATCCGCTTGATCTAACCGGCAGCGCAACTTCTCAGAGCTATGATGCCGCGCTTTCAGAGCTTCTTGCGTGGGATTACATCCACTCAGCGATAGTGATTGTCGGGGATCCAATGCCTGGGATTTCAGAAGTTTTGGCAAAACATTCAAAGGGGGGGAAGCCAATCATTCCGGTGATGCTGGGTGGCGGAAGGGCCGAAGAAGAGGAGCGCAGAAAGCTGGCTGAGATGAAGCTCCCATCCTACCCCTCACCTCTGAGAGGCGCCAAGGTGCTTTCATTTCTCTGGAAAAGGGCGGTGTCAAAAGCTTAGCTCTGGTTCTGTTTCTGGAGTTTCTTCTGATTTTATCGTCGAAGGCTTTTGAACTCTCGCCTTTTTAAACAGGAAGACCGCGAGGACCAGAATGATTAAAATAGTGAACGCCACCGTCAATGTCCGGAAGTCTGTGAGGCCTCCGCCGCCAGCCACATTTTCAGGGGGCTCTTCACCTCCTCCTGGCTCTAAAGGCCCAGGAAAAGTTTCAGTTGGCTGGGTACCTCCAGGCACTTCTGAGGGTTCTCCGGTTTGTGGAGAGGTGGTGGGCTCCGATTCCCATCCTCCCTCCTGTCCCGCAGGACCTCCTTCCCCTCCCTCACTTTCTTGAGCGGCTAAAGCTGGAACTAACAGTGAACACATGAAAAGGCCGACTACTAGGAGAGATAGAAGCTGTCTCATCAATATTATTTTCGTGCCCGCCCCAATAAACTTTGTGGTGAACCAAACACAGCTAGGAGACCCCCTCCTTTGGGATTGATCTAGACAAAACTGACAGCGGATGCCCTTTGCTTTTGAACTCAAAGGCTTTGTACCATCCAAACGGTACCCTCATGACTCTGAAACCCTCTTCCGCCAGCTTGCACTCCAAACATTTTAGGACTTGAACGGCAAACTCTGGCGATGAAAGACTGGAGGAGAGGTGTGCAAAGGGGAAGAGGACAAGATTTTTCGCCTTTACCTTGGAGGCCACATCTTTTATCTCCTTCATCGTTAACCCAATCACTTCCTCGTCGATTTCATCCCTCTTCTCTGAACACACGAAAATTATGAGGGGATCTCTCATTCCACCGGCTTTTCTCTGGGGGGGTAATTCTTCAGCAGATTTGGCTTTTTCCTTCACCTGGTAGTTCATGTAGTTTGCATGGATAAACAGGAGCTTCATCAATTATATGTGGAGTGGTCATGTTAAATGATTAACGATGGAGATTTATTTTTTGGGGCGAAAATACGGGCGATGACCGAAAAGGTGGTTTGCCTGATCTCGGGTGGGATAGACTCTCCGGTGGCCGCGGCAATTGCCTCCCGAAGCTTTGAGATAATCCCCCTCCACTTCTGCCTCTACCCCTACACCTGCGAGGAAAACTTCTTCACGGCGGTGGAGGTGATGAAAAAGCTGAAGGAGAAGGTTGGCTTCGAGAAGGCGCTGGTTTTCCCCTGGGGGAGGATTCTTAAGCGCATCCTTGGCTCCGGGGGAAGATACTCCTGTGTCCTGTGCAGAAGCGGGATGTTCAAGGTTGCAGAGGCTATCTGTGAGAGGGAGGGTGCAGCCGGGATAGTCACTGGAGAATCAATCGGCCAAAAAGCTTCTCAGACCATTCAGAATCTCGCCGTGACGTCGGGGGGGATTAAACTTCCTATCATCAGACCTCTCCTCTGCCGTGACAAGGTGGAGGTGGTTGAGATGTCCAGGCGGCTGGGGCTGTGGGAGGAGGTTCACGCAGGCTGCTGCTATGCTACTCCAAAACACCCAACCACAAAAGCGAAAAAAGATGTTGCTTTGGCCCTCGCTGAGAAAATTGGGTTGGAGTCGCTCATCTTCGAGGAGTTTAAAAATATCCTGGAGCTGCGGGACTTCAGGGAGGATTTAAGGGGATTTCTAGACGCCAGCACTTGATTTTATTTCCTCAACCTGCGAGAGGAATTTTTTGTAGGCCTCTGAATTCTTGAGCTTCTCAACGTCCCTCTTGTAAAGATCATCCTTAAGTTTCTTTCCGGTCTTGGCCTCCCACTCCTCAAAGGAAATGCCCTGACTCCTCTGAGCGCTGTCCCTGTACCACTGGGGGATGACGTTGAAGGCGCAGAAGGGGATCACCCTCTTGTCAGTGAGGGTGTAGTGGATGCAGCAGCGCTTGACCCTCTCAATGTCATAGTTGTACAAATCCATGAAGTGCATCATCCCGATGAAAAGGGACTTCATGTGGAACTGCCCGATTGCACTGTAGTCGTGCTTTATGAAGGCATTGTAGATGATCTTGTCGATGTCGAGCTCCTTGGGCTTTTTCTTCTTGTCTATGAACTTGCCTATTGCCGCCATGAGCTTAAGACCAACGAAAAATCTACTCTTTCCCTTCTTGAGCTCCTCCGTCTTTCCCCTCATGTACTCTAGGAAGCCCTCCACATCTATGAATCTTGTCAGGGGCCATATCTCTCCATCCTTCTGAAAGACATAGGTTGCGGCACCGCATGCGAAATGGCTGCTCATCTCATACATGGGGCGGCCGACCAACGCAGAGATGAAGTCGCTTATGTAAACCTCTGTTGGGACGGGGAAGAAGTCCTCCATCTTGAGGGCGCCGTTGGTCTGTTCTTCAAGTTTTTTTATGATGTCTGGGATGGTAATTCTGTACTTGTCCCTTTCGCTTTTCGGCATCCTTCCGACGAGGGAAACTGGCTGATAGTTAACGCTCCTAACGATGTCGATGTTTTTGAAGGCAAATTTCAGGATATCTCCTACCTCGTGATCATTCACAGATTTTATCACTGTTGGGACAAAAACTATCCCCAGTCCAACTTTCCTGCAGTTTTCCATCACCTGCGGGATTTCCCAGTGATTTTTTGGATTGGTTTTTTCTGTGAGACCGTCGAAGCTGAGGTAGAGGGTGTTCACTCCCGCCTCTCTGACCTTCGCCACCAGCTCAGGGTTGTGGGCCAGCCTGATCCCATTTGTGTTTAGCTGGACGTGGTCGAACCCCTGCAGCTTCGCCAGCTTGATTATCTCTATTAGATCTTCTCTTAGACATG
>JAVZGN010000004.1:0-28514 GCA_038872135.1 Hadarchaeales archaeon (SeqCode) | reverse complement strand
GGTTCCCCGCCAGTGAGCTGGACTGCATTGCAGGGGACGGGGCGCTCATCTTTTAGGATTTTCAACATGTCGTAGATTTCATCCAGTGTTGGCTCATAGACATAGCCTAGGCGTTCCGCATAGAAAAAGCAATACCAGCAGGCCAGGTCACAGCGGTTAGTCAAAACAACATTTGCCAGCGCCGTTTGACTCTTGTGAAGCCGGCAGAGCCCACAGTCGGTTGGGCAGACGGGGGTTTCTTTTGTCACCTGAGGATTTTCAATCCCCCTCCCATCCCTGGCGAAGCGCTGGGCCCTTAGGTACCACTCGTAAGATCCTAGATAGACGTCCTCGAATTCCCCGTGCTCCTGGCATCTCTTCTTTATGAAGACTTTGCCATCCTGTTCGAAAATTGTGGCGGGGATTATTTTCAAACACTCTGGGCAGAGAGATCCTGTTTTCGCTATCTCTTTCATTCACTTACCACCTGCAGTGATGAAATTTAAGCCTTCTCCAGCTATTCTCGGTGGGAGAGGTGGGGTCGTGGAAAGGGCTGTGGAGCTGTTGAGGGAGCTGGGATCAGAGAGTAAGAGAGCAGGGTTTACTCTGCCCTCGTGCTCAGCGGCTCCTCAACCGCGAAGGAACTGAACAGAAAAAGCCGCGATTTCTCAAAATCCTTATATCTTCTTCTGTCGAGGGAAGACACAATGAAAACGGCTGAAAAGATAACGGTTGTTTCAATAGCCACAACCACAGCCCTTGGTGTCATCCTAATTTTTTCTTCGGGAGTTTTTGGCAGTGTTGCCTTTGCCGCCGCTGGAGTGGATGCTCTCACCGACACCCTCACATCGGTTGGCGTCTTGGCCAGCCTGGTGATTTCAAGGCGCAGAGCTGACAGGGGACATCCTTATGGGCATTGGCAGGCACAAACATTTGCCTCGCTTTTTCTAGGGGTTTTGCTAGGACTTATGGGAATCAGAATAGCATTTTCAGCCGTTGAAAGGATGTACTTCCCGTTGATTTCATCTCCAAGAGCTGAAATGGTTTTTATTCCACTCATCGCCATTCTAACCTTCTGCCCGCTCGGACTCTTGAAGATAAGAGTTGGGCGAAAGATAAATAACAGTGCCATCGTGGCTGACGGCCGGCATACTCTTTCAGATTCTATTGCTGCTGCTGCGACCCTTTTCGGGATAATTGCAGTTGGGGCGGGATATCTCTGGGCAGACGGGCTTGTGGCCATGGGGATTTCCATCCTCATATTTTACTGGGGACTTTCCATAGGTCGCATGGCCGTGAATGTTCTCATGGTGGCGAGCCCGGAGCGAAAAATAATGGAAACCCTGAGGCGCAAGAGCAGGGAAATCGAAGGAGTGATTTCTGCCCACAGCTGCAGGGCGAGGGTCGTGGGGCCGAAGATTTTTGCGGACATTCACATCACAGTCGATGGAAAGCTGAGCACGCGCAAGTCTCACGAGATAGCCACAGCCGTTGAAAAACATCTGAAGAGGGAGATTGATGGGCTGGCTTCTGTTGTCGTTCATATAGAGCCACATGGGGAATCGAAGAGGGAATGATTTTGGAACTCGGCTCACTGATTGCAGCTTTTGGAATAGTTGGCGTGGCGGAGCTTGGGGATAAAACCCAGCTTGCGGTGATCGCCCTTTCAGCCAGACACCCGCCACTGCAGGTTTTTCTTGGGGCGATGGCTGCAATTCTTTTAGTTGATGGTGCGAGCGCTCTCCTGGGGGTGGCTATCGGTAGCATTCTCCCCAGATGGCTCCTGGCAGCTTTTGGTGCGGCAATTTTTCTTGCCTACGGGGTGTACACTTTTCTGTGTGAAGAGAATGAAGAAAGGATCGGGGATGGGAAATCTTCTCTCGCGCTCAGCTTTGGGTTGGTTGCGATGATGGAGGTTGGGGATAAGACTCAGATGGCGATTCTAGCGTTGGTCGCGAACCAAGCTTCGCCCTATGCCGTTCTCGCCGGTGCTGGGTTGGCTTATCTCTTGCTGATGAGTTTTGGGGTGGTTTTGGGCTCGAAGCTAAAGAAGATTGTAACAAAAAAATATTTGAGATGCGTGACGGCCTTACTTTTCTTAGCCTTTGGGATAACTTTTGCTCTGGAGGCTGCGGGAGTCGTTTAACCTTGTATACTTCCAAAAGTTTATAGCGAAGGCGAGGAGGAAGGGGGATTCCTATGCTGTGGGGGCCGCTGGAACCTCAGAGCTGGATTCAAAAAGGATGAATCATGAAAAAGGGATAGCCCGAAGAATATCCTTTTTCAAGGTAGCGCCCCATTAATTGCCAGTTCCTGAAATGGGGAGCCGGCATCAATATCCTGCTCTGATCGACACGAGGCCCAAAGCAATCTACAAGCTCCGAGAATGGGGACATTGAAACTCTGTAAACGACCAGCACTCATCTGGTCGCGTGCTCTTTCACGACCCCCGTCAGGAGCGCGTGGGTGAGGAGGGGATCTGCCACAGAATATGTTCCGTCCTCGTTCTTACAGATGAAACCCCATTTCTTCAAAGTTTCAAGCGCCCTGTTGAAAACTTGATCTGCTATGCGCTTTCTCTCAGCTATCTGGAGACCTTCCTTTATCTCTGTCCAACTTCCCCTTCCAAGCCTTGCTATCCGGATCAACAAAGAAAGGTATCTCTTGCGGGCAGCTGGACGGACAGCGAGGAAATTCTCCATCTCCTCCGCCGCTAGCTTTGCCCCTTCCTCGAAGGCGTTCTCGAGAACTCTTTCATCAAACTTCCGCAACCTTCTGGCGAGCGCTCCCGCGTAGGTGAGCCAGCCCACGATTCCATCGAGCTTTTTAACAGCATCGTCGAGAACTTGAGATTTTGGTTTTATCCCAGCCTGCCTGCAGCCGAGAACCAAAAACTCCTTCGCTTTATCTGCAGAAAGGCGTGGCATTTCAATCTCAACCCGAACCCTCCCGAAAAGCGCTGATGTTGGGTCGCTTGTCTTCAGAAAATCTGTGAGTACCCCCACTTGTGAGCCCGTAACTATAACCTGAACGCTTTTGACATAGTCGTAGATGTGGGCCAGCGGAAGAGTCAGATTGTAGCCGGCAATCTTTCGAAGTTCCTGTCCTTCGTCTAGAACCAGCACGAAAGTTTTTCCCTCCTCTTTTGCCAGTTCGCCCAAGCAGGTGAGGAGGTCTAGGAAATCTGCCCTTCTTTCTGGCGGACCCCAAGAAAGTCTAACTCTGACTGGAAACTCAACTTCCACGCCCCGGAGCCCCTTTAAAACATCTAGAACGCGCCTGATGCCTTTTTTCTGTCTAAAAAGAAAGTCATTTAGCCCCTTCTCCAAGACCCTTATGAAGTCCGCATGTGGAATTGTGGGAACTTTTCCAAAAACCCTCGCGTCAATCACAACGTATGGGAAGCCGATCTCATTCAGGGCTGTTAGGAGGAGGGAAGTCTTTCCTGTCCTCCGTGCCCCCTTTATAACGATGAGCCTAGCACCCTCTCGTAGAGCGTGCATGAGTTCGCTTCGCTGCTCCTCAAAATTGTAGAAATCGGCTGGGTTTGTTTTTGGGGCTTCGTCGAAATACATTACTCACTCCTGTGAGTAACTCACACCTGTGAGTTTAAATATATACCGGCTGATGAGGACGGGCGAAGGAGTTGACCCTTTGCCTTGCAGCTTCTACATGAAGGACCATAATCCTCAAAGTAAACCGGGTGGCACCGATAACCACGGCTACAATAATTGCGGCAGCAATGTAGGGCAAGACATTCATTGGCAGCAGGGTGTTTAATTTTGCTGTGAAATAGCGTTGAACTTCTGATGAATGGGAATTTAGGGAAGGGCTGGTGGGGCCGCTGGGATTTGAACCCAGGTCGCCAGCACCCCAAGCTGGTAGGATAGACCAAGCTACCCTACGGCCCCAAACGAATTCGATTCAGGTCTATTTATCCATAAAGCGGCGGTTGTCTCATGCTGCTAACCTCGCAAGAGCTTCACTATCTCTGCGTGAGTCTCGTGCGGCGGCTTAACCGTGTTAACGATGTAGACCTCCGTGAGCTCGAATAGCCGCCTGAAGAACTCCCTGCGCATATTCAACTTCCTCTCATCCTTCACGAGCTGGTGAGGGTTACAGAAATCATTGACGAGCAAGTACTCCAACCCCTCCCAGACCGCTAGCTCCCTCGTAATAGTTGGATCGGCGGGATCCCTCTTTAGCAGAATCACCTTCCTCAGCGTTAGCATCGGAATCACCCCCCCTCCTCCGACGATCCACCTCACGTTTACAATCGCCCTTCCCCGCTGGTCTAGGTGGGCCTTCTCTACCAGCCCCTCGTACTCCTTCCATATCTTCCCGATGTCTGCTTCCACGTACGAGTTCTTCTCCGACCCGAAGCCCAGCGCTCCGCGCTCGGTGAGCCTGACGAAAAACCAATCGTCAGCCACCAGCCTGCTCCCCTTTAGCCTCAGCAGCCCGAAGGAATGGGTGGTCTTCCCCGTTCCCGGCGGAGCGATGATTGCAACCCCACACCCCTCCACATCTATCGCTGCCCCGTGGATGTGGTAGATCTCGTGCTCATCCTCTAGGATGTCCCCGGCCACTGCCAGAGCCACGCTCTTTATCCACCCGTAGTAGTCCATCCCTGTGATAAAGGCGGTGTTCGTGTAGGGATCATACCTCACCAAAGGTTCTCCTCCCTCTTTCAGCACGGCGAGCCTCCCGTGGGAGCGCACATTGTCGTCCATGAAGAAGAAGTTGTCCTCCCAGCGCTCCTTCACCTCCTCGAGATCCGTGAGCAACTTGATACAGCACCCGTATATGTTTGCTTTGTCACGATAGAGGAAGCGGGGGGAGTACTCCCTCAAGAGCCTCCAGGCCTCCCCGGGAGTTATGAGTTCGATCCTGTATTTCGCCATCTCCTCACCTCGGCTTGGTGTGGCCCCAGTGCTCCAAGGCGATCCTTAGCTCCTCATGGGTCCTCGCATACTCTTCCAGCTCGATCCCTTTTTTGTAGGCCTCAATTGCTTGAACTACTGCCCTCGCTCCAGCTTCTACTCCCGCTGGATGGCCTAGGGTTCCACCACCAACCTGAACCACGATATCTGTTGTCCCATAGATGTCGAAAACCTCGGGGAGAAGCCCTGGATGGAGACCACCGGAAGCCACCGGAAGCATTGGCTTTATCCTTCCCCAGTCCTGCGACATTCTGAGCCCTTCGATTTCAGCCACGCTTTGATTCATGATCATCTCCTTTGTCGCTGTAACCTCGTCTTTCCCGCCAGCCAGCTTCCCTATCACGGTGCCGATGTGGAGCTGATCTATTCCAATCGTTCGCATGAGCTTTGCTAGCAGCAGCATTGAAACCCCATGCCTGGGATTCCTCGTCATTGCCGCATGCATTGCCCTGTGCCCGTGAATTGCCATCCTTAAGTCATGAGCCATTTCCGCCGCAGTTTGGACGGCTGTGAAACCGCTTACCACAACATCAATCATGAAGTATGTGAAGCCATTGTCGTGAACCAGCTTAATTCTCCTCTCAAGCTCTTTGAGATTTGGGGCGGTGACATTGATAAACGCCTCCTTCACCTCCCCTGTCTCCCCCTCAGCCTTCTCCCTGAATCTCGCGAGGAGCTCTACCCTCTTCTCAAACCTGTTGAATTTCTGGCTAGTGAGGTTTTCATCGTCCTTGATGCAGTCGATTCCTCCTTTCCAGAGGGTGTACCCAACCTCTGCCGCATGCTCTTGGGCGGTAAACCCAACCTTGGGCTTTGGGACTACAGCGGTTATTGGCCCAGAGCTTTTCCGGAAGATCTTTTTGATTGCAGTCTTTCCATAGGTCGGTCCTTTAAATTTCCTCAGGTACTCGCGAGGGAGATGGAGATCGATCAGTTTCAGGGCTTCCAAGGCTTTCATTCCAAAGATGTTTCCGGCAACTGCGCTCATCAGCCCCGCGATTGAGCCTTCCTCAAAAAGCTCCAGGGGATATGCGATTTTCACCCAGCTTTCCCGGATCTCGTAGACTTTGGCCATCAACATTCGCATGGAGGGCTTCAACGTTGTGAGTGTCGTCCAGGTTCCTATGGAGCTCTCAGAGGCCACCCTTCCAGCAGCCTCTTCCATCTTCACCCCCTCCGCGGGCTCGATTCTGAAGAGGGCGATGAGATCATCTTCCTTTGGGGTGTAGCTCAGGTCAACGAAATCGAGGTACCATTCTGGCATTTTCATGACCTCTGGTAAATTCCTGTTAGTGTTGCCCTCGCGAGTTCATGGCCACTCATCGCAGACTCCAGCTCTGCCCTTCCCGCCCCAGCCTGGAGGTTGAGAGTTGTGTCGAGAGCGAAAAGCGTGAAGCGGTAGTGGTGAAGGGAGCCTGGCGGGGGACTTGGTCCACTGTAGCCGATCCTACCAAAGCTATTTTTCCCCTGCCTCGCCATCCCAAGATTTTCCACCTCCTCGACGGTGGGGATGTGCTCTTGGAGGCTGGTGAGTGTTGGGGGAAGGTTCCAGATGAGCCAGTGGGTGAATGTCCCTCCGGGGGCGTCGGGGTCATCTGCGATAATTGCCAGAGAAACTGTGCCTTTCGGGATGTTCTCAAAAACTAGTGGTGGAGAGATGTTGTCTCCATCGGCTGTATACTTTGCTGGGATTTGCCCTCCATCTGAGAAGACTGGGCTTGAAATCTTCATCTCAGTTCCTGGGGCCCTCAGAACAACCGCTGCCAGGATGATTGCTGCAATAGCCATGATGGCAATGAGGACCGCTGCACGCAACTCTTCACCTCAGAAAGTTTTGTCTCCCATGAAATAAACCTTGTCTATGGGGCCGGGATGAGTTTGAAGTGGGCGCATGTCTTCTCGAGCATGATCGAACTTTTGATGGTAGGTGAACACGTGTCTACAGTTGGCTCGGCTTCGAACTACACGGAAGCTTTTCACCTCTGGGAAGGCTCGGATGAGTGGACACGTGTCTACTTGAGTTTGACCAAATTTTCCGATCGAAAAAAGAGCTGTGGACACGTGTCTACCTGAGTTTGATCAAGTTTTCCAATGGGGGAGGAGCCGTGGACACGTGTCTACCTGGGCGGAGCCAAGTTGAACAAGGAAGTGGACACGTGTCTACATTTCGTCCCACACTCCACAGATGTCAAAATTTATCGACTCACGCACACGGATGAATGGACACGTGTCTACTCTAGCAGAACGACCTCATGCACCTGAGGCGACACACATCTGATCTCCCGCTCCCAAAAAAAAACTTCCAATGAGCCACCAACCCCGCCAATCCGCTTGATGATCCTTCGCCAAACCACTCAAACATTTAGTCGGTCAAAGCTCTGAAGCCCAAACATAGATTTGAAACAAAACAATGGAAAATTCACCGCTTGAACTTCGCAATTTCATCCATCATGTCGATGCTCGTAAGAACAGTGCTTCTGCAGCAGTAGCGCTTCAATCCAAGATCATCCAGAACTTTCTTCGGCTCCTCCCCCTTCTTCACCCTCTCCTCAAAAATCGCATACTTGTCGCCAAGCAGCTTCCCGCATGTGAAACACCTTATGGGTCTCATGCAATCACCTGTAGCTCTTCTGGAATTTAGCCCTTGCCCCAGGCCCCCCCGGCTTCTTCACTTCCTTGAACCTCACATCACTTTTCACAAGGGTCCAGTCATACTTCTTCATTTCTTCCCTGAGCTTTGGATCCCCCGACCAAGCCAGAAGCCCCCTGGCAATCGCAGTTCTGATGGCGTCGGCCTGCCCCATCACTCCACCTCCCTCAGCCTTTACCTCTATGTCCACCTTCTTCGCGACTTCTGGAAAAAGGGCCAATGGCTCGGAAATCTTCAGCCTGGCAACCATCGGCTCGAGAACTTCCAGGGCCTTTCCATTGACCATCACCTTTCCACTGCCGTCCCTCACCACAGCTCGCGCTATCGCCGCTTTTCTCCTTCCAACACCGATTGCCACGGTCAAAGTTTTGCCCCCAAATGTCTGCTTAGCTCCTCCAGCCTTATATACCGGCTGGTCCTCAAACGGCTGATATCTGCCTCCTTGACCCTCACCATTTCCTTTCCCGCTACCTCCTCTGGGACCCCTCGATAAACCTTGAGCCGCCTGTAAGCCGCCCTCCCCTTGGCTTTGTGATATGGGAGCATCCCACGAATTGCTCTCCTTAAGATATCTTCGGGATAGCGATGATGGAATGGGCCCTTTCTCGGGTTCGCCAAATTTCTCGTCTCCATCCACGCATCCCACTCCTCAAAAATCGACTCCCTTCTTCCAGTGATTATCGCTTTCTCTGCATTCACAATCGTGACCTGATTTCCATTGAGAAGCTCTTTGGCAACAAATGTTGAGAGCCTTCCAACAATAGCATCTTTTGCATCTACAATCATCTTCCTCACTCCACAATCACTACCCCCTTTCCCTCGGGGTTCATCTCTAAAAGCTGTTCAATGGTGAGCGCCTTGCCCCCTGCCTTTACAATTTTTCGCGCTGCTGCTCCGGAGAACTTGAAGGCAGCCACAACTGGAGCCCCCTTGAGGCTCCCCGCCCCAAGCACTTTCCCTGGCACAACTATGACTGCATTGCCCCCAATCCTGTTTATCCTGCTCAGGTTCACCTCAGCTCTTGATCTCCTGGGCGCTGAAAGCCTCTCGGCGACGTCTGCCCAAACCCTCGCTTTCTTCCCTGCTTTCCTCAGCCTTCTTATCAGGGTTTTGAGGTTTGGGTTCGTTGGACCGGTTACTTTCACCATTTTCCCGCCCATCCTTCTTCTTTCTTTAGGTTATAAGAACTTCGCACAGAGGGAGCAAAATCCATCCACCCAGGCTAAAGATTATATCTTCAACCGTTGAGATGGCATCGACAGCCCCGTGGTGTAGCGGCCAAGCATGGCAGGCTCTGGACCTGCCGACGGCGGTTCGAATCCGCCCGGGGCTACCACTAAAAAATGCAGGAAGATGCGGGCGTCTGAGGAGCAGGCTTTCAGATGTTCACAACCAGCGCCGTGTTTGTGTCAACAACCCCTTTGACCTTGTGGATTTCCTCTACCACGGTGCTGCTGATGGTCGCCAGGTCCTTCGCCTCCACAAAAACTATGATATCATATGGCCCAGTGACCACATGCACCGACTTCACTCCCTTGATCTTCTGGAGGTTCCTCGCGACCTCCTTCACCTTCCCAATCGCCGCGGTTATCAGAACATATGCTTCAACCATCTCTTCACCTCCCATTCCTCTACATCCGAGAATAAAAAACCTATTTCTCAATCTCCTTTATCGTTATTTTCTTCCCAAGGACCATCTCCGCAGCCCTCACAACCGAGCCCCTTGACCCTATCGCCTTCGCAACCTTGTCCTTCTGAATGTGAAGAATTAAAGTGCCACCCTCTTCATCAACCTTTTCTATCGGGACTCCGATCATCAACTTCAGTTTCTCCATCGTCTGCTGATCCATTTGACCTCACCTATCCTCTGCGCCAGCGCTTAAAAATGTAGGGCACGAGCGTCCTTCAAAAATATTTTTTCAGACAGGAGATGTCTTCGGGAAGCGTTTCAATCACTGGCTCATCGTGGAATTTCTCCATGAACCCACAATCGCTCACATAGAAGGGGAAGGGGTAGGGGCGGGAGATTATCCTCGTGTTCAGCCAGTAGAAATCTTCCATTGGCTCATCGGCAGGGCCTGAATATGTGGTGAAGGTAATGCTCCACACACCAAGCTCATTGTACCCTTTGAGGACGCGGGAGAGTCCATCTGAAAAATCTCCAAGCATCCCCCGAAGCCTTGAGAGCGAAGAAATTCCCTCCACAACTCCCATGACTTCCCGGTTGCCCTGGGGGGCAAAGGTCGTGAGCCAGTGAACCCTTCCAGTCCTCCCAAGATATCTCTCCCCCAGCCTTCTCTCCTCTCTCACAAGATCTTCCCAGTAGTTCACCCCGGTTCTCAAGCGGTACTCCCTGCTCTCCCTGATGAGCTCCTCAAGGAAAAATGTTGGACTTTTGTCCGCAAAGATTTGAACGTGAGGGTGGACTATGCTTGCCGCTCCAGGGGGCAGGTTGTTCCAGTTTATGCACCAGAACTTCAGCTCTGGCATTTTTCTGTAAAAAAGCTCAAAACACTGGAGGCTCGCGGAAAAACAGTCCTCGATGAGCTTTGCTGAAATTTCCCCCAGCACCATGAAATGCCTGCTCGAAAAAATTCCAACCGCATGCAGCCCCCCAAATGGAAAGAGGTTGGGGAAAACACATGCCTCCCCCACTCTTATTCTTTCAGGAAAGCCGCTCGGGAACTTTGGGGTTGACGACTCCAGCCTCCCCGCACAAAATTGGCATTTTTCCTCTGAAGATTTCACGAGGGTGCTTATCTCAATCCCTTCCTTCGGGGTCTGCTTTGGTCTTTTGGCCCTCTCAACGTTTATCCTGCATCTCCTTCCCGTGAGGGGGTCGTACCTCACCTCTATCGGCTGGACAACCTCCTCGAAACCCTTAAGTGGGCTCCTGAACCTTGCCTCCTGAATTTCCTTCCTGAACTCCAAGGCTATCCTCTCTCCCCATACCTCTCAAAGGCGCTGACGAACACAAGATCAACATTTGAGGTGTTGTAGACCCTGTGGAACTGGTTTGGCTTTATCGGCACAACATCCTTGCTCCTAACCCTCCTCCTCACTCCATCCAGCTCTATCTCCCCCTCCCCCTCTATGAAAAAGTATGTCTCGGCGACTGGGTGGGAGTGCCCGGTTGTGCGCTTCCCTGCGTGGAGGATGGTGATGGAAACCACAAAATTATCGCTGAGCTGCTTGTCCACAACCACATACCTCTCATCGCTCTTGACGAGACGGCCGTCCCCGAAGATGTTGTAAAAGCTCTTGTGGGAAATGTCGTACCATTCCCCCTTGAGGATGTAGCCTTTGAGCCTCTCCCCTTTCTCAAGGAGGTACTGGATGAAATATCCTGGGGCATCCCTTCTCTTCTCCCTGCAGAACTCCTCGAGAAGCGGGAAAATCCTCTTGGGGAGGATGTAGATCCCTGTGCTCACGTAGCAGCTGAGCGGTGGCTTAATCTTTTCCTTGAAGTCTCTGATGTAGAAAACATCGCTGGGGGGAGGATATCCCTCGCAGCCATCAAATTTCACTGTTGCCATCTCCTCCGGCTTCATGTCTGGGCTCGCTCCAGCATAGTAAAAGCCGATGAGAGGTTCCCCGGTGAAATTTGAGATGAAGCCGCTGAGATCCGAGGAGAAATAGTTGTCGGCACAGATCACGAGGAGGTCATCGTCTATCCCCGCAACCTTGATGGCGTTGTTGATCGCTGAAACCGCCCCAAGCTTCTCCTCCTCCCTTTCGGCTTCTTCAACTATCAGCTGGCCGAAGGGGGAGAAAAATGGGGCAAACTTCTTGTTTGTCGAAATGTAAACCTCCATTCCCCTGACCTTTTTGAGGATGTGGCCAAGGAGGGTGTCGCCCTCCGTCACAAGGAGGGGTTTTGGAAGCTGTTCCCCTATTGGCCCGAGCCTTTTTGCAAAACCTCCTGCCAGGATGAGAACCTTCATTGTCTTCTGTATTCTCTTCTCACCCACAATTAATAACCTTTTCAAAAAATGAAAGTGCTAAAAGCGAGAGGGGCGACAGTTACCTGAGAGAATGGTGCTGGAGGCCCTCGGAAGGGCGATAGGCGGGGCCCTGCGAAAGCTTGCGAGATCTCCAACCGTTGACGAGAGGGCTGTGAAGGAGCTGGTGAGGGACGTCCAGAGGGCTCTGCTCCAGGGGGATGTGAATGTGGAGCTTGTTCTGAACCTGACCAAGAAGATAGAAAAAAGGGCCCTTGAGGAAAAGATTCCACCGGAGCTGGACAGGAGGGCCCATTTGGTCAAGATAGTCTATGAGGAGCTCTCAGATTTTCTTGGGAAACCTGCCGAGTTCTCAATCCCCGCTGGAAGGCCAAAGGTCCTGCTGATGGTGGGGCTGCAGGGGAGCGGGAAGACAACCTCCGTAGCCAAGCTCGCCTTCCACTTCAAGAAAAAGGGATATAAGGTTGGGGTTGTCTGCGCAGATACCTTCAGGCCTGGAGCCTTCGAGCAGCTGGCCCAGCTGGGAGAGCAGGTTGGGGTGGAGGTCTTTGGGAAGCCTGGTGAAGGTGATTCGGTGAAAATTGCTGCTGAGGGGGTAGCGCACTTC
Source organism: Hadarchaeales archaeon (SeqCode) (assembly GCA_038872135.1). Classification (GTDB taxonomy): domain Archaea; phylum Hadarchaeota; class Hadarchaeia; order Hadarchaeales; family Hadarchaeaceae; genus JAVZGN01. The sequence continues at coordinate 16,373 of JAVZGN010000004.1, read as the reverse complement.
AGGAGAAAAAATGTTGACCTGATCATCGTGGACACCTCGGGGAGGCACAGGAGGGAGAGAGATCTGATGGAAGAGATGCGCCAGATAGCAGACGCCATAAAACCAGATGAGGTGATGCTCGTGATAGATGCCACCATCGGGCAGCAGGCGAGGGAGCAGGCTGCGGCTTTTCAGGAGGCTACAAAGATAGGGTCGATTTTTGTGACAAAACTTGATGGGACGGCGAAAGGTGGGGGGGCCCTTTCAGCCGTTGCCGCAACCGGTGCGCCGATAAAATTCATAGGGGTGGGGGAGCACATAGATGACCTTGAGCTCTATGACCCCCCGAAGTTCCTAGCTAGGCTCCTCGGGATGGGGGACCTGGAAACTCTCCTTGAGAAAATCCAGGAGGTTGTGGAGGAAGAGAAGATAAAGGTCCCGGAGAGGAAGGAGCTCATCGCCGGGAAAATTACTCTGAGGGATGTCTATCAGCAGCTGGAGGCCGTCGGGAAGATGGGCCCCCTGAAGAAGATCATGCAGATGATTCCCGGGGTTGGTGTTTCAATCCCGGAGAATCAGCTGAAGATTGGGGAGGAGAAGCTGAAGCGCTTCAAGGTGATAATGCAGTCGATGACGAAGGAGGAGCTTGATAACCCGAAGATCATCAACGCTTCCAGGATAAGGAGGATTGCTAAAGGCTCCGGGACAAGCGAGGCGGATGTGAGGGAGCTGCTGAGGCAGTATGAGATGATGCAGAAGCTGGTGAAGATGTTTGCAAAGGGCAGGATGCCGAAGGCTGGGCCATGGGCAAAGCTTGGCAGGCTAAAGTAGCAGCTTTTCCCCGGCTATGAATAGCAGGCATCAGACCTTGCATGTCCCTCAATGAAAATCAGAAATTGGTGCTGTTTAAACAGGGTGACACACGTGTATCATTTGACCAAAGTCTGTGACACACGTGTATCATCGGAAGATTTGGTGAAACACGTGTATCACACAACCGATGAATTCGCCACCATGACGCACGTGTATCATTTGACCAAAAATCTGTGACACACGTGTATCATCGGAAGATTTGGTGAAACACGTGTATCACCTGTAAACAACAATCTTCTTGAGAACGATAGCCCGGCCACCGGAAGATTTTATCAGCGCAGCCAGCCCCCGCAGTTTTTTCAACTCCCCAGACTCCCAAACAGAATGCTGCAACATCACTGCTCTCGCTCTATGCAGCTCCCTGTTGACCTTCAGCCTCACCCGGTCATCCGCCCTCCGCACATCATAAACTATTAATACAACTTCTCCCGCAGAAGTTTTGCGTGACAATTATTATAAAGCAAAAACTTCCCCGCCCCGAAAGCCCAAATCCTCCGCCAGAGTTTTAAGGAGAGCATGGTAGATGAAAATGGAGGATGGTATGGTAGTCAGAGTTGAGGATTTCATGACAAAGAAGGTAGTTACCATTGAAGCATCCCACACGATTCTGGAGGCGGCAAAACTTCTAGCTGAGAAAGGCGTCGGGAGCCTAGTCGTTGTGGAGAAAGGAAAACCTGTAGGAATAGTGACAGACAGAGATATTCTGCTCAGAGGGGTTGTGGGAGGCCTCGACCTCGAGAAGGAAAAGATTGGGACGATAATGTCTAGGCCTCTCTTAACGGTCAGCCCAGACACTCCAATGCTTGAGGCAATTGAAATGATGGACAAACACTCAATAAGAAGAATTCCTGTTGTCAAGGGCTCTGAGATAGTCGGGATAGTAACATCCAGCGACATCGGGCGGGCCTCAAAGGTCCTTGCACCATACCTTCTCCCGAGAGTGCCCGAGATATACCTCGTGCCGCAGCCAAAGGCTGAGGAGAGATACAAAACCGTAGACTGATGGAAGTGGCAGCTTGCGCTTTATCGAAGATATGCGGAAATATTTTGACCGCCAGGTGAAGGTAAAGGAGAAGCTCCACCTCCTCTCAGCGAAAGTTGTGAGGAACTCTTCCAGAGCCATCGCCGCCCTCCACCGGGGGGAAAAAGATTCTTTCAAAAGATTTTTTTCACTGGCCAAGAAAAATCTGAAAAATCTGGAGAAACTCGTTGAAAAAGAACCAGAGATCTCTTCGTCAGGATCTGTCTTCTCGGCCAGGCAGGAAGTTGCGGAGGCTGCCCTCCTCGCAGGAATCCTGGACGGCGGGAAGCTTCTTCCGCCCGAAGAGATTGGTGTGGCCTACGGCCCATATCTGGCAGCTCTGGCCGATGTCGCCGGGGAGCTGAGGCGGGTGATCCTCGACTCGCTGAGGAGAAATCAAGTGGATGTGGCGAAAAAAATGCTGGAGACAATGGAGAAAATCGCCGAGATAATGATGGAATTTGACTACGCTGACTCCGTAATACCTGGAATGAAGAAAAGGCAGGATTTCGTCAGGCAAATTTTAGAAAAAAGCAGGGGAGATGTCACAGTGGCCATCAGGCAGGAGAGGCTTGAAAAAATCTTGGGGGAGAGAAAATGAGCTTCGATGTGAAAAAACTCAGAGAAATGGCGAGGAAAGATTTTGACAGCGCTTGGATTGAAGGTGGAAAGCTGGTGAAGAGGGAGGGAAGAGCGTTTGAGATTGGTGGAAAAGGGAGGCCAAATCTTCTCTGGGAACTCATCCTCAGAATCAGAAAAGTCCTGCTGGATCTCGGTTTTGTCGAAACAAATGTCCCGGTTATCATCCACAAAAACGAGGTTTACTCGCAGTATGGGAGTGAGGCACCAGTTATTCTCGACAGAGTTTTTTTCCTCGCAGGGCTTGAGCGACCCGACATTGGAATCGGGAAAAAGAAAATCGCTGAGATAAAGAAAATCCTCCCGGGGTTCAAGGACGTTAAAAAGTTGCAGAAAATTTTCAGGGCATACAAGGAAGGAAAGCTGGCCGCAGATGACCTCACGGAGGAAATAGCCAAGGGGCTCGAGGTCAGTGAAGAAATCGCTGGAAAAATTCTCTCTCTCTTCAGGGAGCTGCGAGATTTAAAACCGATACCAACCGACCTGACGCTTAGATCCCACACAACTGCTGGATGGTTCGATGTCCTCAGGGAGCTTAAGCGCCGCGAGCCCCTCCCTCTCCAGCTTTTCTCCATCGGGCAGAAATTCAGGAGGGAGCAGCGGCTGGATGAAACCCATCTCTATGAATCCTGGACGGCCTCTGTGGTGGTGATGGCAGAAGAAATCACCCTCGAGGACGGAAAGGAGATAACGCGAAAAATTTTTTCGTCCCTAGGCCACGAAGCAGAGATTGCTGAGAAAAAAATCACCTCCAGGTACTATGCCCCGGGAACTGAATTCGAGGTCTTCATCAAGCACCCAAAAGATGGGACTCCGGTTGAGGTGGGGGATGGGGGGATGTACAGCCCTCTTGCCCTCGCAAATTACGACATCCAGTTCCCGGTTTTCAACCTTGGGATCGGGATTGAAAGGCTAGCCATGGTTGAAAGCGGGGTGGAAGACGTGAGGATGCTCGCATACCCTCATCGCTATGCGCCTCTTGAACTCTCTGACACCAGGATAGCAAAAATGATCGGGATAATGGAGAAACCGAGAACCCCTGTGGGGGAAGAGATCGCCAGGAGAATAGTTGAAGTTGCGAAACAGCATGCCGACTCGCCAAGCCCCTGTGAATTCCTAGTTTTTGAGGGGAAGATTGGGGAGAGAGAGGTAGTGGTGCGTCTCATTGAACCTGAACCGAAAACAAAACTCATCGGGCCGGCTGGATTCAATGAAATAATGGTTTATGATGGAAACATCATCGGAGTGCCCCCGAAGGGATGGGAAAGCGATGAATTCATACAGGCTGTGAGAAATGGGGGAATCTCAACTGGAATCACATTCATGGATGCATTTGCGGCGCTGGCTGCAGCCAGGGTGGAGAAGGCTGCTGAAGAGGGAAAGGAGGAGATAACTGTGAGGGTCAGAAATGTCAAGCAACCCAGTGACATCAACATCGAAATTGATGAAGTTGCGGCCAGATACATCACGGGGAAGAGGAAGAAGATAGATCTCAGGGGGCCGGTCTTCACAACAGTTTTGGCAAAATTCAAATGACTCCTTTTCCAAACATCTCCCTGGCCTTTTCCAATCCCCTCTTCCCTATAGCTATTGGATCTCCCGAATCAAAGAGCTCAACGACAACTGCTCCACGATAGCCCCCCTGCTGAAGGGCAGAAACTATTGGAGTGAAGTTGATCTCCCCATCCCCAGGAACCAGATGCTCATCCCTCTCACCGTGATTGTCGTGGAGATGAACATGAACTATCCTCTTCCCAAGATTTTTTACCAAGCCAGCAATCTTTTCCTCAGGTTTGTCAACCCCGTTGCTCTTCTCCCTCCTGTAGGCGTGACCGATATCTAAGGTGATCCCCAGGCCATCTATTTCATCGGCGATCTCTCCAAGCTCCTCAAGGCTTGAACAAACATAGAAGGGGAGGCCTATGTTCTCAGCTGCCACTCTCACTCCTACATCCTCCGCGAAAGCAACGCATGCGGAAAAATACTGGAGGCATCTTCTCTCAGCCGCTTGGGTGAACCACTCCATCCCTGGCTCTGAAACCGCAGCCTTCCCTGGGTGGAGCGTCACGAGGCTCCCGCCAAGCCTAGCACAGGCCTCTATGCTCTTCATAGTCTGGTGGAGGGCGAGATCACAAATCTCCTGGTAATGGCTGGCTGGATTGAGATCCCAGAAAACTGCGTGGACAGTCACTGGGAGATCATATGAGCTCAAGATCTCGCGGATGACATCCAACCTAGCAGAGTTGTCCCCTGGGAAAAAGTGTGGGACGTCAAATATCAGCTCAATACACTCCGCCCCAAGCTCAGCTATGTGTCTGATCGAATCTTCCACGGTGCTCCTGACAAAAAGGAGAGTTGATAGGCCAATTTTCATCTCATCCCTCCCTCTTCATCTCAGCGGTGGCTAGCCGATGAGCTGCAAGAAGGGGCTCGGGAAGTCTATGCCCTCTTGTCGTGTGGAGGGTTATAGCTATTGCCGACTCCAAGGTGATCTTGTGACCGACGCTAACATAAACGGGCTTTGAACCAACGTTCGTCCTCACCGCAGCCCCTATTATCTCCTCCCCATCTCTCAGTGGAGTGTGGCTGCCTCTAACGTCGGCCGGCTCCTCCGCCTCCCCGACCAATAGAGATTTTGCAACGCCAAATGTCGGCTTGTCCAAAGCTACGCCGAGATGGCATGCAAGGCCCGCTCTTCTTGGGTGGGCGAGACCGTGGGCCCCAACCATGTAGACGTCTGCCTCCAGCCCATCCACCGCCTTGAGCATTCCCTCCAACTCCCTGAAGGCCAGAAAAGTCGGGATGTATGGGAACTTCAGCTTTACTCTCACGAGATTTTTATCTAGAACTTCCAGCGTTTCATAATCCATCACAACACATGCCCCCCACGCTCTATCACTTTTTGCGAATGAAATATCGCAGCCAGCCACCCTCTTTATCCTCTCAAATCCATCCCTGATAACCACCAGTTTGGAAATCTTCCCCTGTATCTCCGCCAGCTTTTTCACATCCAGCTTTGGCGGGAGCAAAATCGGCAGCATTTTCTCATGGCGACTCTGAACCAGAAGTTATTAATCTTGGCTAAATGAGGTTGAGGGGGTGAAAAATGCCTCAGAAAGGACCAAAATGCAGGCTCTGTGGAAAGGGAATTCAAATCATGAGCTACGATACCGGCTATCTAAAGATTGTTAGGCCAGGAGAGCCAAAAGCTGTGTTTGTGTGCTGGAAGTGCGCGGAAGGGCTCATCGGCGATAAACTGGGACAGCTTTCCCCAGAGTAATTTCTCGATCCAAGCCCTGTAGCGTTGCCCACAAACTACATGAATGGATATGCGTGAATTCCAAAAGAAAATCTCGAAAGTTGTAAACCGATGCGCAATTTGGGAAGATTCTTAGGCCAAATCTCCAAAACTCTTAAACAAATGAAAAGAAAGTAAAAAGGATGAGGCCCGAAGGGATCCTCAACATCGCTCAAGATTTAATGATCCAACTCCGCTGGAGAGCTACTAGAAAAATGATTCACTCGATGACTGCCCATTGGTGATGAGATGCCGAAGGCAACTGTTGAAGACCATACCCTCATGTCCCTTGCGATAAAAAGAAAGGGGAAATTCGTGGAGCTGGAGCACATAAGGGAAAAGGTGAGTAGGGATGCTGGATGGAACCTCACAGAGGAAGACGCAAAGAAGCTTCTTGCTTCGCTGACCGAAAAAGGCTGGCTTGAAGAGAAGGAGGGAACCTATGCCATCACCGATGCCGGACGTGAGTATTTTGAAAAAAGGTGGAGGGAGATTTCGAAAGAGCTAAACCAGGATTACCTCAAAGTCTACCGGGCAAAGGTCTACTATCCAAAGGTGATGGACACCATCCTCGAGTTCTGCAGGGACAGATATGTCTCAGTTTTCAGGCTATTCACGGGAAGAGGGTGGCTGCAGAGAAAGCTCGGGCCAAGATGGATCACCATTAAAAGCGAGAGGGATGTCCAGTACTGGCTGGATGTCCACGGCATAGATTTCATTCCCTACATCCACAGGATAGGGAGCGACAGGCCCGATTGGCTGGTCATAGATTTTGATGCAGGGAGCGAGGTTGGATTCTCCGAAACTAAAAAAGTTGTTAAAGCTGCCTCGGAGATCCTTCAGGACTATGGGATAAAGCCAGCGATGAAATTCAGCGGCTCCAGAGGCTTCCAGCTATGGGCGCAATTCAAGACCCACGAACTGCCCAAAGATTACCAGCCAAAAAAGCTGAAAACCGAAAAAAGAGAAAGAAACTTCTTCACATTTTATGCTGATATTGTGAGATTTGTGGAAAGCAAAGTTTCAAAAGAGCTACCTGGATTGACAACTGCAGAAACTGCAAAGAAAGAAGCGAGGAAAGATAAAGTGCTTCTCGATGCTTCCATCATAAAACCCATGGGGGATGTCAGGGCCCCCTACTCCATGCACTACAAAACTGGAAGGATTTCTGTCCCTGTAGGCCTGGATGAAATTGAAGATTTCTCCCCTGAAGAAGCCGACCCAGATATCGTGGCGGAAAGATACAGAAAGAAGGGGAATGAGTTCAAAATTGTAGCGGGGGATGGCTCCAAGCTCTTTGAAGATGTTGTGAAGTGGTGCAGGAGCTAGCCGAGCGGCTCCTTCCTCCAGAGCTTCTCATCCTTCTTGAACTTTCTCGCCCTTTTCCTCGTCCAGATGCGGAGGTCAAAGATGGAGAACCAGCCACCCTTTTTCCAATAGGCAGTTGCCCTGCTTTCCCCTGGGAGCTCAACCCTCGCCTCCTTTCTCTCCCTGTCGACCATGCGAACGACGCCTGTAGTTTTTCTCGACAAAATGAAGACTCTCCTGTTCAAAAGGGGAACCCGATAACCCATCTTCCAGCAGGTTGTACAAATCTTCCTCTGCCTCTCCTCTTTCCTCAAAAGCTCTCCGGCGCATATCCCACATTTTCTCCCGGCCATCAAGCTTATGGAGGTTTCCCAGAAGAAAAACCTGACTCTCAGCAAAAGGGTGATTAATCCCGTCGCATAGTGGATTTGGGCCCGTAGTCTAGCTTGGATAGGACGCAGGCCTGCGGAGCCTGTGACTCGGGTTCGAATCCCGACGGGCCCGCTTTACCGAGAGTCGACTTTTAGATGCCCACGAACATCAGCATTATATATGGCAAAAAACCATAATATTATGGCAAAATATGGCAAATGAAATTCTGAAGGTTCTGAAGCTGCTCATCGAAAAGAATGGGGAAAAGTTAAGCATCAGAAAGATCTCCAAGCTGCGCAAGGTAAACTACAAAACCGCATACAATGCTGTAATGAAGCTAAAGGAAAAGGGTGCCGTGCTGCTGGAGAGACTTGGCAATACTACCCACTGCTACTTCGCTAACAAATTCAGCCCGCTGGTTTTAGCAGCGGAGTATGAGAGAAAAAACGAGTTGCTGAAAAACAAAAACTTTAAAGTCCTGCATGACAAGCTCAATGCTCTGCCGTTTCCACTCGTTGCCCTGATATTTGGCTCCTATGTCAAGGGTGGTGCCAAAAGACTCTCAGACATAGACCTACTCGTGGTGTGCGAGAAGGAGCGGACAAGAGAGGTGGAATCAACAATTTCGTTACTACCACTAAAAATTCACCTCACCGTGGTGACGCCAGAGGAGTTCATAAAAATGGGAAGGAGCAAAGAATTTAGTGTAGTTTCCGAGGCGATGAAGAACAACATCATTTTGGTCGGCGTTGAGGACTACTACAGGCTGGTAGAACATGTTGGATGAGAAAAGGATAAAGGAAGCAGAGGCAAATGTCAAGCGTTATCTAGAGGCGGGTTTTCTGAAACAAGTAAGCAAAACAGATGAAAATACCCTCCGGGTTTTACGGAAGAACTCAGAGGAGAGCCTGAGAACCGCAGAGCTGCTGTTCAAGGGAAATTACTCCATGCTGTGGGCAATCGTCTGCTCATATTACGCGATGTACTACATGGCAAACGCGGTTCTTTACAACATTGGTTATAAGGTGGGGCATATGATCTCTCATAAGGTAACTTCTGATGCCCCGATAACATTCGTGAGGAAGAAGCTCAAGGAATCACTTTTGGAGGAATTTGAAGAAGCGAGGGACGAGGCATTAGAAATAGCCAGCCTCAAGGCGGATGAGATAATCGAGAGTTTTGACATCGAGCGATTGAAGAGGACTAGATTCCAATATGAGATGACTGAAGAGGTGAAGCGAGAAAAGGCAAGCATGTCGCTGGAAAGGGTCAAGCGCTTTGTGTTTGAAATGGAAAAATTACTTGTGAAGTGAGCATGGATTCTCGCTTCAAAAACCACGAGATTGCTTAATTTTCCAATTGCATGCCAACGGGCCCGCCTAATCCTACTCTTCTCAGAGCTCAGTTCTCTCATCTAGAAACTGCTGTTTCTCAATCGCGGTGAATGGATGTTAGCTCAAACATCCGGTTGATTGCCTTCCTCGCCCTCTCTGCAACTTCCGGCTCAACCCTCACAACCGTCCTCTCCTCGGCCAAACACCTATAGACCTTCTCCAGAGTGTTTTTCTTCATTTGAATACAAATGGGCTCCCGATGAGCTGGAATGAACTCCTTTCCCGGGTTCTCCTTCCTCAGCCTGTGAAGAAGCCCAATCTCCGTGGCTATGAGAAACCGCCTCGCCTGGGACTCCCTCGCCCTCTTTATCATCTGGCTTGTGCTGCAGATGTGATCGGCGAGCTTCTGCACCTCTGGCTCGCACTCAGGATGGACCAGGACCTCTGCGTCTGGATATTCCTCCTTAAGAAACAGGATATCCGCCGGTGAAAACATCCTATGAACATAGCAGTGCCCATCGGCTGGCACCGGGATGATCCTCTTCTTTGACCTCTGCTGAGCAAACCACGCAAGATTTCTGTCTGGGCCGAAGAGAACTTCATCTTCTTCAAGGGCATTTATCACCTGCGGGGAGTTGGCCGATGTACAGATGGCGTCGGAAAGGGCCTTGACCCGCGCAGATGTGTTCACATAAACAACCACCGCTGCTTCTGGATGCTCCTCCTTCGCCTTCAAAAGGACTTCTGGGGGGAGCTGGGCCGCCAGAGGACATCTGGCCTCAGGCTCGGGAATTAGAACCGGTGTTTCTGGGTTCAAGATGGCGGCAGTCTCAGCCATGAAGTCAACCCCGCAGAAAACTATCATGTCCCCCTGAACTTTTGTTGATTGCATGGCAAGTTCCAGGGAATCCCCAACAAAGTCCGCGAGGTCTTGAATCTCGGGTATCTGATAGTTGTGCGCCAGAATTACTGCATTTTTCCTCTCCTTGAGCCGCAGAATTTCCTCAATGAGGTCCATCAGAAGACTATCCCTCTTCATGCTTTTAAAGAAGGGTTCTGATATACTGGATGATATGCCGACATTTCAAGCTGCCGGAGAGAAGGAGATAACTAGGGCGATAGTTGAGAGCTTCATGCAAGATTTTCAGAGGTATGCGGAAAGCGATGTGATAGTTGTCGGAGGGGGGCCCAGTGGGCTGATGGCCGCAAAGGAGCTGGCGAAAGCTGGCGTGAAAGTCTTGGTGATCGAAAGAAACAACTACCTTGGAGGAGGCTTCTGGATCGGGGGATATCTCATGAACCCCATAACCGTGAGGGCCCCAGCCCAGGAAATTCTGAGAGAGCTGGGCGTCCCCTTCAAAGAGCACGGGAGGGGCGTCTATGTGGCTTCAGGTCCCCACGCCTGCTCAAAGCTCATAGCCGCTGCCTGCGATGCCGGAGCAAAAATCCTGAACATGACTGTGATTGACGATATCGTCATCAGGGAGAAGAGGGTGGCGGGGGTTGTGGTCAATTGGACGCCCGTCACTGCCCTCCCGCGGGAGCTCACTTGCGTTGACCCCGTTGGGCTTGAGGCTAAGCTCGTGATAGACGCGACGGGGCATGACGCAGCCGTTGTCAGGATGCTTGAGAAGCGGGGATTGCTGAAGGTTCCTGGATATGGGGCGATGTGGGTCGAGCGCTCCGAGGATCTTCTGGTCGAGCACACCGGGGAAGTCTATCCAGGACTTCTCGTTTCCGGAATGGCAGTTTCCACAGCTTTCGGACTGCCCAGGATGGGACCAACATTTGGGGCGATGCTCCTCAGCGGAAAAAGAGCGGCGGAGATAGCTCGGCAGAAGCTCCAGGAGATGTAAGCTTTTCACCCTTTTGGGGGTAACATGTGATTTGATGCAGATCCACATCTACGAGGACCCATCATCGCCAACTTTGGATGCAGAAGAAATTGCAAAGTATCTTGGAGAAAACATTGGAATTGAAGTAGATGTTAGGGCGCCTCTCCTTCCAGAACCAGAACAGCTTGAAGAAGTCGCGAGGCTAGCAGCATCGGCGAGGATAAAGGATCCGCTGAAAAAATCTGCGTTTGAACCCCTGCCCCTGGAGATCGATGTCGAGAAGAAACTTTTCAAAGACCCCTCCCGTCGAATGATCGGAATCTCCTATGATGGGCTGAAGCTTCAGGAGATCTTCCGGAAGCTTCTACCGGAGAAGGAGCTATGCCTAGAACACGCCCACATCATTTTCACCTGGAGACTGCCGGCAACTTGGGGGGACGACGGCAGATATCATATCAGGGTGGCGGTCTATGGGTGGCCATCCCTGATTTCGACCACCGGGATGGTGGAAGCTCCCGCAAAGCCCAAAGATTTCTACCGGCTTAAGCAAGCATATGCTACTGCCGGGACCTCGCTGAATGAGCTGGTGGAGAAATTCCGGGGGAGGTTCATAGACTATGATGATAAACGGCTGACGGAGGTGATGAAGGGCTACTGCATGCAGGCAGTCTTCTATCATCTCTTTGGCGAGCCTTTCTGCAATCATCCCACGTGCAGACTGTACAACGCCCACTGGCAGGAGGAGGTCATTACTGCACAGCTTGGGGGAAAGCTCTGCGAACGGCACTCGAAAATGCTCGAGAAGCTTAAAAAATCAGCTGATTTTCGACGGTTTTCTCTATAACGACCACCGGCTGGAGCCTTAAACAGATCTCCTTAATGATGCCTCAACGAGATAAAGGTTTAAGGAGCGATGCGGATTTTTATTCGATCCCCGTGAGCAGAAACCTCGACCAGCGAGGCATCTCCCCCGTTGTCGGCGCAGCTCTTGTGATTTCTATGGTTACAGTAGCCATGAGCATCTACGTCCAGCAGATTACTCCAGCTTGGAACAGGAAAAATGAAAGCGAGCATTTTTTCGCCACAAGATCAGCGTTGCTCAAGCTCCAGACCCTCCTTCTCAACAGAAAAAATGGAGAAATAGATTTGAAGATGTCTGCCGACCCCGCCCCCATCTTCTCTTTTACCCCTCTCTCGAGCAGGATCGTGATTTCTCCAGCGCCATGGGTAAAGAGATTTCAACCGATTGAGGATGCATTCGTTGACCAGGCTCACCCAACAATAAACTATGGCGGAGAGAGAAGACTCATGGTCAGGTCTTGGAAACAGTCGGGAGGGACTCAGGCAAACAGCTGGACCTTCCTGAAGTTTGACCCATTCACGGAGCTTCGAGGGATCAGCGCAGACCAGATAATCGAAGCATGGCTCGTGCTCTACTGTGAAAATCTCGCGCAGTTCCGGGTGATTCCATGGGGAGACGCCACCAACTATGATCTCGGCAGATCTGGCAGCTGGAGCCAGGACGACTGGTCCGGTGGTCCTGGGCAGACGAACTGGTCAGACCCGAGGAGGTTCAACACGAGCGAAAACATAGACTGGGAAAACTTCCCTGGAGAGATAAGGCTTGCGAGGCAGACTCCGAATGCATATTTCCAAAGCGGTGAGCTCATTTCTTCAATCTTCGACGCCGGAGCGGAGGTCCAGTGGGGATACAATAAAGGAATAGCCGAGTGGGATAAGGCGGAATATCACAAGAGCGGGGACCCGACCAACATCTATGTCTGGGCGAGATTCAGCAACGATCCCTCGATGGCCGGTGCGCAGTGGTGGAAAATTTACAGAGCGACCAGAGGGTTTGACACAAACGATGACAATCTTATAGATCGGTTAACGGTAAGCGCCAGATACGCCCAATACAGGATAAGGTTAACCACCGCAGATACCTCCAAAACCCCCGCCTTTCATATGTTATGGCTGCTCAACACCGACGAGTTCTACCTCTCACAGATTCCAATTGACGTGGAGGTTAGAGGTGTTTCAGGTAACTGGGACGAGGCCACGATCACTTGGAACAACAGACCCGCTGTCGGAGACCCCATCGTGGAGCTCCGGTGGCCAAACGATTACAGCCATGTGATCAAGGATAACGAAGCCTGGTACAGATGGGACATCACTTCATGGGTAAAGGAGAGAATGAAGGCGGGGGAGAATGTCTCCATCTGTCTGAAGCCACGCTATGAGGACTCCACGGTTGAGCGCTACGCAAACTTCTCCTCAAGAGAAAGCTCAGGATGGAAGCCGGCAGATGAAAATGAGTTCGACCAGGATGACCGTGGTGATAAGGTCACGGGGCACCCTCATTTCACCCGCCCCCATCTAGAGGTGATTTATGAAAATGGGACGGCACCAGGACCCAGCGTCTACGACAACTGGGGCGCCTACATAGATGGAGGCTTCATCCAGTTTGACCCGGTGTACTATAGCTTCCCGGAGCATTCATTCACCCTTGAATCCGGGGCGCTGGTGCAAACAAGGGGTGGTTATAACCCCCTCTTTATCTCAGATCCAGCGCTCATCGTCGGGGAAGGCTCAAAGGATGACCAAGCAATCACTGTGAGCATCAACCGCTTCAGGATAGTTAACTCAGACAGAATCGAGACATCATCCCCCGTGAAGCTGAGGGTAAAAATCACTGAAAACACAGATTTCAGGATAGAGCCGACCGACACCGATGGGGATGGAAAGATCGACCCAAACAGGGAGAATGTTGTCGTCACCATCAGGACAAAGTTTGCCTGGCCCTGGAAATACTGGCTTAGGGACCTCACCTATAAATGGAACTCATCAATGAACGAGGGTGGCCTCCAATGGTGGGCCGACCATTATGAGACGGGACTAGGGACTGGCATCTGGTCAAACAATGTTGTTGAATTCATCGCCAAGATGTACGCCCACCCTGAGGATGTTAGACTGTACATCTGGGGGAGGGTGGAGGATCCCTCGGTCAAGGACATCTACTACTACGACAGAACCTACGATGTGGAGGTGACAATAGGTGTCTAGGCTCGTAGCCCTGTTGACGATCTTCATCATCTTGGCAGGCGCGCAGCAGGTTGCAGCTTGGGGAAGCTCTACCCACCACGACCAAGCAACCATCATCAGCAAAGCATTCAAGCAGAGCCCATCAGTTCCCCAGGCCATCAGAGATAACATCGATTCCGACTTCATCTACTCCACTTCTCTCGCCCCAGATGACTGGAGGGGCGTCACCGGGACCTGGGGAACCTGGCACTACAACATGGCTGAAAATGCATACTATGAGTTTCGGAGGATATATGAAGCTTGGAAAAATGGAGATTTCGACAATGCCATCGGGAGAATCGGGATAGTTCTCCACTACATTGGAGATGTAATGTACATGCCACACAACCAAGGGATAAGAGACTGGTACATAAACAATATTCCCCCAATCGGCTCCGTCTATCCCCTCTGGGGCTTCCACGAGGAATCTGGAAAGTATTTCACAGCAAATTATTACTATGACTCTTCTCATTATGCTAATCAACAAGTTGAGGCCTACACCGACTCAGACTCTGCCTGGTACCCGACGAGACCTGAGAACTACGGTCCTGATGACAATGGGGATCTCACTTGGTTCCTTAACCGCTACTTCTACGATGTCGGCGATGGTCCCGGGCAATATCCTGAAAATGACTATCCCAGCTACACCATCTGCGACACTGTGCTCGAACAGCACATAATTCAATCAAACCCATACACAAGGATAGGCCCAACCGATGTCGACGACAGGATAGACAACCGCTGGCTCTACTGGGTGAGGACGAGGGATGCCTCCATCGCCAAAATGGATGCAGACAACACCATCCGCCTCGTCTACAACGGGGTCTACAGGGCTCTGAGGGACGCTTGGAACTGGAGGTGGGCTAATAACAAGCCTGATGCTCCCTTCTTCTGGGAGTGGCCAACCACAACAACCTACTACAGCCTGAACGACAACCTCTACAGGGAGGGAATGGACACCGCGAGGTGGGCCAGCCAGCAGGTGGGGGCGCTGACTGAAGCTTCTGCCCAAACATCATCCCTGGGCCTCATTCCCCTGCAGCCGCTCATCCTTCTTACAGTTGCTGCGGTCCTCTCCTCCCTGCTTACAGCTCTCCTTTCAAGGAAGGTGAAAAGATGATTGATGAAAGAGGGATCTCCGAAGTAGTTGGAGAAATCCTTCTGATAGGGATTATCGCGGCGGCCATGGCGATGATCGCCGTCCACGTCTCCAGCACCGCTGTCTCCCCCTACAGGTCTGTGGATTTTCTCGTCTGGGTTGAAAATGCGAGACCCACCCCCACCGACAACATCCGCGTCATCCTCTACCATCTCGGGGGAGACACATTGGGGATTCCAACCGGACCTGAAAGTGAATTCTCAATCATTGCCACATACACGGGAAGGATTTCCTGGGAAAACAAGGCCCCGTGGAATGGATTGATCTTCTCAGATGTTAGCAAAGGGTTTGGGATAGGAGAAAATGTCATTGCCACCATCAGGCACAACGACGCGAAGCTGAAAATTGGAGATAAAGTGGTTATAACCATCTACGACTATTATGCCCAAAGGATTCTTTACAGAGACCAAATAACTGTGGAGAATTCCATCTATGCGTGAGGTGAAATGAATGGGCGCTATTCCCCACCCTGAGGTTTTGAAAGAAAATCAAGGCATTTCAGCGATCGTGGGCTTCATCTTGGTCATAGGAATCGTGAACGCAGCCCTCGCCACCTACCTCTCGACTCAGGTCCCATGGGAATGGAAGGAAAAGGAGCAGAACATGGTCGGACAGGTGAAACAGAATTTTCTTGAATTCAGGGGAAATGTAGCGGGGTTAGGGGCGGGGGAAACTGTGGCAATGGTCGTCGACTTGAGCGCCTCCTCCCCAACAGCCTATGCCTCAGGAGAGTCGAGCAGCAGGCTGGATGTGAGCACGGCGAGGTTCATCGCAAACATCGAGGAGATGGAGGACAACAGGAACCCCTTCGGCTGGTGGCGGGGAGTTGGGACATATGTTAAGGAGGCTGAGCCAAATTTCACGATCACCAGCCCCGGCTACGACAACAACATCCTCATTGTCTCGACAACAAGGGGGGGGAGAATCTGGACCTACCTGAGATTTGACCTTAGCGATGATTACGAGCTGTTCGACAACTTTGCAGTGATTGAAAAAGCAATCCTGATGATCTACATAACCAGCACCTCTGCAGCCACCGACGACCCGATGCAGGTCGCCATGCCAAACAAAATCCAGATCTGGGCGGTTGACAACGATGATTGGCTGGAAAACATAACCTGGAACACTAGACCGGGCGACGGTGACTTCCCCGGTCCAACTGTGACCCTCAGCGGGAGCACTGGGTGGATGGAGGTTGATGTGACCCAGCTTGTGAAGAGGGAGTGGAAGCTTCCCCTGACAAGAGAAGTCCTGATAACACTCCTCTTGAGGGAGCCAACCGATGGAAGGGAGAATGAGACGACTACTCTAAACAACGCGATATCTTTCGTCTCAAAAGACGACGGGACAGGGGATGAGAGAGGGTTTGACCCTAGGCTCCTGGTAGTATACTCAAAAGGGGAGAGTGCGGGAAAATACAAACAAAGCATGTCTGGAGGCATCGCAACCAGCTTCATAAACTTTGGCTACATCA
>JAVZGN010000003.1:0-95406 GCA_038872135.1 Hadarchaeales archaeon (SeqCode) | reverse complement strand
GTTTCACAGCTCTCACGCGCTTTCCAGTCCAGTCGACTGGAAGATATACTCTGCTCGAATTTCCGCTCCGCGTGGCCACTTTTTCCACCACTTCATACCCAAGCATCTGAATTTTCATGGGCTGTTCGGCGATTTTCTTTCTCGTCATCATAGTAGCTACAATGTAGCTACTTATAAAGGTTTTGATGTCGAATTATGCAACACAGCACAGCTTCCGTAAAGTTTAAATCCTCATTATATATGGCGTATTGATATCTATGGCTGCGGCGTTAGGCGGAAGACCAGTGTTGGTGCTGCAAGAGGGGACAAGAAGGCTCATCGGAAGAGATGCCCAGAGGATGAACATAATGGCCGCAAGAGTAATAAGTGAGTCGGTCCGCACAACCCTCGGCCCTCGGGGAATGGACAAGATGCTCGTGGACACCCTTGGAGACGTCGTGATCACAAACGACGGGGTCACGATTCTGAAGGAGATGGAGGTGGAGCACCCGGCCGCCAAGATGCTTGTGGAAGTAGCAAAAACTCAAGATGATCTGGTCGGCGATGGAACGACCACCGCAGTCGTGCTTGCGGGCGAACTCCTTCGCGAAGCAGAAAAGCTTCTTGATCAGGAAATTCATCCCACAGTCATTGTCAGCGGTTACCGTCTCGCTGCCGAAAAAGCTCTGGAGATTCTGAATCGTTTGGCAGTGCCTGTGGCTTTTGATGACGATGCTACGTTGAAAAAAATCGCGACCACATCCATAACCGGAAAAAAGGCGGAAAGCGCTAGAGATGCTCTGGCCGACTTGATTGTGAAGGCGGTGAAACAGATAGTGGATAAAGCCGATGGCGGTTACAAAGTAGATATCGACTACATTGGCGTTGAGAAAAAACCAGGAGAAAGCACGGCCGATACCCAGCTCATCCACGGGGTAATTCTCGACAAGGAGAGAGTTCATCCAGAGATGCCAAAGAGAGTAAGAAATGCAAAGATCGCCCTTTTGGATGCAGCCCTTGAAATAAAGAAAACAGAGACAGATGCTGAGATAAGAATATCTTCACCAGAACAGCTGAGGGCATTCATTGATGAGGAGGAGGCAATCCTGAAGAAAATGGTTGAAAAGATAGTTTCTGTTGGAGCCAACGTTGTTGTTTGTCAGAAGGGAATAGACGATCTTGCGCAGCATTATCTCGCAAAGGCCAAGATTTATGCTGTAAGGCGGGCGAAAAAGTCGGACATGGAAAAGCTTGCGAGAGCCACGGGGGCGACGATAGTAACAAACCTCGATGACCTTAGCCCTCAGGATCTTGGAGAGGCAGGGCTTGTAGAAGAAGTGAAGTTTGGTGACGATAAAATGACATTTGTTAAGGAATGCAAGAATCCACGAGCCGTTGGAATACTTGTTAGGGGAGGAAGCGAGCATGTTGTTGATGAAGTTGAGCGGGCTGTTCATGATGGTCTCTGCGTCGTGGCGGCCGCCATAGAAGACGGGAAAATCGTGTATGGTGGGGGGGCAACCATGATGGAACTCAGCAGAGAACTTCGGGAATATGCTCAGAGTGCCGGTGGGAGAGAGGCTCTTGCGATCAACGCCTTCGCCAACGCCCTCGAATCCATCCCCAGGACCCTCGCCGAAAATGCTGGGCTTGACAGCATAGATATACTTGTGGAGCTGAGGGCCAAGCATGAGAAACCAGAGGGGAAGCACATGGGAGTGGATGTCTTCAACGGAAAAGTTGAGGACATGTCAAAGCTGGGTGTAATAGAACCCCTGAGGGTGACGACGCAGGCGATAAAGTCGGCGACCGAAGCGGCGATAATGATACTAAGAATCGATGATGTGATTGCCGCCAGCAAAAAGGAGGTTTCTCCACCAAAGACACCTCCGTCAGAAGAAGGCGGTAGCGAGGAAGAGTAACAAGTGGGATGGGATGAATCTTCTTCCGAGGTATATCTTTTTCACAAAAGGTGTCGGGCACGATAAAGAAATGTTGCGCTCATTTGAGTATGCGCTTGAGAATGCAGGAATAGCGAAGTTCAACCTGGTGTCAGTTTCAAGCATCGTCCCCCCGGGATGTAAGATCATCCCGAAGAATAAAGGATTGACATATCTCAGAGATGGGCAGATAATTTTCGGCGTCTTCGCGAGATGTAGTAGCAACGAGAGGAGAAGGCTGATCTCTGCGAGCATAGGTTGTGCGCTGCCGGCCGATAAAACCACCTACGGCTACATAAGCGAGCACCATGCGTTTGGGCAGACGGCTGAAGAGGCCGGGGAATATGCGGAAGATCTTGCGGCATCGATGCTCGCCAGCGCCCTTGGTCTGCCATTTGACCCAACCAAAAGCTGGGACGAGAGGAAGCAGATATGGAAAATTTCCGGCAAAATTGTGAGGACAACAAATATCACGCAGACGGCGTTTGTCAAGGAAGGAAAGTGGTCAACAGTTCTCGCTGCAGCCGTGTTTATCCTCTAGGGTCAAATTCTCGGTCTATAAGAGAGCTTCTCTAGGAGCATGCCTTCTATCTTCACTGGAAATCTTTTCTTAACAACTGCGAGTGCTTCGTCAAGTCGGCTCTCATGTTCAGCATAGATCTCCATGATTGGGTCACCGGCATTCACCTTGCTGCCTTTTTTAAGGAGAAGTTTTATTCCCGCCCCCTTGTCGTGAGGGGCACCAGCCGTCCTAGCGATCTCATTTATCCTGTCGTTATAGATCCTTGTGATATAGCCAGAAGTTGGCGCCAGGAGAACCTCCTTCTTATCGCCTACTGGAATATCTTCAGGTTTTATCTCTGGATTTCCCCCCTGAGCTTCGATGATTTCTTTCATCTTCTGATAGGCTTTTCCAGATGTCAGGATTTCCATTGCCCTCTCCTTCCCAAGGCCTCCCGGTACCACTCCCCCGAGCTCAAGCATGGCCCCCGCTAGGCTTGTAGCCTTTTCAATGAGACTCCCGGGCCCATTTCCCATTAGAGCTGCGAGGGCCTCCCTAGCTTCAAGAGCTGGGCCCACGGCGTGGCCAATCGGTTGTTCTCCATAGGTAATTGCAGTTTCAACCTGAACGCCAAGCCTGTGGCCAAGCTCCATGAAGTCGTGGGCGAGATCTCTGGCCTCTTCGAGATTTTCAATTTTTGTGCCAGCGCCGACTGGGATGTCAATCACAACCCTTTCCGCCCCAACCGCTATCTTCTTCGACATGACGCTGGCAAGAAGCTGGCACCGGGGGTCTATGCCAAGCATTCTTTCAGTTCTGATGATGATATCATCGGCGGGGGCCAGTTTGACCGCTCCCCCCCACGCCAGAACTCCGCCCACTTTCATGACTATTCTCTTTATTTCGCTTAGATCAAGTTTCACATTTGCAAGGACCTCCACAACGTCTGCAGTTCCAGCGGCACTGGTTATCGCCCTGCTGCTTGTTTTTGGAACCATCAGGCCTGCTGCAGCTGCAATCGGGACCGTTATTAGGGCATATTTGTTTCCTGGAACGCCGCCGATGCTGTGGACATCAAGAACAGGGCCGGTCTCGAATTCTATTCTGTCACCGGTTTCGACCATGTGTTTGACCATAGAAACAGTCTCTTCCAATGTCATTCCCCTGATGTAGCAGCCAGTGACGAATGCCGTCAATTCTGTGCTGGTTAGGTCCTCTGAAACTATGTCTCTGACAATGCTACCGATCTCTTCGTCTGTTAGCGTCCCCCCGGAAAGCTTCTTTTTTATCGCCGTTGCTGAGAGAGGTCGGGGGGCAATGGTAACTTTCACCTCGCTTTCTCCCGGCAGGTTGAGAAGCTGCGTGGCCTCGATGAAAGTGCCAAGCTCTCCACTTCTGACCAGCCTCCTGGTGGTGTTTGCGATGAGCGTGAAGGTTTTCGTGGGCGTAGAAACCTTTATCCTGTCTCCTGGTACATGGCCGAGTTCTTCCGCATCATCTTCGTGAAGCACCGCTACAGGTTTTCCCGTTTCCATGTCCAGAGGTTTGAGCTTGAGAGTTATCGACTTCATCGAAAAATCATAGCCAGTGTAGGTTATTAATCATTGTGCAGATGTTTGTTGAATGATGACGCGGGCGGAGATAAAGGAAATGGAGATAGGTAGCGGAAAAATACTGGTGGTGAGAGTGGAACTTCCTGGGGCACCCCTTCTCCTCGCCGTTGCTCCAAAGGGATACCTGATGTGTGGATATCTGAACATCGAAACGGCGGCAAAGCTGAACCAGGCCGCTGCAACCGTGAAGGGGATCCATAGCTTTGATGAAATGCTGGAGGCAAAAGTTGTTGCAGTCACCCCGCGGGCGATGGGAATGGGCGTGAAAAAAGGGATGAGTGGAAGAGAAGCGATTTTGAAGATGTTTTGAGCACACCTTCGTTCAGGGGAAGATTCTAATGTGACATCCTCGCCTTAGTAGAAACCTTTTTTATCCAAGAAGTCTATTGATATCTAGGTGTTTGCATCCAGGAATTCCCCTACTCGATCGAGGAAGAAGAAGAGGAAGAATTCGAAGAGGACTGGCTAGAGAATGCGAGATACGAGGTAGTTGAATATATCTTGAGAAAATTCGGCATGCTGAGCGCCAGAGACATAGCTAGGATCCTGAACTGGAAGGTCAAGGACGTTAATTTTGTTTTGAAACGGCTTGAAAGTTTTGGCAAGATAAAAAGGATGAGGCTTGGAAAAACCCTCGCCTGGACGCACATAGACGCGCACGTTCACAACCCCATGTATTACTAGGCTTTTTCCGGTGAACTGATGGCAAAGATGGTTGACATCACACCCAAGCCCGAGGTGGTGAGGGTGGCAAGGGCGAGCGGCTACATCAAGCTGAAAAAAGAAACTATAGAAAAAATCAGGCGGGGGAAAATAGAAAAGGGGGATGTTCTAGAGGTTGCTAAGACTGCTGCAATTCTCGCAATCAAAAAGGTTCCAGAGATCATCCCCCTCACCCACCCCATCCCAATTACCGGCGCGGAGGTTGAGCTAACCCTGGAAAAGGATGGGATCAGAGGAGTTGTGGAGGTGAGGAGCACAGGGAAGACGGGGGTGGAGATGGAAGCGCTTACTGGGGTGGCATGCGCCCTTCTCACGATCTGGGACATGGTGAAGGGGCTTGAGAAAGATGAGCGAGGGCAATATCCGGAAACAAGAATCGAAGAGATCAGAGTATTGGAAAAGGTGAAAGGATGAGCTTCGAGGAGCACAGAAAGAGGGCACAGAAAAAGCTTGGAATCGCTGTTCTAGTCGTGAGCGATACGAGAGCGAAGGCTCTTAAAGAAGGGAGGGACATCGATGTCTCCGGTAAGTTGATTGAGGCGAGAGCTAGAAAAGCCGGACATTTTACCGTCCGGGCGATAGTTCCAGATGAGAGAAGGGAGATAGTGAAAAAGCTTCGGGAGTTTCTGAAGAGGAAAGACATCCACGCAATCATCATCTCCGGGGGGACAGGGGTTGCGAGGAGGGATGTTACAATTGAAACTGTGGAGCCAATGTATGAAAAGTCCCTTCCCGGCTTCGGGGAAATTCTCAGAAGAATCGGCTATGAGAAGGTTGGAACACCAGCCCTTCTCACCAGAGCTTCTGCGGGGACGATAAAATGCAAGCCGGTCTTTTGTCTTCCGGGAGCCCCCAATGCCGTTAAGGAAGCTCTGAAGCTTATCCTTCCAGATCTTCCTCACCTAGTGATGCATGCGAGTGAGTGAATGTCCGTCAGAGGGCGCGGTTTTAAAGAGTATCTTCCATGGAAGCAGGCACTAAAAATTGTCCTATCAAATGTGCGATCGCTTTCATCTGAGAGTGTTTCTCTGAGGGATGCTGTGGGAAGGGTTCTGGCTGAAGATGTTGTTGCTAAAAGAGACGTTCCACCATTCAACCGCTCTGCCGTCGATGGCTTTGCTGTGGTAGCCTCTGACACCTTCAGAGCATCACCAGCGAGACCAGTAAAGCTGAGGGTAATTGGAAAAATTCTACCGGGTTCCAGACCAAGATGCGAGGTCTCTAAGGGGAAGGCTGTGAAGATAGCCACCGGAGCCCCTCTTCCGCCGGGAGCAGACTCCGTGATCCCACTAGAGCAAGCAAAAGCAGTCGGGGAGATGGTCGAGATTTATGCCCCAGTAACCCCCGGAAAAAATGTTTCGAAAAGGGGAGAGGATGTGAAGGCCGGTGAAAGGATCCTTGAGAAGGGAAGAACTCTGCGACCCCAAGATGTGGGGCTTTTGGCCGCGGTCGGTTGTTCTAAGATTTTGGTCGTCAGGAAACCTAGGGTTGCTATAATCTCCACTGGCAAAGAGATAGTCGATCCGTTGGCTGAACTGAGGTCTGGAGAGCTTCCTGACATCGACTCCTTCTCCCTCCTTGCAGCCGTGAAAGAGGCTGGAGGAATTCCGGAGATTACCGCCAGAGTCGGAGATGATGTGGAGGAGATAAAGGAGTCTATAGAGCGAGCAATTCGCAATGATGCGGTGGTAATTTCTGGGGGGACTTCTGTCGGCGAGCGGGATTTTGTTCCAAGGGCTATTTCTGAGATAGGCAAACTTCTCTTCCATGGAGTATCGCTGAGGCCTGGAGGCCCTGCCGGCTTTGGCCTGGTGAGAGGAAAGCCCGTTTTCTCCCTCCCTGGATTTCCAGTGGCGGCCCTGATCTCTTTCAGAGTTCTCGTCCAGCCAGCGTTGAATCTGATGCAAGGCCGCAATCCGGAATATGGGAAGATCACAGTTAGGGCCAGAGTGACGAGAGATGTTGCATCATCCCTTGGAAGGGCAGATGTTGTCAGGGTAAAAATAAGCGAGAAGGGTGAAGCTGAGCCCATCATGAGCGGTGGTTCAGGAATTTTGACTTCAATGACCTCTGCGGATGGATTTTTCATCATTGATGAGCGGAAGGAGGGAGTGAAAAAAGGTGAAGTGGTGAAAGTAGAACTCTTTTAGATCACAGGATAGAGCTCAGGGAGTGACTGGAAAAGAAAACCAGCTTCATTCTCCTTTTCCCACCAGGGCATCAGCCGGTAGTAAATTATCTGATTTTCAAATGTTATCCTCCAGGCAGGATACGTCGAAACATTTGTGGCAACGGCGGCTGCGCGGATTTCAGCATCCCCAGGAACTGAAATTATTTGCTCGTCCGAAGCTCTCCTCCAGGTTCTGGATCTCAGGTGCTGCAGGACATCTGCTGGGGAGTATACCCACCCTTCCTCATATGCATTTTCTATTGAGGGGTAGGAGTTCTCGGCAGCACCGAAGGTATTTTCAACCCTAACGACAACCCATGCTCTATCGACCTTTCCGACCTTAAGGAGATTTTCCTCGAAGTCGACGCCAGCCAGGAAATAGTCGTTGTCTACCATTCCGCGGACAATGAGCTTTCCATTTTCCCAGGAGTATCCCACGATGTCTGTATTTTCCCCACCAGCCTTCGCGAAGAAAACCGCAGATATCCCTGCCGCTTCCTTTGGATTTTTCTTTGCAAAGAAGTAGAATTGCGGCGGAGTTTGGCTGGTCGCTGGAGATAATGGGGCAATAACGCCTTGAATTGGAGAGGCGCTGACTATCACCTTGTCTCCACCTCCATAGAAGAAAATTTTTCCCCCCGGCCTGAATTCCTTGTTTTCAACGTCAAGGAGTATGTTTGTCCTAGTGGAGTAGACGTTGCCAGCTCCCCTCCCAGAGATTATCCTCAAGACAAACATCGCGTTTTCCTCCACCTCCAGAGTGTACTCACTCCCTCCGAGCGTGGCTGGTAAATCGACAGACGCGAGACTTGAAGAAGCGAGCGCCTGGAATGCAGTTTTTGAAAGGGTCTCTGCGAGGTGGTTGGCCTCGTCCTCCATCCTAGCATAGAGCTGCTGATTGTAGATGGAAATGAAGACGGTTGTAAGGAGGAAAGCGAGGAAAACTCCAAAGACGACGAGAAGAGGGAAGGTGTGAGCGCCAAGCCTATCCATAGATCCTCACCTCAACTCCATTCTCCGTTCTGGTGACTTTCAGCCCAAAGCTTCCGCCAAAAATCTCATCCCCAGCAACCTCAATTCCTACAAAAATATTTTCTGTTTCACCATTTCTTCTCACGAATATCGAGTTTGTTTGAAAGCTAACCCTCCAGCCGCTGGGCACATCGATGTTGAAGAACTCCACCGAGCCGATGTCCCTGCTCCCCATCCCCGATATGACCCCCGCCAAATCATTTAGCTGGGAAAAAAATCTGTGCTCGGCCGTTGCCTCCTGGTACTGGATGAAAAGCACTCCAATCACACTCAGGAATATTGCCCCAAGAACAATGATGGAGAGCTGTTGGAGGATTTCCATTTCATCAAGCTTCTCTCTTCAATCTAGGGTAAAAATTTGCTGCACCATGTTTTTATGGAGGGCAACCGAAAAATTGTGGAGCAGATGAGAGATGTAGCAATAATTGGAGCCGGGATGATCAAGTTCGGGAGGAGGCCAGAGGACCTGATCACGATGCTGGCTGAGGCCTCCCTTTCAGCGATAAAAGATGCGAAAGCGGAGAAGGAAGATTTCGACGCAGTTTATGTTTCAAGCATGTTCGCCGGAGAAACCGCGATGCAGACGGCCGTGGCGAGTTCCCTCGTTGACAGGATAAATCTGATCCCGGCGGCGGCCGAACGCCTAGAGAATGGTCCAGCGGCAGGAGGCTCTGCCCTTAAAAATGCATTCATGGCAGTGGCATCTGGCTTTTACGACATGGTTCTTGTGGCCGGCGGGGACAAGATGACTTCTGTTGACACCGACATCATCACAGACTATGTTGCAACGATGCTCCATCCCACGGCAGAGTACATCCACGGCACGACCCTCCCCGCGATGGGGGCCATGCTCACGAGAATCTACATGGAGCGCTATGGACTCACTGAACGACATCTGGCAATGGTCGCCGTGAAAAACCATGCAAACGCCCTGAAGAACCCATATGCCCACATCCAGAGGGCATGCACGGTTGAGGGGGCGATGAGTTCTGGGATGGTTTCAGACCCGCTCCGCCTCTATTATGTCTGCCCGATAAGCGATGGTGCTGCAGCGGTGGTTCTATGCCCACTGGAGAAAGCCAAGAAGTTCACGGACAAACCAGTTAGAATCGCCGGCTTTGGCCATGCAACCGATGTCCAGGCTGTGCAGGAAAGGGAGGATCCTGCAGTTTTGAAGTCGGTTAGGATAGCTGCCCAACAGGCATTTAAGATGGCCGGAACGACTCCAGAGCAGATAAATGTTGCTGAAGTTCACGATGCTTTTGAGATTCTTGAACTGGTCGAGAGCGAGGACATAGGCTTCTTTGAGAAGGGGAAGGCCCACCTCGCCGTGGAGAGAGGCGAAACCACTCTAACCGGGAGGCTGCCGATAAATCCATCGGGAGGGCTGAAAGCTAGGGGGCATGCCGTCGGAGCCACCGGCCTCGCCCAAGTGGTGGAACTGGTGTGGCAACTGAGGGGGGAATGCGGGGAAAGGCAGGTGAAGGATCCAAAGAGAGCGCTGGCGTGTAACTTTGGAGGCTTTGGGAATAACACTGTGATTCATATTCTGGAGAGAGGTTGGTGAAATGGAGCAGAAATGGATAGCTTACAGGTGCAAATCATGCGGGAGGAGAATGTTTCCAAAACACGACAGATGTCTCTCCTGTAAGGGGACAGAAATAGAGGAAGTTCCATTGCCTGAAGAGGGAACTGTTGTGACATGGACAAAGCTTTACGCCCCTCCTGAAGGAATAGAGATGCCTCCCCTAACCCTTGGAATTGCAGATTTCGGGGGGGTGAAAGTCCTCGGACAAATTCTCTCTGATAACCCAAAAACGGGGATGAAGGTCAAGCCTGTGTGGGGCCGGCTCAGAATGCTCAGGGGAAAGGAAATCTACGGTTTCAGGTTTGAGCCCAAGTAACACATAAAAATACGTGGAGAGAAAGTAAAGGGGATAAAAATGGAGGTTGACTGGAGCAAAGTGATGAAGCCCTATCCGGGAAGGAGAATAACCTTGCCAAACGGAGACGAGATGATCGTGCGCTCGCAGAGAAAAGATGAAGTCGAGAGGGTCGCCGATGCCCTGATAAAGAATGTGACATACCACCAGGATCTTTTCGACCTAGTTACATCAGAAATAATCACGGAGCTTTATCTCTGGCGTGAAAACAGGCCCATCTGGGGATGTCCACCCGAAAGCCACTTCAACCTTGTCGGAGAGGTGAATGGTGAAATCGTGGGAGTCACTAACGGTGTACTTAGAGACCCAAAGACTGGATGCAGCCTTCACACCACCACATTAAAGCGCGGCCTTCAGATTGGAGCCTATCTCTGGCCATGCAAGCTCGAGCACTACTTTGATGTTCTTGGAGTTGAAAAGGTTGAAGCGAGTGCCGAAAGCCCAATTGGGAGCAGAAAACTTTTCGTGACCTACGGCTTCACAGTAATGCCATACCCACAGTACAAGAGCCACTTTGGAACGCAGCTTCAGATAATGACAAAGCAGCAGTGGGACAGGATAAAGGCGGGAAAACTAGCCGGAGAACTTCTGGGCTAGAGAACTGTGACGGATTTTGCGAGAGAGCGCGGCTTGTCTGGGTCCTGCCCTCTCTTAACACAAATGTAGTAAGCAAGGAGCTGGAAGGGTAGGATATATAGAAGAGGAGATAAAAGTTCATCGGTTTTTGGCAGGATCACTACTTCTCGAGCATGCTCTCTCATCTCCTCATCGCTACAGAAGATTACCACTTCGGCCCCTCTTGCCCTCACTTCCTCAATGTTTCCTATCATCTTTTCTCTGGTTTCGCCCGGAGGAACAACAGCAAGGAGAGGAGTCCCCTCTTCTATCAGAGCGAGCGTTCCGTGTTTGAGTTCTCCTGCAGGCATGCCTTCGGCATGAATGTATGTGATTTCCTTCAGTTTTAGAGCACCTTCGAGCACCACGGGAAGGCCTATCCCCCTCCCGATGAGGTAAATATCTTTTGCCCTCCAGAGTTTTTCTGCAAATTTCTTTGCCCAAGGAGCCACATCCTTCAAGGCTTTTTTGATGAGTTCTGGAAGTTCGAAAAGTTCTCTTTCAAGCTTTTTTGCCTTTATCCCTTTTCTCAGAGCAGCACGGACAGAGAGGAGGAGGAGAAATGCTACTTGCGCCGCGAATGTTTTTGTTGCCACGACACTGACTTCTGGGCCCGCGAATGTGTAAAGGGAGAGATCACTCTCCCTCGTTATTGAACTCCCTAGGACATTTGTGAGACAGGTGAGTTTTGCCCCACCAGCCTTTGCAACCCTAGCAGCTCTCAAGGTATCAGCAGTCTCCCCCGATTGGGTGATTGCTAAGACAAGAGTTTTTCCATCTACATGGCAGCTCTCCGGGAACTCAGAAGAGATAACCGCCTCTACTGGGATCTTAGCGAGTTTTTTCAAAGCATATTTCCCGACGAGCGCCGCATGGTAGGAGGTGCCGCAAGCAACAAAATAAATCCTCTTTGCCTTCATCATCATGTCGATCAACCTGCTCATCTCCCTTTCTCCGGCCCGCAGCGTCTCTCGCACAGCATCCGGCTGTTGAAATATCTCCTTTAGGGTGAAATGGGGATAGCCCCCCTTTTCCGCCATCTCTATGGTCCAGGTGACCTTCATCGGCCTCCTTCTCACGACCCTGCCGGTGATGTAGCTTTTTATCGCGACGCCATCGCTTTTCACCGTTGCCATATCTCCGTCCTCCAAAACAATCACTTTTTTCGTCCAGGGAAGAACAGCAGGGATGTCTGAGGCAAGAAACATCTCCCCCTTTCCAATTCCGATGATCAGGGGACTCTCCTTTCTAACGCAGATGATCTTTTCTGGCTCAGCCACACTCACAACAGCAATTGCAAAACTCCCCCTGAGCTTAAGGGCAGCTCTCCTCACGGCATCCTCGAGGGTCCTTCCCTTCTTCATAAAGTAGGCAATGAGATTTGGGATGACCTCTGTGTCAGTTTCCGATGAGAATCTACACCCGGCTTTCTCAAGTCGGCGTTTCAGCTCAAGGTAGTTTTCGATCACGCCGTTGTGGACTACCGCCACCCTTTCACTGGAGTCTAGATGTGGGTGGGCGTTTTTTTGAGAGGGCTCGCCATGGGTGGCCCATCTTGTATGGCCGATTCCAATTTTTCCGGGAAGTTCCAGGAAGTTGACCCTAGCGTGAATTTCGTCTATTTTTCCCTTATCCTTTTTCACGTAGATTTTCCCTTCAACCGTTGCTATGCCGGCAGAGTCATACCCTCTGTACTCTATTCTCCTGAGCCCATCGAAGAGAATGGGAGCAGCATTTCTGGCGCCAATGTATCCAATTATTCCACACATCCGCTCCAATCTAAATGGAAGGGGGATTTTAATAATCATCTCAAACTTTTCACCGGCATTTCGCTCACCGTCTTCAGGGCTTCCGCCACCTTCACGGCCTGAGAAGTTTCTGCAGGGTCGTGGGTTCTTATCATGTGCGCCCCGTTCACGACGGCGATGGCGGTGGCGGCCAGAGAACCCGCGAGTCTTTTCGCTGGATCTCTTTCACCACAGATCTCGCCTATGAAGGACTTTCTAGATATTCCAACGCATATGGGCCTGCCTAGCTCGCGAAGCTCCTTCAATCTGGCAATGATGGCGAGATCCAGAAAAGCTGGATAGGAATAGCGACCAATGTGGGCCGCCACTTTTTTCCCCAGCTTCTTCAGCCTTCCGGGCCAAAATCCAATCCCGGGATCGACCACAACCCTCCTCATGTCAACGCCAGCCTCCCCGCATATCTTCAAACTCTTCATCAATGATTCCTTTATCGCCGGAATCGTATAGACATCGCCTGGGAATTTATCTGCGGCCATCAGGACGGTTGAGCACCCATATTTTTTCACTACTGCGGCCATCCCTAGGTCATTTTTCATCCCGCTCACATCGTTGATTATCTCGGCTCCCGCCGCGACGGCTTCCTCTGCCACCCTTGACCTCTGGGTGTCCACGGAGATTGGCGCGTCGAGCCTTCTCGAAATTGCCCTGATGGCCGGGATGAGCCTTCTTATCTCGACCTTTTCATCGACCGGCGCAGACTTCGGTCCAGTAGCCATCGCCCCGATATCGATTATTTTAGCTCCACCATCCACCAGCTTTAAGGCCCTCTCCACAGCGCGAGAGGGGAAAAAAATCGAGCCCCTAAAGAAGGAATCAGGGCTCAGATTTATGACTCCCATCAGCACAACGGGTTGCCCATCCCCCACCTTAATTTTACCTAGTTTTCCGGAGATAATCATCACGATAAAATCTATGAACTCGCATATATCACTTCTCTAAAAATTTTGGCACCCAAAAACTCATAGGAGTGGTTGGCGAAAACTCGTGCGGTTCTGCTACTGAAGAAATGGAAATTATCGAAGCAAAATAGGCTTAAAACCCAAAAGGAGAAAATAGGTAAGGTTAGAATGCCAGAAGAGTTTAGGCATATAGTTAGGATAGCGGGAAAAGACCTGTCGGGAGAGAAGCCCACTTACCTCGCTCTTGCAGACCTGAAGGGAGTGGGGGTCATGCTCGGGCGGGCCGTTGCTTATGCTGCGGGTATTGATCCATTTAAGAAGCTCGGGGAACTTGCCCCGGAAGATGTCAAGAAAATAGAGAATGTCCTCGAAGATCCGATAAAAAGTGGAATCCCCTCATGGATGCTCAACCGGCCGAAAGATGTTGAAAGCGGTGAAGACATTCAGCTGGTGGAAACAGGCGTTACCTTGGCGGTGAAGGGAGACATCGGGAGGGAGCGGAAGATAAGGAGCAGGAGGGGTATCAGGCACGAGCTTGGCCTTCCGGTGAGGGGCCAGCGAACTAGGACCACGGGGAGGAGAGGGCTGACCGTCGGTGTGATGAGAAAAGAGACGAGAGCGAAGTTGGAGGCGGCCAAAGAGGAGAAGCCAAAAGCAGCTAAGGAAGGAAAGCCGAAAGCCGAGAAGGAAGAGGTAGCAAAGGCTGAAAAACCGACTGCCGCTAAGGAAAAGGCGGCCAAAACCGAGGCACCGAAGAAAGAGGAAAAGAAGGAGTGAGGGTGAAGACTTGAGGAGGCAGAGGAGGAAATACGTAAAGCCCGCGCATCCTTGGGAAAAGGAAAGGATGGACCGCGAAGATAAACTTCGCTCCCAGTTTGGTTTGAGGAGAAAGAGAGAAATATGGCGGGCCCAGACTATTTTGAGGGGTTTCCGGAGGCAGGCCAGAAGGCTCCTAGCGGAGAGCGGTCCCCAAGCAGAGAAGGAAACCAAACAGCTGATTTCCCGTCTCCACCGGCTTGGTCTAGTGGAAAAGGATGCAACTCTTGACGATGCTCTTGGACTCACGGTTGAGAAAATCTTTGAAAGATATCTTCAGACGGTAGTATACAGGAAGGGGCTGGCGAAATCTCCGCTGCAGGCGAGGCAGATGATTCTCCATGGGAAGGTGATGATCGGTGAGAAAAAAATTAGCGTTCCAAGCTACATGGTGCCGATTGATGAGGAGCCGCTGATTAAGGTCCTCCAGAAAACCGAGGAGCCAACTCCTCCAAGCGCCGGAGGTGAGAAAGAGAATGTCTGAGGAAAGATGGGGCATTGCATACATTTACTCATCTTTCAACAACACCATCATTCACATAACTGATCTCACGGGGGCGGAGACGATAGCGAGGGCTTCGGGGGGGATGATAGTGAAAGCCGACAGGGAGGAATCATCGCCATATGCTGCCATGCAGGCTGCGGCCAAGGCTGCGGAAGAAGCTATTGAGAAAGGGATTAGTGGAGTTCACATAAAGGTGAGGGCTCCGGGGGGGAGCGGCTCGAGAATCCCGGGTCCTGGGGCACAAGCCGCCATAAGGGCTCTAGCACGGGCCGGACTGAAGATAGGAAGGATAGAGGATGTTACCCCGATCCCCCACGACGGGACGAGAAAACCTGGTGGCAGAAGGGGGAGGCGGGTGTGAGGATGAACATTCAGATAGTTGAAAAGAGGGAAAATCCCCTGCTGGAGAGGAGCGAGCTAAGACTGAAGATCCTTCATGATGGTTCTCCAACTCCAAAAAGGATGGATGTGAGGAAGGGGCTTGCGGCTATCCTCAATGTGCCGGAGGACGTGATAGTGATTGAAAAGCTGGCTGGGTTACCGAAAAGATGCGAGACAATCGGCGTTGCCCGCATTTATGCTTCAAAGGAAAAGATGGAAGCCACTGAGCTCAAGCATCTCCTGAGCCGCGGAATGCCGAAGGAAAAGGCCGAGGCGGGTGAAAAGCCAAAGGAGGAGAAGGATGTCAAAAAAGGTGAAGGCGCGAAAGGCTAGGCTCTACTCGGTCAAGGAGGGGAAGCTCCAAAGGCTGAAGAAGGAGTGCCCGAGGTGCGGTGGCGGAGTTTTTCTCGCAGAACATGAAGGAAGGATTTCCTGTGGGAAATGTGGATACACTGAGTTCAAAAAAGCGAAATAACCTTCAGCTTGCTAGTTTTCCACTATTTTTCAATTCTTCCCAGTATCTAAGGTTGTGGATACATCCTGGGTCAGGAGCCTGTACATCGCCGTAATATCCATAGGCCCTTGCTCTGCACCCGCCGCAGATGTAGCGGTACTCGCACGTGCCGCAACCCCTCAGCGCTTCTCGAATGCGGAGCTTCCAGAGGAGCTCGGAGGAGTGCCAGATGTCGCGCAGGCGATCTTTCCTTATGTTACCCAGCTTGATTGGCATGAAGACGCAGGGGATGATATCTCCATTGGGCTCGAGGCCGCAGTAGAGCCTCCCCGCCCCGCACCCACCGAGAAAATCCGCGAGACTCTTCGTTCGCCCCTGCAGTGCCCGCATAGCCCCCTCAGTTGTGAAGTGGGTTGAGACCAATCCGGTGGCTCCTGTTGTACCGTAGGCAAACTCCCAAGACACCATAGAGTACTGGGGGGCCGTAGTGTAACAAATCAACTTACCATTACTATCCATCATCCTCGAGTAGAGATATCTGAGCAGCTCCTGCCTTTCTTGCGGAGACAAATCTTGACTAACGATGTCCTTGCCACGCCCGACTGGCACATAGTTGAACACTATGACGCGTTTGGCCCCGAGTTCCCGCTCCACAAAGTCCACGAGTTTTGGTATCTCTTGAAGATTGTAGTGGGTCGCCGTCAAAGCGACGCAAGTGTCTATACCCTCTGCCACGCAATTTTTAATGCCCTCGCATGTGCGCTTCCAAGCCCCCTGGATGCCCCTAAATCTGTCATGCACCTCCTCGAAGCCGTCGAGGGAGATTTCTGCATAATCGAAAACATCTTTCATCTTCCTCGCAGTTTCTCTCGTGATAATTGTGCCATTGGTTGCGATCGAGATGAAAAATCCCTTGCCCTTGGCATATCCCGCCACCTCGAAGATATCTTTCCTCAGCAGCGGCTCGCCGCCTGAAAACGCTATCGCTACCACTCCTGCGTCCTCAAACTCGTCTATGACCCGCTTCGCCTCATCGGTGGTAAGTTCATCCTCCGCTGCCTTAGCTCCTGCATTCTCGTAACAGTGCTCGCACCGCAAATTACATAGCTTTGTATAGTTCCAAACGACCAAAAATGGGGCAATAGAAGTGAAAGGCCTACGAGCACCATATCGTGCAATTCCCTCAAGCACATTCACCATCCCGCGCCTGATTACCGGATCTTTCAGGTACTTCTTCAACTCCTGACCGGAGTAACCAAAGATGCTGCTACTTCGATCGATGATAAGCTTGACTATCAAAGCCGCGAGCCTGTCTTGGAGATCGCATGAGACATCTTCACCCACATACTTCCGCAGGGCGATGTCTAACCTATTTCCGCCACGAGTGCTCCGCCCACAGACGAAGCGGAGCATCGCTTTAGAAACCGGGTTGCTAAGCCATCTCTGTACCGACCCAATTACCGCCTCTTCTCGCCCACTGGCTGCTTTTTCCTCCATCTCAGATGCCAATTTTGGTCGCCTCTTAGAATTTTTCTATTTAATTTATATATGTTCTGGTATTTGTTTGGTGTTGCGCAAAGTAATACTTATGCTTAGGCAACAAATAACATACTTCACGACAGGGATGGAAGTTGCGCACATATTTAAGCTCAGCAAAAAACTTCATTTGGTTCCATGTTTAAAGCGAAGCATGGAGATATATCCAAACGGCGGCCAACTCTTAGAGGAGGCGGCTCCGCGATTAGCATTGTCCTGCCAACCTATAACGAGCGTGAAAACATCAAAAAAGTGATCGAACGAATAGAGAAATTCATGAAACAGAAGTGTGAAATCATCGTTATCGATGATAACAGTTCGGATGGCACGGCCGATGTTGCAGAATCCCTGAGCCAAAAGTATGACAACATCAAGGTCATACGGAGGCCCAGAAGACTCGGCCTATCTTCCGCTGTAGTAGACGGCATAAACGCGGCCAACAACAAGATGATCGCCGTGACGAATCCAGATATGCAGTACTCGCTGGAACTTCTACCGAAAATGGTGAAAATCATGGAGAATGAAAATGCCCAGCTCGTTGTTGCTTCAAGGTATGTCCCGGGTGGAAAAATCGTGGGGTGGAGTCCATTGAAGCGACTTGTATCGAGGTTGGCGATAGGATTCTCCCACTTTCTCCTCCCCCAGACCCGAAAGGTAATGGATGTTGAATCCAACTTCATGCTCCTTAAGGGAAAGCCAAAGGGCGTAAAGTTTGAAAAAGTTACCCACAGCAGGTTTCTGATAGAACTCTTGGCAAAAAAACCAGGATTAAAAGTCGTAGAGATGCCGTGCACTTTCACACATCGTGGCAAGTCGAAATCGAAGCTTGGTATTTCTTACCTCCTTAGCCATGCGCTGTTTTGTCTGAAGCTATCAAAATATAGACCAGTAAAGTTTGTGGCCGTGGGGTTGAGTGGCGTGGCGATCCTTGAGGTGCTACTTTACCTACTTGTCGCCCGCGGAGTACCCCTTTTCATCGCTTCCGCTTTAGCCATTGAAGCCTCGATATTAAATAACTTCATCTGGAACGATATTTGGACCTTTAAAGAGAGGAGGATAAAAGGTATAGTTTCCAGGTGTTTGAAGTTTCATGGTGTGGTAGCGCTCGGTACGCTAACGATTTACATCACATCGCTGGTGTTGAGCTACTTTTTCGGTGTACATTACCTCCTAGCAACATTCATCGGTGTATTTCCGGGCTTCATAGTCAACTATCTATTCAGCGAGGAGATCGTGTGGAAGTATGAAGGCACAAACTTCAAATCTTGAGATGGACTACTCTGAAATTCTCAGAGATATGGGTGTTCATGATCTCGCCGACATTGGGTGGTCCCTAGCCGTGTTTGCGGGCTTAATGGGCAGACGACCTGTTTGTTCCCAGCTGCTTCACCGGCAGGGAGAATCGTAATTGGCATGCGCTCCAAATGAGTGGGCTATCTGGCCTTTCGTTCGTGCGGCCGGAAGCTGAGAATGTATTAAAAACAGACTTTTCAAGTAGTTTTAGATGTCGAAAAAAATCCTCACTAAAAAGCTTTTGAATCAGAACATGTTTCTTTTGTCGATGCTAGTTTTCGCCTTCTTGCTTCAGCTTCTGTTCCTTTTTGATGCTCCGATTCTTCACGACGAACCATACCGCCTCTTCTGGGCGGAAAATGAAGAAGAGTTCGCGAAAATAATGTTGGCAGACGTCCACCCGCCCTTTATATACAAGTTTTCCAACTGGGTCTATCACTTGGTGGGAGATTCGGTAGCACGCACGCGCTTGGTCTTCATACCGATCGGACTCCTCAACTTGTTTTTAACCTACAAACTGGCAAAGAGATTTAAATCGGAGAAGATCGCGCTACTTCTCGCCTCAACCAGCTTTTATTTTATAAGCTTTTCTGTCCGAATTAGTCCCTACACAATGGTTTCTGCAGCGACCACCGGCTCTATTCTTTTTTTGATGAGATTCTATGAGAAGAAGGACACACTTAGTTTAGTTTTACTCGGAGCGGTGTGGGGAATAGGAATGAACATCCACTATTATACTCTTTTGATAATCATCCCACAGCTCCTGCTTATCTTGTACTTAACAGAAGGGAAGCAAAAAATGCGTTGTGTTCTCGTGCCCTCTCTTGTTGCTTTTATTATTTTCCTACCGACGTTAAACTTAGCCATTCAACAATTCATGAACGCACTTTCACGTACCGAAAATCAAGAGTACTCGTGGGCCCTCGCACGGCCCCGTGTTGAACCACTCCGCATCGTTTGGACTGCCGGAATGTTCTACCCTTCTCACGGGATGGGCAAAGTTACCGAGAGGGGTCCAGGAGTGTTGTATGTTGCAATTTCTCTCTACTTTCTTTACACGATAATGCTAGCCAAACTTCTGATGGGACTAAAAAAACACAAATTCATTTTCAGGCTAAAAAAACCAGAAAACAGAGATCTTTTTATCTTGCTTGGGTCCTTCTTCGGGTATGTGTTCATGCTTACGATAGGGAACTTTTTGAGTGTAGCATACTTCCTTCCTAGGTATTTCTCAGTAGTTTATCCAGCGTATATCACAATCATGTCAATTGGATTGTTGCAGATAAAAAACAAAAAACTTAGATTCACAATGTTGGGTTTGGCGCTGCTCTTTTCACTCGCCGCCATATGGCTGAGCTACCTAGATTTTCCCATTATGGAGCGGTATGAATCTATCGTCACATAGCTGGTTCCTGTGAGAAATGTTGTTAATAATGTGTAGTCTCCCGTAAATGGCGATGAAAATTGTGATGTTCTTGGTGCTTGGCCAGGACTTCAGAGGAAATCGCGAAAACTAAATTTGGAGAGTAAGATTTCCAGCCGATACATCCATGTTGCCTTTAGACAGTTTAGTCCATAAGTCACTATCTTTTGCGTTTGGGTGACTTCCTTTCCGTAATAAGTTTTTATGGGAACTTCTACAACTCTGAGCTTTTTGCGCACGGCATCTACCAGTATCTCTGTATCGAAGTGAAGATCGTTTGTGCACGCCTCATAGTCGAGACGTCTCAAGGCGTTAGCGGTGTAAACTCTGTAACCAGTGTGAAACTCCTTAAATCTAGTGTTTAACGCCAAATTCTGCAAAAATGTAATTATTTTATTTCCAATGAACTTTATTGGAGGCATCCCACCCTCTAGCATTTTCGTTCTTGATCCTAGCACGATATCTATTGTCTCATCTTCAAGCACGGGGGAAATGAGCCGGGGCATATCCTCAGGTGCATACTGCCCATCTTGGTGGAGCAATACTACGATGTCCGCGCCTCTTTTCAGCGCTTCATTGAAAAGAGTCTTTTGCGCTCCCCCATACCCCCTGTTCTTTTCATGTTTGAAAACAATGATTTTGGGATTTTTCGAAGCAATGCTTTTCGCAACTTCATAGCTGTTGTCGGGGCTTCCGTCATCCACAATTAATATCTTCGTTGGAATCTCCTTTGGAATTCTCTCAACAACATTTGGGAGGGTCTTTCCTCCCTTGTAAAGTGGGATCACCACGAAAATCCTCTTTTGTCGCTTTTTCAAGGCATCACCAACATACCTTTAGATTATCCGCCATTTATTACTTTCCGCCCGTGCACTTTCCACATCCCCCCTGAAGGCATGTCAATCCTCGTGAGTTCTGTAATCTTTTTAATCACCATATGAATCCCTTGAGATATGTTTTTCGCCCTAGGTGCTCGTGCGATCGATTTTCTCAATTGGTGCATTAAATAGTGTTTCTCGCATCTTTCATCCTCTACATGAGCCATCGACATGTGTGCGCATGTACAAATGATTCTTCTGATGTTCTCTTGGAGTGTGCTGCAAATTGATGAGGACTGTTAGCCACTTTACCCAATTCCACAGGAGTGCGCAGTCACCACTTAATTTTCCAAGGAGTGGGATGAATCACTTCTTCGCTGACTAGAGGGCCCCACCACCATTTGTTTTCTTGATACCATCTGACGGTGATCTCAAGGGCCTCATCAAAATTGTATTTTGGAGACCATCCGAGTTCATTTCTCAATTTGGATGAATTAAGGCTATAGCGACTATCGTGACCCGGCCTGTCCTCAACGAATGTGATCAACTCCCCAGGCTTGTTCAAGATGTGAAGCACTTTTTTGACAACTTCTAAATTCTCGTGCTCCTCTCCAGTGGAGATGTTGTAGATTTCTCCACATTTTCCCCTTTGAAGTATGAGGTCTAAAGCTTCGCAGTGGTCCTGCACATAAATCCAGTCTCTTATATTCTCTCCTGAGCCGTAAATTGGTATTTGTAGATTCATTAAAGCCCGAATTATCGTCTTTGGTATGAGCTTTTCTGGGAATTGATATGGTCCAAAATTGTTTGTGGACCTAGTTATAATTATTTTTAGCCCGTAAGTTCTGTGATAAGCTTCGCAGAAGAGGTCTGCTGCGGCTTTAGATGCAGCATACATGCTTGATGGTTTAAGCGGATCCTCTTCACTTGATGAGCCGGTGTTCTTCTCTCCATAAACTTCATCTGTGGAAACATGAATGATCTTTGTATTCTCTCCCCTTCTTCTCACAGCTTCCAATAGATTGAAAGTGCCTACCGTGTTGCTATAAACGAAAGGAGATGGATTAGAAATGCTTCTATCAACATGGGATTCTGCTGCTAAGTGTAGAATTGCGTCTACATCTCTGACAACTTCGTTTACAAATTTAAAGTCGGAAAGATCTCCTCTAACGAATCTATGCCTTTTTTCGTCCAAATCTTTCAAACTAGCGAGACTAGAACCTACTCCCAGTTTATCAACAGTCAGGATCTCCCAATCTGCATGCTTTGAAATCAG
Source organism: Hadarchaeales archaeon (SeqCode) (assembly GCA_038872135.1). GTDB lineage: Archaea > Hadarchaeota > Hadarchaeia > Hadarchaeales > Hadarchaeaceae > JAVZGN01. Next base: position 73,680 of record JAVZGN010000003.1, on the reverse strand, counting down.
AAATCTCACGAGATTACTGCCGATAAATCCAGCGCCTCCAGTGACCATTACTCTCATCCACAATCCTCCTGTACACTCTTACCCATACTCCCGAATAAACTTTTCAAAAGTCTCAAGCATGTAATTTAGTTGAGGTTCTTTTATGCCAGGATGAATTCCTACAAAAAACGACGATTTCATTATCCTGTCACTGTTTTCAAGCTTTCCCGAAATTCTACAATCGATGTTGGAATAAGCTGGCTGTTTTAGAATATTACCAGCAAATAATGGCCTCGTCATCACCTTGTGTTTCTCCAAAAATTCTACTATTTCCTTTCTCCCAAATGGTGCCTCTTCTCTTACCGTTATCGGAAACGCGAACCAGCAAGGGTCGGCTTTCGGAGGGGATTCTGGTAAAATGAAATAATTTTCGTAATCCTGCATTGCCTCATACATTACTTTGAAATTCTTTTTTCTACATTTAATAAACCGTGGAAGCTTTTTCAGTTGTTCTAAGCCAAATGCCGCTTGTAGCTCTAATGGCTTCAAATTATAGCCAATTGTGATGTAGGTGTATCTCTTGTCATAATCGGGGATAGGACTTTTAGTGAATCTGAGAGGACAGTAGGCATCGGGATCTAGTGCGATGACACACACAGGGCACACACACGCTCTTCCCCAGTCTCTAAGAGATCTCACGGTTAAACTCAGTTCTTCGTTGTCTGTTACAACTGCCCCGCCCTCGCCCATCGTCATATGATGGGCTGCGTAAAAACTGAAAGTTCCAAGGTCCCCGAAAGTCGAAAGGTATTTTCCCTTGTATTTTGAGCCTAGCGCGTCGCATGCATCTTCAATCACATAAAGCTCATACGCTTCTGCTATGTCCATTATCGCGTCCATTTCATTTGGATTTCCCAATGTGTGGGGGAGCATAATTAATTTGGTTTTTTTCGAGACTGCCGCCTCTATGTCTTCTGGATTAACATTGTAAGTTGGGAGATGCACATCGACAAAGACTGGACGTATACCCTTTAGAATCAACGGATTCAATGTGGTTGGGAAAGTTACTGCCGGGGTTATTGCCTCGCATCCCTTTGGAAGTTTAAGCGCTTCGACAGCAAGTAAATTGGCCGAAGATCCACTGTTAGTCAACACCGCGTGCCGGATATTTAGAAATTTAGAAAATCTCCGTTCAAATTCCAATCCTGATTTTCCGAGGCCAAGACGCCTTGAAGCAAGCGACTTAAGAACCGCCAAGACTTCTTTCAAATTATATACTGCCCATGCGTAATGAATAACGGTTTTGCCGGGTACGAACTTTTCTTCTTTCAAAAACTCTTGAGCTAGCTTATGGAGTTCTTCTTCAAGCTTATGAAACTTCTGTTCGTTTCCAGACCTTTCATCCAACCTCCCTACCTCCAGAGAGGGTTTCAAGCCACTTAATCGTTAATTTTATTCCATCTTCCAGTTTTACACGCGGCTTCCAGCCAATCAATTCCCTCGCTTTTTTATTGGATCCGATCTGCCACCTAATACCTCCAAAGGCCTTTGGATAGTCTACAAATCGGATTTCAGCGTCGCTCTTCACCATTTTCAAAATCAACTTTGCTACCTCCAAATTTGTGGTCCCTTTTCCTGTAGCGATATTCACTGCCTCACCAGGGGGCAGCTTTCTGGCCTTCCACAATCCTCTAATGATATCCCCCACGTAAACAAAGTCTCTCATGTCCGTCCCATCCCCATAAACGGTAAGGGGCTTGTTTTTTATGGCAGAAAAGTAAAAAGTTGGAATTATTTTGTTTAACTGTTGTCTGGGACCATACGGATTAAACAGCCTAACAATTTTAACGTCAACGCCATAGCATTTGTAATACATGTAGCATAAACGGTCAATCGCTGCCTTAGATGCCGCATAAGGGTTAGGTGGAAAAAGTGGATGATCTTCTGTTATCGGTTGCTTCGAGTCTCCATAAATCTCACAACTGCTTGGATAAACTAAGGAGATGCCATGCTCTTTGCACACCTCTAGAACATTTAGCGATCCCCTGAGATTAACCATGATGGTATGAACGGGCCTTAAGACGCTGGGACCTGGTTTCGCTTCCGCAGCGAAGTGATATATAAAATCGCAACCTTTTGCAGCGTCTTGTAGTTGTTTCCGATTCAAAACATCGAAACCCCCTCTTCTAGAGTATCCCTTGACTTCAATGCCTTTTCGAAGAAGGAACTCTTTCATGTGACTTCCTATGAATCCCGTGTCTCCGGTTACCAAAATCCTCATATCTCGACCTCTGAGTAGTCTCCCACATGTAGTCGCACATTTCCTCGTTGGGTTTTTGTTACCTTAGCATTTCTACCTATGAGACTCTCCTCAAGTCCCCTTACATCTTGTATCTGCGCATTTTCGAGAATCACACAATATTCAATTGAGCTGTTTATTATTCTCGCCCCATCTCCAATGCTTGTATATGGGCCAATGAAAGAGTTTTCTATACGGCAATCCTTCCCTATCAGAACTGGTCCCCTTACAGTACAATCTGTTAAAACGCTGCCCGGAGATATTTTTACTCTTCCCTCAATCTTGCAATTTTTTATCTCCCCCTTGATATCTCTTTCCCCATACTTGTCTAAAATTTTTGCGTTTGCGGTCAACACATCGTCCTTTTTACCTGTGTCTAGCCACCATCCCTGAAGGTGTGTAGCCTTCACCCTAAAACCCAAATTTATCATTTCTTGAATGGTGTCGGTTATCTCAAGCTCCCCCCTCCATGAGGGCCTAATCCTCTTAATCGCATGATGAATCTTGTTTGAAAAAATGTAGAGACCAACCAGTGCTAAGTTAGTGGGAGGAACTTTTGGTTTTTCTATCAATTTAACGATATTCCCTTTCTCGTCGAAAATCACCACCCCATACTTGGTTGGATCTTCGACTTCCTTCACAAAAATTAATGCGTCTAGATTTTCCCGCTTGAAAGTGTTTATGAAATCTGTTATATCAGACTCTAAAAGATTGTCGCCTAAACACATTACAAAATCATCGTCACCTAAGAAATCCTTTGCAACTGTTACGGCGTGGGCAAGCCCCAGTGGCTCTTGAAGGATATAAGTAACATTTATGCCCCATTGGGAACCATCTCCGACATACTTTTTCACATATTCGCCGGTTTCGGGGGCGATCACAACACCTACCTCTTTTATTCCTGTTTTGGCTACTTGGTCTAGGACATATCCCAAAACGGGCTTGTTGGCGACGGGAATGAGTTGCTTGGCCAATGTAAAAGTCAATGGTCTCAGTCTTGTCCCCTTTCCTCCACTCAGCACAAGTGCTTTCATTGAACTCTCACTCTAACAGCACCTCTGATGTATAAAAATCTGATATTTCTCCTAGACATTTCAAAATTAAACACAGGATGGACAGCGTGGGGTCAGCAAAAGCGTTAAAATTCTGGTTTTTTACAGTTCTTGAAAGACATGCAAATGAGAGTAGGGGTCATAGGATTGCAGGGAGCAGTCACCGAGCATCTTGAAGCAACGGCCCAAGCAATGAAATCTTTAGGAATCTCTGGAGAAGCCCTCTGGATAGATTCCCCAAAAACTCTGAAAGATTGCGACGGGATAATCATCCCTGGAGGAGAAAGCACGACAATAGGTAAGCTCATGGTTAGAACCGGTCTTTTCGACATAGTGAAGGAGATGGGGAAGGAGGGGGTTCCAATCCTCGGCACATGCGCTGGACTCATTCTGCTCGCGAAGAAGGGCGACATCCAAGTCGAGAGGACAAAGCAGCCTCTCCTCGGCCTCATGGACATCGAGGTTCAGAGAAATGCTTTTGGGAGGCAGAGGGAATCATTTGAAGCAGATCTTGATCTCTCAAGCATAGGAATTCCAAGATTTAGAGGGGTTTTCATAAGAGCACCGGCCATCAGGAGCCTGTGGGGAGGGGCAAAGCCAGTGGCATTTTTTCAGGGAAGGACGGTTGGAGCGATTCAGAACAACATTCTCGCTCTCTCATTCCACCCCGAGCTAGCCGGCGACACAGGAGTCCATGAGTTCTTTCTCAAAATGTGCATGGGAAGAAAATAGCTATTTCATTTCCTTTCGCCAGAAAAGGTAAACAGCTATGGCGAGACCCACCACCAAATACACAATTGTCACGGCCACTCCCACAGAAGGACGAGGATAGGAATACGTCACGCCGGCGGTAGTGAAGACTCTCCGGGGTGGTGGAGGACTCATTGAAAAGTATGGCACAAGTTTTCTTGCAAATGTCAGGAAGAACCATGGCTCAATTGCCCAAGCCAGGATAAGCGCTTCAATGTACGGCATTATGATTATGAAAACAAAATAGGAGATGATTACAGGGAGAACCTCCCCGCTGAAAGCTGCACTTATGGCAAACGCTGCGGACATTGTTGCCAGTCCATAAAGAATCAGGTGCCCCAGCGAGAGCAGTAGTCCCGATGGAAGGCTCCCGTACACCGCTACCATGTACACAACTCCCATGGCAAATGGGATGACAATGCTGACCGATGCAAGGGCTGCTGCAGCTAGGAATTTTCCCATCCCCATCCACACCCGCCCAACAGGCATGGCGAGCGTCACATAACCTGTCTTTTGCGCAAACTCGGAAGAAATCGCATCACTGCCGTAAAGAATGCCTATGACGGCGGAGATCAGCGTCAATATCATGAAGTAGTCGTCGATGAAATCATACTGGGTGAGCTTTGTGTTTGCCACAAAATATATCGCCAGAAGGGATATTGGAATTATCAAAATCACTGTGGCGAGGACGCGCCTGCCTTTCACATATTTCTTTATTTCATATTTTGCCACTGTGAGCATTTGCTCAATATCCCTTCTCACGCGCCTCCCTCACTAGCCTGAGATACACTTCTTCTATTGGCGGGATGGAGGTGTAATATGAAACTACTTTCAGTCCAATGTCTTTCACGAGGATTCTCAGAAGCTCCGCTCTTTTCTTCTCTCCCCCCGCCAGCTTAACGTTGATCTTTTTTCCGGTGATAGAAATCGCTTCTATCCAGGGTATTCTTTCTATTCTTTTTATCTGGCTTGGAGTGGGTGATTCCAAGGTTACTATCAAGAGGCTCTTTGCGAAGAGCTTTTCCAGCATCGAGATGTCTCCAAACCTTATGAGGTGCCCTGCATTTAGCAGCGCCACCTGATTGCAGGTCTCCTTCACTTCTTCGAGCATGTGAGAAGCCATGAAGATCGTTTTTCCCTCTTTCCTCGCATGCCTGAGATAATCTCGTATATTCGTTATAGTTTCTGGATCAAGGCCTAGGCCCGGCTCGTCGAGAAGGAGAATTTCTGGATCGGGGAGTATGGCCTGCGCAAGCACAAGTTTCTGCCGCATCCCTCGGGAAAATTTTCCTATCTTAGTCCTGCTCCAACGGGTGAGATTGGTGAATTCCAGGACCTCTTCAATCCGCTTGGAGAGATCGGGATTCTTCATTCCCCGCAGTTCGCCAAGATAGCTGAGGTATGTAATGGGATCTAGGGAAGTGTAGACAATTGGCTCTTCTATCACACAGCCAACCCCCTGCAGCGCTTCTTTTCTTCTATAGAATGGGTCATGCCCTTGAAGACGCACTATTCCCGTCGACGGGCGGATGAGTCCACAGATCATCTTCAGAAGAGTTGACTTTCCTGCTCCGTTTGGGCCGAGAAGACCGACGCAGTTTCCCCTTTTTATTCGGAGGCTCACATTGTTCAGTGCTTGTAGTTTTCCAAAACTCTTTGAAACTCCCTCGACATATATTGGCTCCATCTTTCTCGAGTTTCCATCCACGTAGAAGTTATATAAATAGTGATTGTCGGTGTTAGGTGAGCGAGAGCATGGTGGACCGGGCGGGATTTGAACCCGCGACCTCCCGCTTTTTCGGACAACCATGCGAAGCGGGCGTTCATGCCGCTGAACTACCGGCCCCAGATGTGATTCCATTTTCGCGCTTAAAATCATGAATGTTCGAAGTTTTTCTCACGTGCAAAAGATAAAAAGGGGAAGTGAAAGTTTAGAGGGAGGACGGTGGGGGTTTGGACAGCGTAGATCTAAAGCTGATGAGGTCCTTGGTAAAAGATCCAAAAATGCCGCTCCGGAAAATGGCTAGAGAAGTGGGACTCAGCATCTCGGGGGTGAGGCGGAGAATCAAGCAGCTGGAGGAAGATGAGGTAATAAAATACAGTGTTCTGGTTAACCCAAAGAAGTATGGTTATGCGGTGACCGCATTCGTCACACTTCAAACGGATCCCAAATCAATAAAAGAGCTTGCCCACATGCTGTCGAGGAAGCATGAGGTGTGCGAAATCCACAGAACAAGCGGCGGTGATGCTCTTATAATAAAGCTCAGGGCTAGGGATCTCGATTCCCTGAACAGGTTTTTGGACGAGTACATCTCATCTCATGATTCGGTTAAAAACACGACCACGCTGATCGCTATGGAGACCTATAAAGAAAGCTTTCTTAATCCATAAGGTGCCCGAATGCTTGATGAGGATGCAAAATTTTTGAAAGAGGTGCTCTCTTCAGTTCTTCCGAATATCGTCTACCCCGATGAGCTGAAGGAGATCGTGGAGCAAGGAGTAGCGGGCTGTGAAAGTATTGAAGTTTTTATTCAGAATTTCAAGAAGATGATAGCGTCTGAAACAGACATAACAAGAAAGACAGATAAAAGAATATTTCTAAACGAAATGCGCAGGAAGGCGAAAAATCTTCATCTTGAGGAGGACATGACAAGATGACTCCACCAGAGGTAAGAAAAATCTCGGAAGACATCAAGACGATGAGGATAAGAGGGGCCGGGAGGATTGCGAGGGCTGCTGCAACCGGGATGAAAATCACTGCGGAGAAGAGCAGGGCGAGCACCCCTCAGGAGTTCATCCGCGAGATGGAGCTGACCGCAAAACTCCTTATCTCCACTAGACCGACGGCGGTCTCGCTACCAAACGCCGTGAGATATGTTATGCGCGGGTTAAGAAATATCGCTGGCGGTGTAGGGGAGCTGCAGAATTACATAATTTCCCGCGCAAATGAGTTCATCAAAAACTCAGAAGAGGCCGTGAAGAAGATAGGCGAGATCGGGGCGAACAGAATTGCAGATGGCGATGTTCTCATGACCCACTGCAACAGCGAGGCCGCCATATCTGTTATCACGAGCGCTTTCCGGCAGGGAAAAAAAATAGAGGTTTATGTAACAGAGTCTAGGCCCCTCTGGCAGGGGCGGCTGACGGCAAAAACCCTTCTTAAAGAGGGAATTCCCACAACCATGATCATAGATTCCGCTGTCAGACACTTCATTAGAGAAATTGATAAGGTTGTAGTTGGGGCCGACAGCATAGCTGCGAATGGTGCTGTCGTCAACAAGATTGGGACATCCCAGATAGCCTTGGCGGCTCATGAGGCGAGGGTTTTGTTTTTCGTTGCAGCGGAAACATACAAGTTTCATCCGGGGACTTTGGTGGGGCGCCTCGTGGAAATCGAAGAGCGCGATGCTAGAGAGGTCATCGATGTCAGAAAGTTTCCGAAGCTGAAGGTGAGAAACCCAGCTTTCGATGTCACACCACCAGATTATGTCGATCTGATCATCACAGAAAAGGGGATAATCCCGCCATACGCTGCCCATTCTGTGATAAAAGAGATGTTTGGCTGGGAAATTGGGGAGAGCTACTAAACCATTCTCTTTGTTCTTGAGATAATTCCCCTGAGCGTGGCCATTTCCTGCAGCCTCATTTTCTTGTCGAGGAATTCCACCCAGGGTTTTGCCGGAGCTCCGAGCTGCCAGAGGTCAGCATAAATCTGCCCGAGGGGGGCCACCCCATCCCGGGAGATCTCCAAGAGATGGTCGTCTGGCTTCAGGACGATGACTGTTGTAATGTTGCCCGGGGAATTCCTGAACTGGTTTTTTATCCTCGTGAAACTACCGTAGACATAAACTTCATTGTATTCCTTGAGAGCACTTCCGATTTTCCTCTTCAATGCGGAGTAGGCTGTCAGGACGCAGCTTTTCTGCAGATTCATCTCAGTCTCGGCCACATTTTGCGATGTTTCTACCCTTCCCGATATGTCTTCATGTAGATTCCTCGTATTCGCCCAGTAGAGAAGGATCCTGACAGGGTCGATGACCCTGAACCCAAGAGGCTTTTTCTCTACAGCCCCAAGTTTTGCAAGCCTGTCTACCACCGGATGTACTGTTCCGAGAGAAACCCGGCAGAGAGCCGCGAGTGCCTTCTGATTGGTAAATCGGGTGTCCAACTCATAGTACTGGTACAAGATTTGCCTGATGACCCTCTCCTCTTTTTTCACGGAGATGATTAGGAGTAAGGAGATTTAAGTGTTTCAAAAAATTTCGAAAGGGATAGGGCAATATAAATCGAGGGTGGAAGGGTTTATTGATGCCAAAAACTGCTTGGCGGCTCTGCATAACAGTGTTCCTGTGCTATGCCCTGGCTCTCTCCCCCGGACAGGTCACTGCAACAGAAAATCTTTATCCTCATGATTTCATCGGCCACACCGTGACGACAATTTGGTTCGACAGACCTGTGGAAAATGTTTTTAACAACTACATCTCTTATGGAAGGGAAAAGCCGGGGGCAATCCCCTCACCGCCCCATCTGGTATTTGAGTATTTTGAAATTGACGTGAAAGAGAATATTTCTCGCGCAAAAGTTGAGTTCAGGGTCGATAGGGAGTGGCTGGCACTTCACAACATTCGCGAGAATGGGGTAAAGTTGCTAAAGTTTGCCGAGAACTGGATTGAAATTCCGATAACTCTTGAAAATATCGCTGAGAGGTATATCTACTACACCTCGGATCTATTCGGCTTCTCCATTTTCGCCATCGTGGGCCTTCCAGAAGAAGAGAGCAGAGGGGAAATCCATTTTGCCATTTTGATCGTAGGAATTCTGGTAGTTGGGGCAATATACTGGTTCCTGGTCAGGCCGAAAAAGCTCTTTGTCTCGCTGAGAAGGTTGAAAAAGACGGTGAAGGGGGCTGAAGAACCGCCACCGAAAAAAGAAGTCTCGTTGACGATAGCGCATTTAAAGAAAAGAACAGAGGAGTTATATCGCATGAAACAAAAGAAGGAGAGGAGCTGACAATGGAACCATTCAGAGAACTTAATCTTCAAGTCGTCGAAGAAAAGAGGAAGGAGCTGGACAAAATTGTTTTGTGGATACTTAGAACAAGAGGACCGCTGAGTGAATTTCAGATTGCTCAAGAAATTCTTCATGTTCACGGTTTTTCCCCGCCCAGTGAAAAAGTGAGGAAGGCCCTGAATGAATTTTTAGATAGCGGGGCAGTGGAAAAGAAAAACGAAGGACTTGTTTCAGTCTACTGTATAACTGAGCAGGGAGAACTGTTGCTGAATCAAAAAAAATCGAGTAATGTGGTTCAGTGAGCGGTACGCCGACCCCCCACTCGCTTGGAAAGATCGTCCGCGGGTTTGAGCGTGGAAGAAGGCCCACCATCAAACCGAGAATTGCACGTGTCTTGGGAGTGTTTTCTTGCAAGGGGGGAGTTGGGAAAACAACGACCGTGGCCAATATCGGGTCGCTGCTGGCGGATAAACTGGGTGAAGGAGTCTTGGTCGTTGAGGCAAATCTCTCGGCCCCCAATCTCGGGCTTCACCTAGGCCTCGTGGACCCGGAGCCGACAATCCATGATGTTCTCGTTGGAGCAGTTCCAGTTGAAAAGGCAATCCATGTTGTTGAAAAAATCCATGTGATACCCGGCTCACTTGGATATGAGGGGGATATCCCGCTGATAGATTTCAAGGAAAGCATAGAGCCCCTGAGATCCAAATATCGGCTGATCATCATAGATTCGGCCCCGGGCCTTGGGACGGAAGCAATTTCCGCCATAAAGGCCAGCAACATGATGCTTATCGTGACTAATCCAGAAATCCCGACTATTGCCAGCACCCTCCGCGCTTTTCGGGCGGCTGAGAGATATAGAGTGCCGGTTCTCGGGGCAGTTCTAAACAAGGTGAGCGGGAAGAAGTACGAGGTACCGATTTCCGAGGTGAAGAAATCTCTCGGCTGGCCGATTCTTTCAACAGTTCCAGAAGACGATAAAGTCAGAGAAAGTTTGACGGCGGGAACTCCCGTGGTCAAGTATGCTCCAAAATCATCTGCGGCAAGAGCTTTCTCCGAACTCGCCGAGCGGATTCACGAGAAGCTTTTTGGGGAGCTCAGCCAATCTTGAAGACCAAGTCTCCTTCTCTAGCTCTGTTGATGAGCTTCAGTCCAATCGCTTGTCCGGGGCCAGCCTCTTGAACATTCTTATGCTCTATCTGCATCGACTCAACCGTCTGCTGGAAATTGCTTGTCCTGCCCTCTATCGAAATCCTGTCTCCAATTTTCAGTTTGTCTGAAAGCTCTATCACCCCAACACCTATTTTCGTGAAGTAGTGTGTCACCTTTCCCACAAGCTTCTTCTCAGGTTGCGCTTCCATAATCTCCATAATAACCCTCATCTGGGAGATAAAAATCCTTCTATATCCTTCATCCCAACATTCGCGTAAGAAGATTAACATACCCTTTAAACATGGGCTGTAAAGATTTCACGGATGACAGTTCGGGTAGATGTAAAGAAATGGGGAAAGAAGAACCGTCACTACATTGCAGCATGGGTGACGATGGGACTTGTTCTCCTAGTATTGGTGATTAAGGAACTCGGGATATACACCCTTTTATTAATCGGGCCATTTCTCCCCTATCTGTGGCTGGTTCTGGCGAAGCTGAGGAGGGAGATGAAAGAATGATTTTGGCTCATGTGACGGTACCACTCATAATCTACGGGATATTTCCACAATTCAATCTCCTAGCGCTTTTGATTGGGGCAAACATTTCCAGCCTCGATGCCCTCCCGATCCTGCTGAGGAAGGTTCCACCGGAAAATCCCATTGAGGAAACTCATGCAGCCACAATCCTTCACACACTGTTTTTCTTCCTCGTTACTGGCCTGGCGATCTTTCCGGTCTTTGGGGCGATGGCTGCTGTTTCATTCATGATTGGCGGCTTTACGCACATATTTCTGGACGCTCTGGATGAAAAAGGGAGGATGCTCTTCTACCCCATTAGCAGGAAGTTTTATGGGCCAGGGATTTTCACCTATGATTTTTGGACATATGTGACCAACAGGAAAATATTTGCGCTCGAAACCACTCTATTTTTCATCTCGTGCATTCTGCTTATCTCAAGATGGTGAAGCTAAATCGCCTCTATTTCCATTCTCACCCGCACTGATGGATTTCGCAAATATTCGACAAAATCTCTGGAAAAATCTGCCGCCGCTTTATTTGCCTTAATAGCAACAGTCCGACCGCACACATAATCGCTTTTCCTGACCACAACGTCTAGGGTGTTTGTGAAAGTGAGAGTCGTTGCGCCCTCTGCAACAACTTTTTCCGAGAAGCTTCCTGTAGATAAAATGATGTTTATTTTTCTACCCTGCTGGAGCAACTGCTTGAGTTTTTTTGGCAGTTCCGCCGCCGAGGCACTAGCCTCAACACCAACTATACAATTCCCCCTTCCAAAAATCTCTTTTTCCTTAGTAAACATAAATGTGGTGGGATGAGTTGCCGTGATCCTTGGATGACCTCTCGCCTCTATTTTCCACTTCATCAAATTATTTACATTTGGACGACTCAAAATTATTGTGATGGACAGAGAAATGCTCGTGAGGAGCCTAGTTCAATGGGGCTACCTCAGAACCCCGGAGATCATTCGGGCTTTTCTAACAGTCCCACGGGAAAAATTTCTCCCCGAAAGATATATCTCACAAGCCTATGAGGACCACCCCCTCCCGATAGGATTTGGGCAGACCATTTCTGCACCAAGCATGATCGCGATAATGCTGGAAACATTGGATTTGAAGAGCGGGCAGAAGGTGCTGGAAATAGGCGCGGGCTCTGGATACAACGCCGCGCTTCTGGCAGAAATTGTGGGAAACAGTGGAAAAGTCGTGACAGTAGAGAGAATCCCAGAACTCGCGGCTTTTGGTCGAAAAAATCTGAGAGACGCAGGATATTCTCATGTGAAGGTTGTGGTCGGTGACGGAACGCTCGGATATCCAGAAGAGGCTCCATGGGACAGAATCCTCGTCACGGCGTGTTCCCCAAAAATCCCTCCACCTCTTATAGACCAACTAAAGGTCGGTGGAAAAATTGGCCTCCCCCTAGGCCAGCATCATCTCTTTCAAACTTGGGCGGTGGTGGAAAAGACCGAAACTGGAACAAAAATCACAGAGCATGGAGGGTGCTCATTTGTGCCCGTGATAGGAGCCCACGGGTGGAAGGAATCAGACTAGCCACCTTTCCAACGATTGCTGATGCAGTTTTTGTCTCCCCTTTATCAGCTTTTCTATCCCCGTCTGAACTCTCTCTTCTGAAAAATCATGCTCGTCGCAAAGGAATCTTTTTATTCCCTCCTGGTCGGGTTCGCCCCACTCAATTTTGTATTCTTCGGTGACTGGGGGATTGAGGAAGAGGGATTTTATCTCAAGGGGATCAACCTCAAACTTTTCCCCAATCTCTGTTTTTAGAATTTTTTCTAGGCTTCCCTCCTTCTTCACAAGTTCGAGAGCTTTTTTTGGTCCAATTCCCTTCACCCCTTCGTTGTAATCCGTCCCGATGAGAATCCCTATGTCGATAAGCTGCTCCCTGGTGATCTCCAAAGATTTCAGGACATCTTCAAGCCTGATGATTTCCGGGGTGATTTCAATGTAGGCGTCCTTTCTTGGCAGCTTTCTTCTTCCGGTTATTGCGAGATTTCTTATGAGAACCGGCGCCCCAAACAGAAGGCTGTCGAAATCCTGGCTTGAAACCCCTCCCGCATCTCCCTTTTTTACAAGGTGGGCGGCCTGGGCTTCCCCTTCTCCGGGTGCCTGAATCCACGGAACCCCCATCAGCGAAAGAAGCTCTTTAGATTGGTTAACCATCTCCTCGTCTACTCTTCCCGCCCTCTGCGCGAATTTTCTCGCATCCTCTATCCTCCCCTCTTCCAGAGCTTTTTTCCACTCCCTCGCGGCTTCTTCCCTTATCATTTTTCTCTGCTCGATTGTCTTTCTCTTAAACATCGGGGGGGTCCCGTCAAAAACGTAGATCGGGCGAATTCCAGCTTCAATGAAATTTGCAGTCCTATAGAAAAGGCCCGAGAGATGGGAGGTTATCCTGCCCCTGGTGTCCTTCAAAAGTTCTCCATCCTTCTGCCTGATGATGGAGAGGAACTGGTATAGAAAATTCATTGCGTCTACTGATACGACCTGCCCCCTCAGCTGCTCGAGTTCAATTTTTTCGCGGGAGACAATATCTCCCAGCTGGACTCCCACAGTTCACCAAGAAATTATTCTCGCGTCTCAAATTAAATGCACCGATTTAACCCGCAAATAAATGGGAGCACTAAGCAGCTTCTCCCGCACGCTCGCCAGGTAATTTTCTGACGACAGTAATCGGGATGGCATTTTTCTCCAGCTCATAAAGAGCGATCTTTATCGAATCCGTCAATCCATCGGGCAGATCTATCAACACAGGCGCTCCCATCGATATCTGAAGAGCACGCGCGCCAATGATTCTAGCCTTTTCATATTTTGTCAATTTTTTAGGAGGAAATATACAATGACCCCCAAAGAAACTAATATTCCATTTCAGGGCTTTGTGTTTTCTTTTCCTCTTTTTCTTCCTTTTCGAGCTTTATTGCGGCGATGACATCATCTATCCTCAAAATCATCTCAGCCACTTCGCTTGCAGACTTGATTGCCTGAATTTTGACCCGCAGCGGTTCAACAATCCCTTTTTCAAGAGTGTTCAATACTTTCCCGCTTATCACATCTATTCCTATGTTTTCTCCGCCGGATTTTTCATGAGCCGACCGAAGCTGAACTAGAATGTCTATCTGGTCCAGACCTGCATTCTCCGCGAGGGTTCTAGGAACACATTCTATCGCATCAGCAAAGGCGTTGATCGCGAGAGCCTCTCTCCCACCAATCGTGTCAGCATATTCCCGGAGACCTTTGGCGACCTCTATCTCTGGCGCCCCACCTCCGCCCACAATTTTTCCGTCCTCGATGGCAGCAGAAATGACGCAGATGCTATCGTGAACGGCCCGCTCAACCTCATCAACCACATGCTCGGTTCCTCCGCGGACGAGGATGCTGACGGCCTTTGGATCCTTGCAGCCCTCAACAAATATCATCTCTTCCCCAGCTATCTTCCTCTCCTCCACGAGGGCTGCAGTTCCGAGATCCTTCTCATCAAGATCCTTGAGATTTGTCACTATTTTTGCTCCCGTTGCTTTTGCGAGCTTATCCATGTCTGATTCTTTCACCCTTCTGGCTGTGAGGATTTTTGCCTTTGCGAGATAGTACTGAGCGATATCGTCAACACCCTTCTGGCAGAAAACCACATTAGCTCCGACAGCTTTTATCTTTTCAACCATGTCTTGGAGCATCCTCCTCTCCTCTTCCAAGAAGCTCTTCAGCTGGTCTGGGGAAGTTATGTTGATTTTCGCATCCGTTTCGGTTTCCTTTACCTCTAGTGCTAGGTTCAGGAGAGCTATTTTCGCATTTTCAACCCGCTTCGGCATTCCCGGGTGGACGACTTCCTTGTCAAGAACTATCCCCTGGACAAGCTGAGAGTCTGCTGAGCCACCTCCGGTTTTCTTCTCAATCTTTATGTTGTCCACATCGGCCTCGAATCTGCCGTTGGATTCCTCCACGATTTGCTTCACGGCTTTCACGCAAAGTTCTGCAAGCTTTTCTCCCCTCGCCTCCGAACCCTTGCTGCTCATCGCCGTTAGCGCTATCTGCTTCAGCAGTTTTTCATCCGTGGGAGAAATCTTTGTGGCCATCTTTTCCAAAATCTTAAAAGCGTGTTCTGCAGCCTTCCTGTACCCTGCGGTTATAACTGTTGGATGGATGTCCTGATCTAAGAGTTCTTCGGCCTTTTTCAGTAGTTCTCCAGCAATTATCACCGCCGTCGTTGTCCCGTCGCCGACCTCATCCTCTTGAGCTTTAGAAATCTCGACCATCATCTTAGCAGCGGGATGCTCAACATCCATCTCATCCAGAATCGTGACGCCGTCATTCGTTATCGTGATGTCGCCAAGGTTGTCCACAAGCATTTTGTCCATGCCCCGCGGCCCGAGGGTAGTCCTTATGGCTTCGGCGATGACCCTCGCTGCCATGATGTTCATTCTCTGGGCATCTCTTCCAATGTATCTCTGTACATTTTCCGGCAATATCAGGACTGGAGTACCACCAAGCTGAGCGCTCATATCACATCACCAATATTCTGGATTAGTATAATAGTATGTCTTAAAAACCTTACGCTTATGCGCGCAGGGCATCGAAAGCTCAGATGACAAAAACAAGCATTTCACAGCTTTAATGCCCTGAGTTTCAGGTTGAAGGCAGTCACAAAAGTATTGCTCAAAACCCGAGGCTCCGCCTTAAAGAATTGCGTCAACTTCATGCACGAAATCCCTCACCCTTTCAAAAAGACTTTTTTATCCAGGAGGAAATGAACTCAGAACTCGGGTGGAGTTAATGGAAGACATTCGCGTGGAGATTCTGAGGTGGGCGCTGGCCAATGCGGTTGCTCATGGTGGCATGGCAGATGTAGGAGCAGTTATGGGAAAGATAATCGCTGAATTCCCAAGCTGGAAAGCCAAAATCTCTGAGCTGAAGGCGATGATCGACGAAATCGTCAATGAGGTGAACTCTCTCCCTCCGGAAGAGCAAGAGAGGAGGATGGAGGAGGTCGGAAAGGTCGAGCTCATTAAAAAAGAAAAGATGAGAGGACTTCCAGAGCTCCCCGGGGTAGAAAAGGGCAAGATGGTCGTGACGAGATTTGCTCCCAACCCAAACGGCCCCATTCATCTCGGGAACACTCGGGCCGCAATCCTGAGCCATGAGTACGCGAGGAAGTATGGGGGAAAGTTCATCCTGAGATTTGAGGACACAAACCCTGAAAATGTTCTTCCGGAGATGTATGAGCTGATAAAGCGAGATCTGAGGTGGCTGGGACTGAGTTGGGATGAGGAGCATGTTCAGTCGGATAGGATTCAGATTTACTATGACCATGCAGAGCTGCTTCTGAAAGAGGGGAAGGCATATGTTTGTACATGCCCCGCTGAAGATTTCAAATTTCACAGGGATCGGGGAGAACCATGTCCCTGCCGCGATCTTTCGCCATCAACAAACCTTGAAAGGTGGAGGAGGATGATCGCCGGGGACTACAACGAGGGGGAGGCTGTGGTGAGAATCAAAACAGATTTGAGCCATCCAAATCCCGCTGTTAGAGAATGGCCAGCTTTAAGGGTGGTCAAAACGCCGCATCCAAGGGTGGGCAAAAAATTTTTGGTGTGGCCCCTTTACAATTTTTCCGTTTCCATTGACGACCATTTAATGGGGATAACACACATCCTGCGCGGGAAAGAGCATGAGGTGAATGAGGAAAGACAACGCACTCTCTACGCACATTTTGGCTGGGAATATCCGATTGCAATTCAATATGGGAGGCTCAATGTTCCCGGGGCGCCCCTCAGCAAATCCCAAATAGTCAGGGAAATAAAAGAGGGGAAAATTTTCGGCTACGATGACATCCGGCTTGCCACTATTGCGGCGTTGAGGAGAAGGGGAATATCCCCAGAGGCCATAAGGCAACTGATTTTAGATGTAGGGATAACCCTAGTAGACTCCTCAATAAGCTGGGAGAACCTCTACTCCTACAATAGGAAGATCTTGGACAAAAAAGCCGGGCGCTACTTCTTTGTTGCTAATCCAAGAAAGCTCGTCGTCTCCGGATTTCCAGTGATAAAAGAAGTGAAGCTACGTCTTCATCCAAGCGATCCGGAGGCGGGGGAGAGGGTGATCCCGCTAGAGATCGATGATGGTAGAATGGTCTTTCATGTTTCATGGGACGATCTCAAGGGGCTGAAAGAGGGAGATATCTTCAGGCTGAAGGATCTTATGAATGTGAGGCTCACAAAAAAGGGCGAAATCCTTGAGGGCGAGTTCTTTGGACTTGGTGTGATCGACGTGCCGAAGTTTCAGTGGGTGTCGAAAGCCGCCCTCCCAATGGAGGTGCTTTTCCCGGATGGGAGTTCCTCTCGCGGGCTTGCCGAGCCAGCCATAGCTGGGCTTGAGCCAGGGGCAGTTGTACAACTGGAAAGATTTGGATTTGTTAGGATAGAAAAAATCACCCCGGAAGTAATTGGGATATATGCCCACAAGTAAGCTTTATTTTTGATGTAGGTGATGGGTGATAGCATGTTTGGCTATGCGGGAAAAATTCTCGAGGTAGATCTCTCTGATAGAGAGGTATTGGAGAGAAAGACTCCAGAAAAACTTGCACGGGCATTTCTTGGAGGGAGAGGTCTCGGGGCGGCGATCCTTTACATGAAAACCGGCGCGCGCATCGATCCATTTTCGCCCTCAAATCCGCTGATATTTCTTACCGGGCCTGCGACTGGAACGCCACTCTCGGGGTGTGCGAGGTGGGAAGCCGTGACGAAATCACCGTTAACAGGTACATACCTCTGCTCGTCGGCCGGAAGCTTCTTTGGATCGGAGCTAAAGTTTGCAGGTTTTGATGGGATTATCATTACCGGCCGGGCGAAAAACCCCGCTTGGATTTTTGTTGCCGACGGAGAGGTGAAGATCGAGGATGCGAGCGGCATTTGGGGAAAAAATGTTGATGAAGCTGAAAGGGAGATAAGGAGAGAACTCGGGGATAAAAAGACATCTATCGCCAGCATCGGTCCTGCAGGGGAAAACCTCGTAAGGTTTGCATCAATCCAAGTGGATGTGGCTCACGGCGGAAGGGGAGGATCTCTTGGGAGAGGAGGAATTGGAGCAGTAATGGGTTCAAAAAATCTCAAGGCAGTTGCTGTGAGGGGACATGGAAAGATAGAAGTTGCAGATGAAGAAGGGTTGGTGGAATTCGCGAAAGAGCTCACGAGGAATATCCAGACAAATGAGCTGGTGAAAAATTTCTCGAGATGGGGAACCCCGCAGTTTGTCGGACCTATAAATGAAGCAAAGATGTGGCCCACCAAGAATTTTCAGCGGGGGGCATTTGAATTTGCAGATGAGCTAAGGGCGGAGAAGATGAGGGAAACGATAGTCAAAAGGGATACCGCATGTTATGCATGCTCAATCGCAAGTGGAAAATATAGCACAATTGACAATGGCCCATATAAAGGAATTACGATCGATGGGCCAGAATATGAGACGATTTGGAGCTTTGGGGCGCAGTGCGGGGTTGGGAGGCTCGACGCAATTGCCGCCGCCAACTTCTGGTGCGATGTTTATGGATTGGATACTATTTCCACCGGAAATGTCATTGGGTTTGCAATGGAGTGCTTTGAAAGAGGACTTTTGAAAAAAGAGGAAGTGGGGCTGGATCTGAAATTTGGAAATCATGAAGCGCTAGTGCCGATGATTGAGAAAATAGCCCGAAGAGATGGGGTGGGAGATCTGCTCGCGGAGGGAGTAAAGAGAGCAGCAGAAAAGATCGGAAGAGGCGCTGAGAGATTTGCAATACACGTGAAAGGGCTGGAAATCCCTGCATACGACCCGAGAGGCGCCTGGGGAATGGCTCTGGCATATGCCACTTCCTGCAGAGGAGGATGTCATCTGAAAGCTTGGACGATTGGAGTTGAAATTCTAACACCAAAATATGATAGATTTTCCACGGAGGGGAAGGGACAGCTGGTGGCAGAACTTCAGAATGTCAGAGCTGTTGTGGATTCCATGGGAGTATGCGTCTTCGCTACCAGATGCATAGGGGTAGAAGAAATGCGGAGAATTCTGGCCCTCGTGACGGGATGGAATTTCAGCGCTCAAGAGCTTGTAAGGACTGGGGAAAGGATATACAATGTTGAGAGGTTGATAGCCGTGAGAGATGGAATCTCTAGGAAAGATGATACGCTTCCTCCAAGGCTGTTGGAAGAATCTACGCCCGAGTTGCCAGGAAAAAACATCGGAAGAGAAAATCTCGGAAAAATGCTGGATGACTATTACCAAGTAAGAGGATGGGGTGAGAATGGGGTGCCGAAAAAAGAAAAATTAATTGAACTCCAGATCCCAGAGTTGCTAGGTGAATGAATGAAGCGGCTTTTTGGAACGCGGGGGATAAGGGGGCCAATTTCAACTAAGGTAACTCCGGAGCTTATGCTTAGGCTGGGGCTCGCGATTTCAAGAAAAACCAATCGTGGAAAAATTGTTGTTGGAAGAGATGCAAGAACATCTGGGGAGATGCTTCTCAGAGCATTTACCGCTGGAGCCCTTTCTGGGGGTTCAGATGTTGTAGAAATTGGAATTGTTCCTTCACCTTGCTTGGCCTTCACGACCAGAAGGTTGGGAGCCAGCGCTGGGGCGATGATTACAGCATCTCACAATCCTCCCCCCGATAATGGAATCGCATTTTATCATGGAGATGGGAGAGAATTCACCTCAGAGGATGAGATTGAAATGGAAAGACTGGTTTTGGATGAGCAGCCACAGCCAGCTTCATGGGATTCCATTGGTAACCTTCACTTTCATAGTGCAATTCCTCCGTACATCGAAGCAATCAAGAATCAAGTGAAGGTGGAGCGGGAGATCAAAGTAGTGGTTGATTGTGCGAATGGGGCGGCATCGCAGGTCACTCCAGTTCTCCTGAGGGAGCTGGGGTGCAAAGTTGTGACGATAAATTCTCACCACGATGGCCACTTTCCCGGAAGGCCACCTGAGCCCCAGCCCTGGAACCTCACAGATCTCATGCGGGTTGTGAAAGATGTCGGGGCGGATCTCGGGATCGCACACGACGGAGATGCAGACAGAGTTGCTGCGGTAGATGAAAAGGGAAACTTCATTAAGCATGATGCTCTGATAGCAATTTTTGCTGAGGAGGCTGTGAGGAAAAGTCGTGGTGGAGTGGTCGTCACCAGCGTGAATACCTCGGTGGCAATTGAGGAAGTGGTGGCCAGGGCAGGGGGGAAAACTGTGAGGACGGGGCTTGGGAGGTTCACAGAAGAGATGTTCAAACATGGGGCATGTTTTGCGGGGGAGCCGGGAAAACTCGTCTTTCGAGAGTTTGGAGACTGGGCGGACGGAATCCTCGGTGCCGCAAAACTTGTGGAACTAGTAACCAAAGCCGGAAAGCCGATATCTGAAATTTTCAGAGAAAGAGTCCCAGATTACCCAATGTTTCATCAGGATCTGAGGTGTCCGGACGATCGTAAGCGGGAGTTCATGGTCGGAATGAAAAAATATCTTCTGGAAAAAATAACGGATGTAAAAGATATCCTGGAGGTTGATGGGCTGAGGATTCACAGAAGGGATGGAAGCTGGGTTCTTGCAAGGGTCTCGGGGACAGAGCCCAAGGCCAGAGTAATGGCAGAAGCTAGGAGCCAGGAGGAGCTCGAGGAACTCAAAGTTGTCTTGCTTGAAGGAGTGAAGAAATACATTTGAGGCTTAGAGCTTCTTCAGACATAAGAGAAATTCCTTTTCATCGATCTTCCACTTTTTCTTAAATGAAGCTGGAAGCTCTTTGCCAAAATCTAAATTGTTTATTCTCACTTCTCTCTTGATATAGTCTTGCTGGGTGGATAGGAGCCGCATATCATCCTCCTCCCCGACAATCCCCGCATCCACCCTCTCCTCCATCTCGAGCCCCATCTCCTTCCTCATCACCTGAAATCTCCTCACAACTTCCCTTGCCATGGCTTCGGCGAGCAGCGCCTCATCTCTTTCTAGGTCAATTGTTATCTTCCCTCCCTCAATTTCCGATGACTTGAACTTTCCTCCAGCCAGCGATAGAAGGGCATCTCCAGGACCGAGAATTGTTAGCTCCTTGCAGTTGAGCTGTGTTTTGAGAAGATCTTCTAGCCTCAGCAGAAGCCTTTTGTCGTCCTTGTTAGAAGCCCTCAGAATAACCCTTCTCACAGGCCATCGGAGCTTCAGACCAGATTCTTGCCTCAGCCTCGCTCCAGTTTCCACAAATCTCTTCACCATCTCCATCCCCCGCTCAATCTCCTTGTCAATCACAGTTTCATCGGGCTCCGGCCATGGTAGCATGTGGACGCTTTCCGGGGCGGATGGTGCCACCGACCTCACGAGATCCCTATAGATGACTTCGGTAATGTGGGGCATGAATGGTGAAAGAAGTCTCATGAGAACATGCATTGTCTGATAAAGCACAACATATGCGGCAATCTTCCTTGGATCCTCTTTTTCTATCCACACCCTGTTTCTAATGAGCTTTATGTACCAGCGGCTGAGGTCCTCGACGATGAAGTTAGCGAGGACCCTTGTGGCCTCCTGAAGCTCAAAATTTTCTAGTGCCGCTGTTACATCTCTAACAACCGTGTTGATTCTCGAAAGCAGCCATCTGTCCTCGGGGGAGAAATATCCTTGGATCTCTTCTGGATCGACTTTCCCGGGATCAAATCCATCGAGGGCCATATAGGTTGTGGCGAAGACATGGATGTTCCACAGAATGCCCAGAAGCCTCTCAACCGTCCTAGCGCCCTCCCAACTGAACTTTAGATCCTCCCACACTGGGGTCGCTGAGAGCATGTAGAACCTCAGGACATCAGCACCAAGCTTTTCAGCAACCTCCTCAGGCTCGACAACATTTCCAAGGGATTTCGACATCTTTCGTCCCTTCTCATCCAGGGCGAATCCATGCATGAGAGCAGTTCTGTAGGGGACATCTCCAAAAGCGACCACCGAGAGAACCTGCTGGCTGTAGAACCACTTTGTGACCTGGTCCTCTCCCTCAGTTATGAAGTCTGCGGGCCATCTTTCCATCTCCTTCTTTGGATAATCCAAACTCGCCCAGGAGGCTACCCCGGAGTCAAACCACACATCGAGGACATCTGGAACCCTCCGCTTCTTTCCACCGCAGTTGCAGGGGAAAGTTATTTCATCGACAGCAGGGCGGTGAAGATCAAGGTCGGATGGAGTCCCCGGCGCAAGGGCTTTTAGCTCCTCCATTCCACCCACCACTGTGATTTCCCCACACTTCTCGCACACCCAGATGGGAAGAGGAATTCCCCAGTACCTCTGCCTGGAGATACACCAGTCTCCAACCGATGCTACTCCATTCTCATATCTCGTGGCAACCCATTGGGGAATCCACCTCACTCCTCTTGCGTTCTTCTCCAAGATTTCCTTTTTCATATCCTTCACAACAATGAACCACTGCTCGGTTGCTCTGAAGAGGAGGGCCGTCTTGCACCTCCAGCAGTGGGGATAGGAGTGAACTATTGTTCCGCCCTTCATTAGAACCCCTTTCTTTGCGAGGTCCTGAATTATTGTGGGATCTGCTTCTTTCACAAAAATTCCCGCATACTTCCCTGCATCCTGGGTGAAAGTTCCGTTGGGGGCCACGGGTGAAAAAACAGGGAGATTGTATTTCTGGCCAACCTCAAAGTCCTCTTCACCATGGCCAGGAGCCGTGTGGACGCACCCCGTTCCCTCTTCCAACGTCACATGCTCTCCGAGAATCACCCTATGATGCTGAATGAATTCCTGCTGTTTTGGAACCTCTTCAAGGAGCGGATGCTCATACTGGATCCCTTCCAGCTCCTTCCCAAGGATAACTTCAACGACGTGATAGTCAGAAATTCCTAGCTCGGCCATCACCCTGTCCACAAGCCCCCACGCCAAGATGTATGTCTGTTCACCAACCTTCACCTTCGCATATTCATAGGCTGGGTGAACGCAGACAGCCATGTCCGCGGGGAGGGTCCATGGAGTGGTCGTCCACACGAGGAGATATTCATTTTCCTTTCCTCTTATCTTGAACCGCACATAGATGGACGGGTCCCGAACATCATAGTACTCCCCTCTCACCTCGTGCTCAGCCAATGCCGTTTCACACCTGGGGCACCAGTGAATGACCCTCATGAATTTTTTCATCAGCCCTTTTTCATAGGCCTTTTTCAGCGTCCACCAAGCAGCCTCGATGTAGTCATTCCTGAAGGTGATGTAGGGGGAGTCCCAGTCCATCCAGACGCCCAACCGCTTGAATTGAGAAGTCATGACGCTAACATGCTCCATTGCCCACTCCTTACACTTGTTGATGAACTCAGCTATCCCTATCCTTCCCTCTATCTCCTTCTTTGAGGTAATGCCCAGCTTCTCCTCGACTTTGACCTCTATTGGCAATCCATGACAGTCCCAGCCAGGCTGTCGCCTAATGTTAAAGCCCCGGGCGCTCTTGTATCTGAGAATAACATCTTTAATTATCTTGTTCCATGCGGTTCCGAGATGAATGGCTCCACTAGCGTAGGGGGGGCCATCCAGGAAGTACCAGGGCTGCCCATCTTTGCGCAACTCTTTCACCTTTTCGTAGATTCTTTCCCTTTCCCACCAGCTTTGGATCTCTTTCTCCGTCTTTGGGGCATTGTAAGATTTCTCTGCAGGTTTTATCATAGCACAACTTAATCTGAACTCTTCCTTTAAAATATCAGTCCAGGAAGCTTTCGGACTCCAATCTCAAATGTTCGAAACCGGCGCCACTCACATCCAAAATCCATTTTTAAGCGTGATGCGAGAAATTTGGGGGATATGGTGGTAGGAGAGGAGGACGTCTGGGTCGAGAAATATAGACCACAAAAGCTTTCGGAGATGGTCGGGCAGACAGAAATTGTTTCTAGGCTACAGAATTTTGTGACAAAGAAATCGCTCCCCCACCTTCTCTTTGCGGGACCAGCCGGGACGGGGAAAACAACTGCTGCTCTCTGCATAGCCCGCGAGCTTTTTGGAGAGGGGTGGCGGCAGAACTTCCTCGAGCTCAACGCCTCAGATGAGCGGGGGATAGATACCATCAGGACCAAGGTGAAGGATTACGCGAGGAGGCTTGCGATGGGAGATGTCCCATTCAAACTCATCCTCCTTGACGAGGCAGATGCCCTCACAGCGGATGCCCAGCATGCTTTGAGGAGGACGATGGAGATGTATTCTAACATCTGCAGGTTCATCTTAGACTGCAACTTCTCGAGCAGAATTATAGAACCTATCCAATCGAGATGCGCGGTTTTCAGGTTTAAAAAACTTGGTGAAGAGGACATACAAAAGATGCTAAAGAGGATAGCGAAGGAGGAGGGCCTGACAATTGATCCAAAGGCATACAAGGCAATTGCCGAGCTCTCTGAGGGTGACATGAGGAGGGCAATAAACATTCTACAGGCAGCTGCAACGGTGAAGAAAAAAATTGATGAAAAAACCATCTATGAGGTGGTTGCGATGGCGAGGCCGGAGGATGTGAGGCAAATGCTCACGCTGGCTCTGGATGGAAAGTTTGAGCAGGCGAGGGAGAAGCTTTACTCTCTTCTCCTAGAGCAGGGGCTGGCGGGGGAAGACATTCTCGCTCAAGTGCACAGGGAAATTTTTGCTCTTCAGGTGCCGGAGGAGAAAAAGCTGGAGCTCATCGAAAAGGTTGGAGATTTCTCATTCAGGATAGCAATGGGGGCGAACGAGCGCATCCAGCTTGAAGCGATGCTCGCCCACTTCTGTGCACTTAAAAAATAGCCCATTTCACTTGGCTGGTTTTTGGTAGCCTTTCGAGTGGTATGGACAAAACCGGCCGAGCTTACAAAATCTGCATTTCTCGGGCGGCGGTGGTTGTGGCAAGGCGTGAACCATGTGGCCGTATTTTCTCCTGGGCAAGAAACTCACCGGTAACATCTACAAATTCTATAAATATAGTGATTTGGGTGCCGAAAATAAGAAGGCCGGCGGAGCATACTTCTGATACATTGAAATTGTGTGGGAAATCTCTTTTGATTCAGAACTTGTGATCAGCTCTGGCAATTTCCCCCACACTCCAATCTGATTTTTTCTTATCACCAAGCATCCAAAGATCTCTGGGATTTTTTTCGCCCTCTCAAGCCCGAGATGGATAGACTGAGACAAATTTTCTCCTCTGACGGCGTTGCCAATAGAAGTTGCCGCCGCATCTGCGATGGAAGCTTCTCTAGCCACAACTACCACGGCGTCTGAATCCCCAAAGCTTATGGAATGTCCCACTGTTCCAGAACTCGTGCATATACCCAAGGGCAACTCCTCAGGTCTGACGAGGAAGCCGAGAGAGCTTGTGCTTTCGCCGGCAAAAATTCCCACTCGAAACTCTCGGCTACCGGCTAGCGCAATGTCTCCCCCATTTTCCACGATGATGTCGGTTGCCCCAGCTTCAAGGGCTGCTTCCATGGCTACTTGCGAGATTGCACCAGCCACCGCTGCAAAAGGCCCAACATCAGCAATTTTTCCAGCTTTTAACATGAGCTCTACAACTCTGTGATGGTTTCCTGGAATTTCAATCGGCATTAACGACCATCTAAACTCAGGATATCGGGCGATGGTTTTTTCTATTTCCCACCTAGCTCTAAATGCGGCGTCTATTGCTACATCTATCGCTTCTTTCATGTCGCATTTTATCCTCAATCTTGTTTCTTTAAACATCCAAGTCTTTTCATGCATGGAGATCACTCAAACTTTGGAGCTGCAAGCGCCCGCACAGGACAGGCCGGCACGCAGAGCTTGCAGTAGATGCATTTCTCTTCATCGAGGCAGACGGATTTCTCATCATCCATGTAGAGGGCTCTTGTGGGGCAGAGGGAGAGACAGGCACCACAGTCCACACAGGACTCCCGGTCTAGTCGGATTGCTTCTTTTATCTCGAGAATCTCCACACCCTTTTGCCGGAAAAGATCCACGACTCTCTGTATCTCCTCGGGTTGAGCGTCTGTTGCAATCAGTATTTCCCCTCCCTGCGTGCGGAACTCTGCGTACAAGATGTTCAAAAGCACCCCGGTTTCCTTTATCACCCAGGAGAGAATAGGCTCCGCGGCTCTCGCTGGAGAATACCGCAAAAGAAATCTTTTTTTCATCGTTTCACCTCCCCAATAGCTTGGCTATGTCCTCCGCGGTTATGATCCCCTTAAGCCTCCCACTTTCGTCTACCACAGGCATTCCAGAGATTTTGAATTTTTCAAGTTTCCTTATAGCAGCGTCTAACGTTTCGTTCTCATTTACTGTGATGACTTTAGTAGTCATTATTTCGGCCAATTTTTTCTTGCCAGTTCCAACAGATACGGCAACATCCCATGAAGTCACTATTCCCACAAGCTTTCCCGAGTGATCTGTGATTGGAAGATGATCGAACCCTCGCTCCGCGAAAATCTTGGCGGCGAGAGTTATGGGGTCTTCTGGTCTGGCCGTCACGATTTCCTGAGTCATTGCCTCTTTTGCAAATTTTACGGGAGCCGTCTGCTTCATCGGTTTAAATGCTCTTTCCATTGGTAGCCTCTGAACTGGGACTGTCAAGAAGAATTCTCCTTTCTCTATCCACCGCTTCAGAATATTTGCAATCTCCCTGGCCATCTTGAAGCTGCTCAAAGGGCTCACCGGCACTTCCTTTCCACCTATTTCAACTTTCCCACTTCTCAGCTCTGCATATGAAACCTCTCGGACGACTGGCCTAACCCTTCTGGAAACCCCATAGTCCAGGATGCGTGTTTTTATTTCGGATTCATCTGTGCCAGCTTTTCTAGCGATTTCTTCATTCAGCACAGGAATCGGAATTCCTATTCCAACAAAAAGGGATGTCCCATATTTGTGGATGGTGCAACCACGCAGATATCTGGGGTTCATTTGCTTTAAGTCGCCAATCGCCGTAATCGTCCCAAAAGCTTCCTGGGGATTGTGCTGGGTTCCCTCCCAAGCAATGTAGCCCTGACCACCGCCCACGAAAATCCTAGTTCCAATTCCAATCGTCTTATAGTCGGGATCCTTTCCTAGCGGGCTCAACACACCAGACCCAGAAAATGTTACATTACCAAAATTTGGCAAAAGGGTCCCCATGTAGGTGTAGATTATTTCATTGCGTGAGTTTGTCGCTGCATTGTAACGCTGGTAGGCGTTTCTGGGGGAGCAGAAAATTGCCTGGTTGAGATCGTGGATCGTGATCGTGGTTTCTATTTCTCTTCTCGGGTAGCAGTCTGTCCCGTAGCCGGTGCCTCGTAGCTCTATCTCTTTACCGCGAACCAAATCTTCTATCACATGCCCTCCACCATACTCCAAGCCTTTGGTTCTGGAGATGGATGTGGCACCGATATAGGTATCGACGGCGGCGAGCCCGGCGTATGCCGGCACATCGTTTAGATATATCTCGCCTCCCCCCAGCTTGATGGGAGGATCTGCATGGCCGAAGTTGAGAAATGCACCAGAGCTGCACATCGGTCCAAATGTCCCAGTCGTCACAACATCAACCTCTTCTGCAGCCTTTGTGACGCCTCTTTCTTTGACTAACGCTGCCATTTCTTCTGCAGTCACTACGACGGCATCACCGCGCCGGATCTTCTCATTTATCTCCTCCACAGACCTTTGAATTTCGGCCATTTTTTCTCCTCCATGATCAACAATACTGATGATAATCCCATTATTTATATTTTTGCTTTTAATATAACTGTTAGGAATAATAGGCGGAGATTTCTCATGATCTTTTGTGGTGCGGCAGGCGGGATTTGAACCCGCGTCACGTGCGTGGCAGGCACGTGTCCTAGACCAAGCTAGACTACTGCCGCCAACAATACATTCGCTCCGGTCAAAAAAGGGTTTTCACTCTTTTCCGGAAATGGATTTAAAGCCGGGGAAACAGTTTTATCGATGGCAAAAGCCGCCAAGACTCAGCCAAAGGCGGGGGCAAAAAAAGCGGAGAAACCAGCACCCATGGAGGCCGTTGCCTCCAAATACATACGTAGACTTTACGACTATTTGGTGGCAATGGAGAAGTTCAGTAGAGCATATGAAAGATACATGAGGACGAGAAAAACAAGCCTGACTGAGTGGGCGACCCAGCTTGAAGCAACGAGGGAAAAGATGAAAGAAGAAACCGAGAATATCAGACCCCTTGTTGAAAGGGTACTCGGAAGGCCGATGGTGAAAGAAACTCCCGCTGCAGAGGCTCCTCCCCAGAAGCAGTTCAATGGCGCGAAATATTTCAATATAATCGAGAGGGAGGTAATGGAGTCGATCCGTCTGATAAGAGAGTTCAAGGAGCTTGAGAAGAAAGCAACAACCCCCTTCATCTTTAATGAAAGTGTGGAAAAAACTGCCATCTCGCTCGTGGCCGTTCATGAAAGTGCTGAGGAAGAACTCAAAAGAATTTACAGGAAGTTCATGTGAACCTCCAGCTCCTGCCCCAGAAGTGAAGATTGTTTATTGGAGGGAGCTACGGTTCTCAGTTCTTCCAGATGTCTATGAGCCAGCGGAGGACACATTTTTTCTCGCGGAGAATCTTGAGGTCAGGGCTGGAGAGAAAGTACTTGAGCTGGGAACTGGGTGTGGGATGCTAGCGGTTATCGCAGCAAAAGCAGGGGGAAATGTAGTTGCCACAGATATAAACCCAGTAGCCATAGAGTGTGCAAGAAGAAATGCCGCGGCGAATGGAGTTGACGGAAAAATTGATTTCAGGATCGGGGATCTCTTCAAACCTGTGAAGGGGGAACGCTTTAACCAGATAATTTTCAATCCTCCCTATCTGCCCACCGATCCCGAGGAAGCAAAGGGAGGATGGCTGGAAAAGGCTTGGGATGGCGGCGTCGATGGAAGGAGGGTCATCGAGAGATTTCTCCAAGAATTCCCAGAGCACTTGGAGCTAGGAGGGCGCGCGGTTTTTGTGCAATCCTCTTTGTCAGACATCCCGAAAACCATCCAAATGCTAAAACTCTCTGGGCTGAAATTCAACTTTCTGCAGAAGAAGCTTCCATTTGAAGAGCTCTTCCTCTTCCGCTGCGCAAAGTAACACTCAACATCGAGCTTCCATAGAGGTTTTAATACAGCTCTCAGATTGGATGTTGGTGCTTTATGGGAAAGCGGCCTAGGAAATGGAAGAAGAGAAGGCGGATGAGGTGGAAATGGGTCAGGAAGAGGATGAGGAGAAAAATGCGCAGGATAAAGCAGCGAAAGCTGGGGAGACTCGGGTGATTTAGGCCGTAAGAATATTTTCCAGATCTTTAAGATTGCCCTTGATGGTTGTTGGGGGCTCGGAAATTTTCATCGCAGTTTTTATGTCTTTCAGGCCCGCTCCAGTTATCTCGACAACGACAATGTCAGATTTTTCTATCAGGCCTTCCTCAAGAAGCTTTTTTAACCCAGCAATTCCGGCTGCTCCAGATGGCTCAGCGAAAATTCCCTCTTTTCTTGCAAGCGATTTTTCTGCTTCCAGAATTTCTCTGTCAGTGACCGCAACAGCAGTTCCTCCCGTTTTTTTCAGCGCCGGCAACGCTGTGTTGGCGTCCCATGGATATGGATCGATCAATCCCCCCGCAACTGTCTTTGGGCTTGGCCAGGTCTCTATCTTTTCTGGAGGAATATTTTTCTTGAAAGCATTAACTAAAGGAGCACAGCCAGCTGCTTGAACGCATACGATCCTCGGGAGATCTTTTATGAGACCGAGGTGCTGGAATTCAAAGAATCCTTTTGCGGTACCGGAAAGGAGGGTCCCGGCTCCCGTCGGCACAAAAATCCAGTCTGGAGAATTCCATCCGAGGGACTCACAGACCTCATAGGAAAGTGTTTTTATTCCCTCCCAGTGGTAGGGATTGAATGCTCCCGCGCTGGGAATCGGGTGCCACCCAAACCTCTTCCATCCCTCGATCATCATCTCATAGGTTGGATCCCCTCTCCTTCTCCCGGCGACCTTCACGACTTTCGCCCCGTGCATTGAAAGCTGTGCAATCTTGCTTTCTGGAGCCGTCGCTGGGACGAATGCATAGCAGGTGAGGCCGGCGTTTGCTGCATAAGCGGCCAGCGAAATCGCAGCGTTGCCGCTGGAAGCAGTCACGACAGCCTCCGCCCCAAACTCAACCGCCTTTGAGACTCCGACGGCCATCATCCTGTCTTTGAAGGAGCCGGTGGGATTTCTCGTTTCATCTTTCAGGTAGAGGTTCTTCAATCCTAGTTCTTCGGCAAGCTTCCCGCTCTTTAGAAGGGGGGTTCCTCCCTCCCCAAGCGTCACCCTTTTTTCTGCCGGCAGGAGTTCTTTGTACTTCCAGACACCTGGCGCGCGCTTCTCTAGATGTTTTTTCTCCAGCTTGATTTTCTCATAATCGTAAACTGCTTCTATCTTCCCACCGCAGGCTGTGCAGACATAAAGGTTCCTTTCAGGTTTCAAAACTCTTCCGCATTTCAGACATTTGAACTCGCGCAGAAGCAAAGCCATCGGCCTCATGGAATTATCGAAAGACGCCTGAAGATGTCCCTGAGGGCTTCCGTGTGATCCTCTGTCTTTACAATTCCGGAGGGATACCTTATTGCATAAACCACTTTCGCCTTCATCAGGGTGGAGGAAATGATCCCTGCTGTCCCAAGGAGGAGTCTCACCACGGCGCTCCCACCGGTGTAGTTTATGATCAATTCATCATTTTTTGTATCAATTTTTTCCAAGATATCTCCGATAACCCTTCCAACTTCTTGAGGGCTGAAAACATCGCAGACGTGATACTGAACATTTATCCCAAGCCTTCCCGCAGCTTCATCGATTACCTCTTTGTTCGGTTTTGAATATCCGGCTTCAGTGGCCACATGCCTCAGCTGATACTGGGAGCAGATTATGTGGGAAATATCGGGCTTCTCATTCTCCATCACCAGGACAATCGGAACTGGGACTTCACCGAGCCCTTGGATGGCGATTTTCATGCTCTCACTTGAAATCCGCCGAGACATTTAAAAAACTAACTTATTAATCCTTGGAGAAGTTTTAGTGATGAAAGTCAGGGTGCGGCTGGCCGCTAGCAAGGGATGGGAAGAAGTGGAAATTGGAGATGGAGCTATGGTGAGAGATCTCATGGAGAAGTTGAAGTACCATCCGGCCTCCATAGCTCTCATAAATGTAAATGGAGTCCCGGCCACCGCAGAAACTGTTCTGAAAAGCGGGGATGAAATAGTGCTGGTGCCGACCGTTGATGGAGGCACGGGGAGAAATCCTGCCCGGATGCTTTAGAAAACATTGCTGGCACGCTCTGTGGAAATCTCGGCGCTCGGTAAAGACTTTAAACGATTGGAGAAAAGTGTGAGTGGAAGGATGGAAGGACCGAGGTATGTGGGCAAGGAAGTTCCCCGCATAGATGCCGTTGAAAAAGTTACTGGGAGCGCAATCTACACCGCTGATATAAAGCTCCCCGGGATGCTCTATGCACGCCTTCTCAAAAGCCCATACGCCCATGCGAGAATAGTTAAGATCGATACCTCCAGGGCGGAGCGCCTGCCGGGGGTCAGGGCCGTCCTCACAGGGGCAGAACTTCCTTACAGATTTGGAATTTATATGTCTGACAAATATGTGCTGGCGAGAAAAAAGGCGAGATATCTTGGAGAACCAGTTGTTGCGATAGCGGCGGATACAGAGGAAATTGCTGAGGATGCGGTTGAACTCGTCGAGGTCGAATATGAGGAGCTCCCGGCGGTTTTTGATCCTAGGGAAGCCTTAAAAGAAGGAGCTCCGCTTGTTCACGAGGATCTCGGCGAATACTTCCACGCCCCATTCATCTATCCAAAACCTGGAACAAACATAGCCAACCACTTTAAGCTGAGGAAAGGGGACGTTGAGAAGGGTTTTAAAGAGGCAGATGTTGTTGTGGAGAATGAGTTCAGCCAGCCGATGGTCCAGAATGTCCAGATGGAGCCTCATATAAGCATTGGGCAGTGGGGTCCCGATGGCCACATAACTGTCTGGACGAGCGCCCAGTCGCCCTTCGCGGTGAGGCATCTTCTGAGCGCTGGTCTGAATATCCCCACCAGCAGAATCACAGTCAGGGTTCCATTCATCGGTGGGGGTTTTGGGGGAAAAGCAGGTCTCCACTGGGAGCCTCTCGTGGTCCTCCTCTCAAAGAAAGCCGGCGGCCGCCCGGTGAAATTAACGATGACGAGGGAAGAGGAGTTTAACACAGCAGCAGTAAGACAGGGGATGTATGCAAAGATAAAAACTGGCGTTAAAAGAGATGGAAGGATCACTGCTGAAGAAATTCTCTACATCTGGGACTCTGGAGCATATGCGGATTATGCTGTAAATGTTGGAAGGGCTGGAGGGTACGCATGCACTGGGCCATATGATATTCCAAATGTGAAGTGCGACAGCATCACTGTTTACACAAATCATCCATATGGGACGGCTTACAGAGGCTTCGGTCATGTGGAGTTTCACTGGGCAACAGAGCGCCAGATGGATATAGTAGCTAGGGAAATTGGAATGGATCCACTGGAATTCAGGTTGAAGAATGCTGCACTTCCGGGGAAGATAACCCCGACGGGAGAAAAGCTCGCGGAAGACTGTGGGCGGGTTGATCAGTGTCTCATTGCAGTTGCAAAGGAGCTTGGGTGGGGTGAAAAAAAAGGGAAATTCAGGGGAATCGGGATAGCGGCTCTGTGGAAGTGTCCGGCCATGCCCTCTTACACTTCTTCCTCCGCTATCGTGAAGGTGAACGAAGATGGGACAGTAGTCCTTTCCCTAGGACTCACTGAGATGGGACAGGGAACTGAAACGGCTTTTGCCCAGATGGTCGCGGAAGGTCTTGGAATCCCCTTGGAGCAAGTTGACGTTGTGAGGGAAAGAAACACAGACACTTCCCCCTACTCCTGGCAGACTGTCGCGAGCCGGGGAAGCTTCATGGATGGAAATGCTGTCCTGATGGCAATCGAAGATCTAAAGAACAAGATGAAGGAAACCGCTAGCATTCTCCTTGGAGTACCGGTGACGGGGCTTGAGGTTGGCGGTGGGAAAGTCTATGTGAAGAGGGAGCCTGAGAAGAGCGTTTCTTTTGCCACCATCGCAACCGCCGGGATCCTGCCAGATGGGAGAGGAATAAAGGGGCCGCTCCTTGGATATGGATACTATACCGCAGAAGGCCTGACATTTCTAGATTCCGAGACTGGGCAGGGGAGACCAGCCCTGATGTGGACCTTCGGTGCTCAGGGAGCTGAAGTGGAGGTTGATCCTGAAACTGGGGATTTGAGAATTCTGAAAATAGTAACGGCGCTGGACCTCGGGAAGGCCCTGAACCCGCTGCTTGTGAAGGGGCAGATTTACGGAGGGGTTGTTCAGGGTCTCGGGACAACAATGATGGAGGAGTTTATCTTTGATGAAAAAGGAAAGCTCTTGAACAACAACCTCACCGATTATAAAATTTTCAGGAGCCAAGACATCCCGGAAAAATTTGTCCCGATCTTGATAGAAAATCCCCAGCGTAACGCTCCCTATGGGGCGAGGGGGATAGGCGAGCACCCGACCATAGGAGTTGCAGCGGCAGTGGCAAACGCCATTTACGATGCTGTGGGCGTAGATTTCTTTGACCTCCCGCTGTCGAGGGAGAGGATCTGGAAAAAGTTGAGTAGGGAAAGAAGATGATGACGAAATTCGATTACCACAGGCCCAGCACTGTTGAAGAGGCAGTTGGGCTGCTGGAAATGTATGGGGAGAAAGCAAAGGTTTTTGCCGGTGGCACAGATCTTTTCGTCCTGATGAGAGATAGAATTCTCAGGCCGAAACACGTTATAGATTTAAAAGGGGTGGAAGAGCTCGGTGAGATTTCCTACTCTGAGAGGGCGGGGCTCAGAATCGGTGCAACAGCTACTCTTGCCCAGCTTCTCAAGAGCGAGATCGTGAGAGAAAAGTTTCATGTTCTTTGGGACGCCGCCAGGGTCCTTGCAGATCCCATCCTCAGGCAAAGGGCAACGCTGGTGGGGAATATCTGCAACGCCTCGCCAGCGGCAGACACGGCTCCAGCTCTTCTTGTCCTCAACGCTGAGGTGGAGGTTGCGGGGAAAGCCGGGGTGCGCCGAGTTCCCATCAGGCAGTTTTTTGTGGGGGTAAAGCGCACGATCGTTGGACCAAATGAGCTGGTCACAGCCGTTATCATTCCAGAGCCGCCAAAAGAAAGCGTTGGGAGATATCTGAAGTGGGGAAGGACGAGGGGTGAGGATCTCGCTGTTGTTGGGGTTGCACTGCTGGTGGCCGACGGCGGGAGAGATGTTCGAATAGCCCTTTCATCGGTTTACAAAACCCCGATTTTAATCGAGGAGGTTGGAAAGATTTTTAGGGAGGAGGGCTCGGTGGAAGAGAAAATCAAGAAGACTGTGGAGACTGTTCGTGCAAAGATTTCCCCGATCTCTGATGTGCGGGCGAGCAGAGAGTATAGACTCCACATGGCAGGAGTCTTGGTGGAGAGGGGGCTGAAGGAGCTTCTTGGGGTGAAGTGATGTCTAGGCACAGGATTTCTCTGAAAGTCAACGGCGAGCCATTTGTGGCCGAGGTAGAGGCCAACCGCACCCTTCTGCGATTTCTGAGGGAGGACCTTGGGATAACTGGGCCGAAATGCGCGTGCGAGAGGGGGGACTGCGGTCTTTGCACAGTTTTGGTTGATGGAGTCCCGGTGAAGTCCTGCCTAGTGCTGGCGGTAGAAGCCGATGGAAAAGAGGTGACAACGGTAGAAGGCCTTGCAAAGGATGGTCAGCTTACTCCCGTTCAGAGGAAGTTCATCGAGCATGGGGCGGTCCAGTGTGGGTTCTGCGCGCCTGCCTTTATACTTGCGGCCGAAGCTTTCTTGAGAGAAAATCCCGCCCCGACTGAAGAAGAGGTGAAGGAAGCGATAGGAGGAATTCTCTGCAGGTGCACAGGCTACAGGCAGATAATCGATGCAATTTTGGATGCAGCAAGGGAAATTAGAAAATGAGCACAGTTTGAGAGGATCTATAGACACGCACGCCGGCAAAAGAGTATAAGAAGCCGAGGTCTTTTCTGAATGGGAGTATGAAGAAGCTGTGGCCTGCGAGAATTTGGGAGATAAAGCACAATGGTGTTCTCATCCCGGAGTATGAGCCAATCGGCTTCAAAATAAGGTACCGCGGTAAACGGATAGCCCTTACCCCCGAGCAGGAGGAGATGGCCGTGGCATGGGTGAAGAAGCTTGGAACCGACTATGTTAAAGATCCTGTTTTCGTCAGGAATTTTTTCAGCGATTTTTCCAAAGCTCTTGGGATTCAGGAGGAGGTGTCTCCCGAGGACTTCGATTTTTCAGAAATCATCAGATGGGTTGATGAGCAAAAAATCGCCAAGGAAAAAATGACAAAGGAAGAGAAAAAGAGGCTGGCCGAGGAGAGGAAGAGGGCGAGGGAAGAGAAAAAGGAGAAGTATGGGTATGCGATAATTAACGGGGAAAAAGTCGAAATAGGAAATTATATGGTTGAGCCGCCCTGCATCTTCATGGGACGGGGAAAACATCCTCTCAGGGGAAGATGGAAGCCAAGGGTCAAATATTCCGATATCATTTTGAATCTTTCATGCGATCCCCCTCCGACGCCGACGGGAGAACCCTGGGGAGGAGTAGAATTTGATCCAAACGCTCTCTGGGTCGCAAAATGGAGGGACAAGCTGACAGGGAAGATGAAATATGTATGGATAGCTGAAAGTGCAGCCCTCAGACAGATAAGGGAAAGAGAGAAGTTTGACACTGCAAGAAAGCTTGAGGAGTATCTGCCTAAAGTCAGGGAGCACATCTGGAAGGGGCTGACGGCTGAGGACCCCCTGAGAAGAAAAATAGCCACAGTAGCGTATCTCATTGACACATTAAAGTTCAGGGTGGGGGATGAGAAGGACAAGGATGAGGCGGACACAGTTGGAGCGACTACCCTGAGAGGTTCTCATGTGAAGATTGGCGGTGATGGAAGAGTAACATTCGACTTTCTTGGGAAGGATTCTGTGAGATGGGTGAAAGAGGTGGAACTCCCGGCTCAAGTGATCGAGAACATTAGAAGTTTTATGAAGGGGCCGCGGGAGCAAATTTTTGACGGGGTGAGATCTGAACTTGTGAATGAATTTTTGAATGAGGCCATGCCGGGATTGACCGCCAAGGTCTTCCGAACTTACCATGCGACAAAAGTCGTCTCTGACTTTCTTTCCCGCAGCGGGATTGAGAAAAGTAGCCCAGAGGAGATGAAGAAGTATGTGGCGACGATGGCCAACCTTCAGGCCGCAATTGAATGCCACCACAAGAGAAAGCTGCCAAAGAACTGGAGGGAGTCGATGGAAAAGAAGGAGGAGAAATTGAGGGGGATGAGAGAGAAGCTGGAGGCTCTGAAGGAGAAGTTTGTCGTGGCTGAGAAGGAGCTTGAGAAAAAGTTTGACACAAAAATCGCCCAGAGACGGGAGAAATTGAATATCATTGAGAAGAAGCTGGAGGAGGCAAGAAGGCGGAAGAACAGAAAGATGGTTTCGAAGCTGCTCAAGAGAATGAAAGAGGAAAAAAAGCGAATAGATAATTCCAGGAAGGAGTTTTCCGAAAGAAAAACCAAGCTGAAAGAGCAGATGAAAAGAAGAATTGAATCGATGGAGAAAAAGATAGAAAGCGCAAAATTGAAATTAAAACTAGCCAGGGAAACCAGAGATTATAACCTAGGGACATCCCTGAAGAGCTACATAGACCCGAGAGTTTACGCCATCTGGGCCGGAGAAATCGGTTACGACTGGAAAAAGATTTACCCCAAAACCCTGCAAAAGAAGTTTGCCTGGGTTGAAGAAGCAAAAAAAGAAAAATAAATTTTGCTTTGAGCAATCACTTTGAGATCATTGCAACTACTCTCGCCCAGGCAGACTCCCCACCCTCAAACTTCACCGGCAGGCAGCTGATCACGCATCTGCGGTTCTGGAGTTCTGGGGCTGAGATCTGCCCTCCAAGGTTCTCGAGGTGGATGCAGTCCTTCGGGAAGAGTGCATTGTGGGTGAGCTGGTAGTCCTCTGGCGGGAACAGCTTGTCCACATTTTCCTTGCCAAACTTTTTCTCAGCAAGTGCTCTCACCCTCTCACAGTGGCCGAAGGTCCCCTTGCCCAAAAAGCGGCCAATTGGAAGGTTCATTGGGTGGTCGGTGGAAACTGCATCTACTCCCCAGATTTTGATCTTCTTCTTTATCAGCCAATCAACCATCCTTCTGTCAGCTCCCGGGTGGTAGTGAATGTAGCGCTCCTCGTCAGGTTCCGAACCACCGTAGCCATACTTGTGCCAGCCAGTGTGGAGAATGAGGATATCTCCATCCTTAACATCCACGCGCTTTTCAATCATCTCTGGGGTGTAGATGGCGAGGTCATCCATCTCGTCTGTGAGGTCTACGATTACCCCTGGACCGCACGCCCACTCGATCGGTACCTGGTCGATGGTCTTCCCTCTCGTCAAGAAGTGTCTCGGGCCGTCCAAGTGGGTGCCTATGTGGAGGGATGTCTGGATGTACTGGGCGTTCACCCCATGCTCTGGTTTCCTCTTGAAGTACTTCATCTCAAATGGCGGGTAGTAGGGCCAGAATGGGGTGTGGATTCCGAGCGGCTGCGAAAGGTCATAGATTTTCACTTTCTTTGTGTCAAACAGCTCCAGAAGTTTGTCTACCATTTAATTACCTCCACAGAAAGTGAGGGGTTGAAGTGTATAAATATTTAGGAGATGCTGTTGGGTTTCTGAAACCGTGAAATTTGTCCTTTCATGAGATGTTCGCTTTGAATTTTCACTTTGCCGGTACAAGATCGACGCAAAGGCCGGCGGCTATCGTCTGCCCACCATGCCTCACCGCAAATCTGCTTAGCTCTGAGAGCTCACTGGCCTTCTCTATCACCATGGGCTTTGCCAGCATCACCTTGATAACTCCAGCATCTCCCTTTCTAAGGCTTTTTGGATTTTCCTCCACAACTGCTCCGGTTCTAGGGTCGATTTTCTGAAGGATTTGTGTTATTGTTCCAGGGCGGTTGGCGGCATGACAGTGAAACTGGGGTGTAAATCCCGGGGAAATCTCCGTCGGGGCGGAGAGGATTACAACCTTAGCAGTAAATTCTCTTGCGACCCTGGGGGGATTCTCAGGATGTCCTGCAACATCCCCTCTAGAAATCTGCTCTCTTGAAACACCCCTCACATTGAACCCTATGTTGTCCCCGGGCACGGCCTTTTGAATCGGCTGGTGGTGCATTTCTATGGACCTCACATCCCCCCGCACGCCGGCCGGCTCAAAAACTACTGTATCTCCAACCTTCAAAACCCCAGTCTCAACTCTCCCGATGGGCACCGTTCCAACTCCGGTTATCGAATAGACATCTTGGATGGGGATTCTTAGGGGTTTATCAATTGGCTTCTCGGGCTCAACGAGAGTTTCAAGTGCCTGAAGAAGAGTTGGCCCTTTATACCAGGTGAGATTTCTGCTTGGTGTGGTAACACCATCCCCATGAAAGGCCGAAATAGGAACGATCGGAAACTCCTCAGCATTTTTATACCCTATGCTGGAGAGAAGCGTGAGGGTCTCTCCCCTTATCTTTTCATACACATTCTGCGCAAAACCAACCAGGTCCATCTTGTTTATCGCCACGATCAACTGGTTTACCCCGAGGGTGAAAGCGAGGGCCGCATGCTCCCTAGTCTGCGGCATTATCCCGTCGTCGGCCGCAACAACCAAGACTGCGGCATCGGCTTGGCTTGCCCCGGTGATCATGTTCTTGACGAAATCCCTGTGGCCTGGAGCATCTATGATTGTGATGAAATTTTTCGAGGTTTCAAGCTTCTGGTAGGCGATGTCTATTGTCAATCCTCTTTCCCTCTCCTCCTTCTCCCTGTCCATCACCCACGCAAACTTGAAGGACTTCCCCTTGTCACCCATCGCCTCGAACTTTTTCACATCCTCCTCTTTCACAACTCCCATGTCAACAAGTAGCCTGCCAACGAGCGTCGACTTCCCGTGATCCACATGCCCGATGAAAACTAGGTTGATGTGGGGTTTTTCCATGTTTACCCCGGTGGAGCCGATCGCTTTTCAAACTTCAGGATATTCGCGGCGCCGCTCCTCAGGTCGCTAGAAAGTTTTTCCGCGGCCCTCCTCAGGGGATCGATGTAAATCTTCACAACCTCAGACTTCCCCTTCTCAAACTCAAAAAGCTTGTTGGCGATCCTGTCGAGGATGGCGGCCTGTTCATCCATCTTTTTTGTCATGTCTGCTGGAATGGCTCTTGTCTTTGCGAGGGTTGCAATCATCCCAGAGAGAGCGTTTGTCACATTTTCTACATCTTTGGAGAGGACTCCCGCATAAAGGCCCTGAAACTCAATTCTGTCCTCAAGAAGCGAGAGCCTCTTCGAGAGAAGATCTGAGTTTTTCGCCAGAATCCCCATATCTGAGGAAACTATCTGGGATGCTATGTATGGGTCTGGCGGGTCTAGGGCTCTCAGAGATGCTCCTGGCTCTCCGATGTCGGCCCACCATGAGAAATCCTCGAGGATTATCTCTTCCTTCCTTGGAGGGGGGACTGAGGTGTACTGGTAGACTACAGCAGTTGCAACCCCCAATGTCGCCAAGGCCAGAGCGATACCCAAAGGACCCATCGCAATCGCCAGCCCAACCGCCACAATTGCTATCACCAGCGCAATCCCCGGGAGCACCAATTCCTTCATCCCATCCATCTCTTAGTCACTCGGAGTATTCAAAAAGCTTTTTGGGTGGCTGCCAATGGGTTCTTCGATGAGCTGGGTTTCTCCCGACCATCCAAGGGCAGAATCTCTGAGGATAAGGGAAAGGCTTGCAGAGGGGTTCAGGAGGGGGCTGGTTGTGCCAGAAGGGCTCGCCGCCCACGGGAGAGGTGAAGCATTCGACTATCTTTTGGGGGAAAAAACAACTCCCCTTGCCAGGAAAGCGGTGAAAGCAGCGGTTGCACAGCTCCTTCTCGCCAGACGGCCGGTGATCTCCGTTAACGGTAATGCTGCGGCTCTCGTCCCAAGAGAACTCGTTAAACTTTCAAAAATCACTGGGGCACCCCTTGAGGTCAACCTCTTCCATGGCTCTGCTGAGAGGGAGAAGAAAATCGTTGGCTGGTTGAAAAGGCATGGAGCGGGAGATGTGCTTGGGGCTGACCATAAGTTTTCCGCCAGAATCCCCGAAATCCAGAGCCACAGGAGGAAAGTCGACAGGAGAGGGATTCTTGCGGCCGATGTTGTTCTTGTGCCTCTAGAGGATGGGGACAGGACGGAGGCGCTGAAGAGGCTTGGAAAGAGTGTGATCGCAGTTGATCTAAACCCGATGTCAAGGACGTCCAGGGCGGCCGACATAACCATTGTTGATAACATTGTGAGGGCGATGCCTCTGATGGTCAAGGAGGCTGAGAAACTCAGAAAACTTCCAAAAGGGGTCCTGAAAAGAATCGTGAAAAATTTTTCCAACAGGGAAAACCTCAGGAGCTCCTTCTCCTTGATGGCTAGAGGGCTAAAGCGGCTGGCTCGGAAATAGGTTTATAGAAGTTTGATTGAGAAACAATTGGTGCCGGGATGCCGGGGTTCCACCTTTGGGTGGCCCGACAGCTCAGTAGGTAGAGTGCTCGGCTGTTAAAACCGGGAGCGGATGAAGAGCGAGCCTCCATCTCTGAAGGCTGACCATTCCGGATGCAGCAACCGAGCGGTCGGAGGTTCGAGTCCTCCCCCCGGCGCCATTTTCTCAAAATTTGAACATGTCAAAATTTCTTCGATAAGATCATCGCAAGCTCTGTAACTCAACTTTGGCAAGGGTTGAATAAATGGGTCCCTTTGAAGTCAATGTGCTCTGCTCCAAACTCACCGAGTCGACTCTGGTAACCCCAAAATCAGCTTTTGCCATTTCCTTCAAAAATTCGACAAACTTCGCCTTTTCTCTCACGAACTTTACGCGGGAGAGGGTGATGTGGGGGTGAAAATCCCTTTCTGGCGAAAACCCAACGGAGGTGAGAGCGGAATCTATCTTCTTCTGTACCTCCGCCACCTTTTCGCTTCCCTCAGCCATCCCGGCCCAGACGACCCTCGCATAGCCGATGCTGGGAAAAGCTCCTATCCCAGCCACGTGAATGTCAAAGGGTTCCGTCCCAGCCACAGCCTCGCTCACCTTCTCTGCAATCCTCCTAATTTTTTCCTGCTGCACCTCCCCGAGAAATTTCAGCGTGAGATGTAGATTTTCCGGTTCTACCAGCTTCTGCTCCGCCCCCGCCTTTGCCAGCGCCCCCTGGACCTCCACCAGCTTCCGCCTTACCTCATCGCTGATTTTTACCGCCACAAATGCTCTTACCATCCTTCACCTCAGCAGGTCACGTGGAATGCTCCCGCAACCTTTCTCTTCGCTACCGCTACCCTGTTGTAAACTTTAAGGGCCTCTGGCGTTTCTAAGCATAAGAGTTCTACTTTTCTTCTCTTGGCCTCCTCCCTTACTTCGTCCTCCACCCTAACGCATCCGGCCTGCCCTGTTCCGACAACGACTACCTCAGGCCCGCCTTCGAGAAGCATCACAAATTCATCGATGGTGAATTCATGATTTCTGTCGCGTTTCCTCAACTCTCCGGTGACAAAAAGCCACACATCGTGGTTATATGTTCTGCCGTCCACAGTTATGCTACCAAATGTTGTCCCGTTGATCGTTCTCATCTTCTTAACCCCAGGAGCCCTGGAAGGTCGGCAAAGCCTTCAATAACTGCATCTGGACCATACTTCTGAAGGAGCTTTTTCCTCATGAGTCCTGTAAGAACGGCTACTGTTTTGCACCCGGCTTTTTTTCCATCTCTGATGTCATTCCAGTAATCTCCCACAACCACGCAATCTTTTGGCTGGATGCCTAGCCTCTCGGCCGCCAGCCTTATGATGTCAACCTTACAGAAGTGGTTCCCTTTCTCAAGTCTCTCCAGGACATCGTGGGCGGTAGCCGTGGCCTTCACATATTTCCCAATTCCGAGGCGCTCCAGCTCCCTCTTTAGCCGCCCCACCGGGACTATACAGCTCGTCATCACGGCAATTGGAATTCCTGCTCTATTGATTTCTTCAAGGGCTTCCAGAACCCCGGGAATCACCACAGCTCCTGGGTCCTCTTCCCTGTATTTCCAGAGGAACTCCATCCAGAACTCGTGAAGCTTCTCCTCTCTCCCCGGCTCAGAGGGAGGGGCTATGATGTTGTCCAGCGTATCGTCCACAAAGTGCTTGAAAAATAATTCCAGTGGAAGTGGCTTCATCCCGCGCTTTAC
The DNA here is from genome assembly GCA_038872135.1 of Hadarchaeales archaeon (SeqCode). Taxonomy (GTDB): domain Archaea; phylum Hadarchaeota; class Hadarchaeia; order Hadarchaeales; family Hadarchaeaceae; genus JAVZGN01. The sequence continues at coordinate 31,657 of JAVZGN010000003.1, read as the reverse complement.
CAGCCCATCGTTGAAAACATCAAAAAATCTTTTGAGAGTATACACGAGGGTGCAGTCGAGATCAGAAATCACAGCCTTAACTTTTAGCCTTTTCATTTACATCAACCCAGGAGACTCAGTTTAGCCTTTTTGAGCTCGGCTACATGCGAGTAGGGAACCCTCACGCACCCTATTGGATCTTCCTCTCCATGGCTGTCGCTCCCTCCGGTGACCAGAAGACCATACTTCCTCGCCAATTTCAGGTACTGCTCAGACTCCTCGGGAGAGTGCCTTGAGTGATAAACTTCCACGCCCATCAGCCCCAGCCTCACCAGCCGCTCAAACTCATCCTCTGGCATCACGGAGAACTTCGGATGGGCCAGGACTGGGATCCCTTGCATCTCCCTTATTTTTCTGACGGCGTCCTCTGGCAGCATCTCATACTTTCCAACATAGGCGGGGGCCCCAGCGCGCAGATATTTCTCAAAAGCTTCATCGGCGGTTTCCACATACTTCTTCTTTACCATCAGCCTTGCTATGTGGGGCCTTCCAATGGATTCGCTACTTGCCTCCTTCCTCACCTCATCAAACTCTAAGTTGAAGCCGAGCCCCTGAAGCTTTGTAACTATCAGCTCCGCCCTCCAGAGTCTCACCTCCTGGATTGTCTTCAGCAGGGCTTTGAAACCGGGATCCCTCCAGTTGAAGAAGTAGCCGAGGATGTGAATTTCTTGGTTGTGGAGCTCTGTGCTCATCTCAATCCCGGGGATGACTTCCACCCCATATTTCTCCTCGAGCTTCACCGCCTCCTCAATCCCTTTCACAGAATCATGATCGCAGATTCCAACAGCGCTCAGCCCGGCCTCCTTTGCTTTCCTGAGAACCTCCTCTGGAGAGTATATGCTGTCTGAAAAGCTCGTGTGGACGTGGAGGTCAGCGTACTTTTCCATCTTCTCGAGTAAACAGGGTTTGGGAAGTTAAAAACTTTAAACAGTGGTTACCAAATCTGAATGATGAAAAAGGCTGTTTGTCTTATCTCTGGTGGTCCCGATAGCGCAACTGCTGCCGCTGTTGCGAAGAGGGAGGGCTACGAGATACACTGTCTGACCTTCGACTACGGGCAGCTGGCATCGAGAGAGATTCAGAGCGCAAGGAAAATAGCAAAAGCGCTTGGAGCTAGAGAGCACAAAATTGTAGATATCTCATTTCTGAAAGACCTTTACGGCCCCGGAGTTACAGCGCTAACGGACAAAACCATCCCAATGCCATCAAGATTCACTCCCGCCGTGATTGTCCCCTTCAGAAATGGGATAATGATTTCCATCGCCGTTGCATATGCTGAGAGAATTGGGGCGGACGCAATATTCTATGGACCACAGCTCGACGATGCAAAATTCTACCCCGACTGCAGGCGAAAATTTGCGGCCGCCATGACCAAAGCGATCCAGCTTGGAACTGAGAAGAAGATAGAGGTAAAAAATCCTCTTGCCGGGCTACCGAAGTTCAAGGTCCTGAAGCTTGCTAGAGAGCTTGGCGTGCCCTTGGAAGTTACCTGGAGTTGCTATCGGGACGGAAAATATCACTGCGGGCACTGCGAGTCCTGCAACAACAGGAAGATGGCGTTCAAAAAAGCTGGAATTCCAGACCCAACCAGATATCTCCACCCATAGGCTAATATTCCTGTAAAATCAAGTTTCTCGGATGCTGCTGGACGAAGAAATTATTCGCCTCGCTGAGCTGCCTGAGAAAGCTGTCTTTCTTCTGAGCGAGCCGGACAGAATCATCCACTTCAGGCTGAGACGGCATCTTCCCACAGGCTACAGGGTTATCCACGCATACCTTGTTTACCACAGCATGGCGAGGGGACCGCCCTATAAGGGAGGGGTGAGGATGTCGAAAGATGTTACTCTGGAGGAGACGATTAGGCTGGCGGAGCTTATGACATACAAAAATGCTCTGATGGACCTTCCCTTTGGAGGGGCAAAAGCAGGGATAGTGGCGGACAGCAGCCTCCCGAGAGAGGCGAAAGCAATCATCATGCATGGTTTTGCGCATGAGATAAGGTATGAGCTTGTGTCGGGGAACTATGTGCCCGCGCCTGATCTCGGGACGGGACCTTCTGAAATGGCGGACATCTTCGGCGAAACTCATATCAGGGAGTCTGTGACCGGGAAGCCAATCGGGATTGGGGGGCTGCCTGGGAGGCTTGAGGCCACAGGCTATGGGGTTTCAGCGGTCTGCGAGAGGGCCGCAAAAGAGTTTCTCAAGGAGGAAATTTCTGGGATGACGGTTGCAATTCAGGGCTTTGGAAATGTTGGTTCCTGGGCGGCAACCTTTCTCTCTGAAAAAGGGGCGAAAGTTGTTGCCGTGAGCGATGCCAGAGGGGGGGTTATTGACAGAAATGGGCTGAAAATTGAGGAGCTGAGGAAATACTGTGCGAAGACTGGAAGTGTTGCGGGGTTTGGGGCGCTCATAACAAATGAGGAGCTGCTGAAGCTGGATGTTGACATTCTGATTCCCGCCGCTGTTGGGGATGTTATTACAGAGAGAAATGCCGGGGAAGTAAGAGCCAAGCTCATCGTGGAGGGTGCAAATGGTCCGACAACTAAAGGGGCGGACGAAATCCTAGAAAAGAGAGGAGTGGCTGTTATCCCGGACATCCTTGCAAATGCGGGAGGAGTGGTTGCAAGCTATGATGAGTGGAGGAAGGGGAAATCTGGGACAAGGACAAAGAAGGAGGAAACTTTCAAGACCATCAGGGGGGCGCTTCTGGAAGTTTTTGATGAAGTCCTCGAGTTTTCTGCAAGGCGCGGGGTTTCTATGAGAAAGGCTGCTCTTTCAGTGGCGGCAATGAGGCTATCAGACACAATGGCCGCAAGGGGCTGGATTTAAGCTGGAGTTTCACTCATGGGATTATCTCACACCCGTTGAACTTCATATAACTGAAATCGTCCATCTTTATTCTACCAGCCTCAATCAGCTCTTTTATCTCCGGCAACTTTTCCTGCAGTGCCCCAATCATTCTTTTGACCGATTCACAAACAACCGAATATTCCTTTTCATCCCAAGCCTTCACAACATTCGCGTAAAGACATCTCCCGCCGCAAATGTCGAAAACATCGCAGGAGGTGCATGGGGCTCCAACACCGACCTCACGCAGCTTTAGGGGGTGGCTCGAAGATATGTGGCCAAGGTAGAACTCCTTCATTCCCCACATACACGGGCAGGGGATGATGTAACCGTCTGTCTGGATAGCATAGTTTGCCCATCCTGCCCCGCACCGCAGCCTGCTCTTTTCTGAAAGAAGGAGCGAGGCAGCCACCCCGAGAAATGGGTAGAGTTTCAAAACTCTCCCTTCCTCCATCACATCCACCCACCATGAAACCAGCTTTTCAATTCCAGGATTGTAGCTTTCCAAAATCCACCTCTCAAAATTTCTTTTGGAAAAGTCCCTCCAGAAGCCGGCGTTGAGCTGCCAGTGAACAGAGGAGAATGGGAAGATGTCATTTTCAACGAGCCACCTCACCTCCCGGTAAATGTCGACGCCCTCCATCACCGTCATCCTTGCAATTATCTCCCCTTCAAATCCCTTCTCTCTCGTCAGCCGCAGATTTTCAATAACTCTTTTCCAGCATCCTCTTCCACGGTGTCGGTCGGTGACTGTTTCACCACCATCAATCGACACAAGGATTGTGTGGAGCCTTCTGAGATATTCCGGCGGGAGCTTGTGCAGAAAAATCCCGTTCGTTTGAAGGAGGAAATTTTTCGCTTTTACCTCATCCATCACTCTCATCATCTCCTCGATGCAGATGAGAGGTTCCCCCCCATAGAAAATCACTGAGCACTCGGGATCTTTTTCACAGAATTTTTTCAGCTCGCAAATATCGTAGGTGATTCTCGGGGGGAGAGAATAGTCGACATCAAATCCAAAATTTTCCCCGATAGTTTCTACAGCCTCTCCATGGCAGTAGCTGCACTGAAGGTTGCACTCAGAGGTCAGGATGAGGTGGAAGAACACCTCAATACCCCGCGGCTATTTCAGATGATACTCTGTTGTCTCGTGGGTCTCTGCAACAACCCTTCCGCCACTCACAACGAATCTTGGGATGGCCTGAGTGGCGATTGCATCCCACACGCTTTCAACACCTAGAACAACGAGATCAGCCCGGCACCCTTCCCTGAGTCCATAACCATCGACCCTCAAGATCTTGGCCGGGTTCCTCGTTATCATGTTGTAAAGGGTCTCCATGTCAGAGAAGGTCGTCATCCAGAGGAGGTGTGAGGCGAGGAAGGCCACCTCAAGCATGCAGTTCCTCCCGTAGGGGTAATAAGCGTCTGCGATGTCATCCTGCCCAAGGGCCACTGTCACCCCTGCGTTGAGAAGCTCCCGAACCCTTGCGTGGAGGGGGCCCGTGTGAGGGTCTGAGACAACCCCCGCATCTGCCTGCTTCAGGAGGCCCGCAAGCTTCTGGAAGTAGGGGTCGGGGTAGAGCTGCATGGCCCTCGCGTGGCAGATTTCAACCCTTCCCTTCCATCCCTCCTTTATCGCTCTTCTGACGAGCATTTCTGTTGTCCTCAGGCCGGCGTCCCCCGCATCATCGGTGAGCATCGCAACATCCCTGTTGTACTCTTTCGCGATGTCGAACATCAGGTCAACGTGTTTCTTAGCATCCTCATCTGTGAACTCTATCCAGGGGATGCCGCCAACAACATCTGCACCCATCTCCACAGCTTTCCTCACCATCTCTTCTGCCCCGGGATCTCTCACAACACCATCCTGGGGGAAGGCAACAACCTGAATCTTCACAAAATCCTTGAAATCATCCCTCAGCCTGAGGAGGGCCTTAATCCCTTCGAGCTTTGCCTTCGTGTCTGTGTCGACAAATGCCCTGATGTGGAGAACCCCATGCTTTAGGGCGAGCATCAGCGCCCGCTTGGCATTCTCGTAGATCCAGCTTGCATCATACCTCCTCTTCACCTCGGAGGCCACCTCAATTGCCGTCATCGCCGTACCCATTTCCGGCGTCTGATAGAGCTTGATGGCCTCCTCCCCGATCATCTTCAGGGTGTAGACCTTGCACATGTGGAGGTGGGGATTGACGAAGGCCTCTGTGACGAGACAGCCATTTGCGTCGAGCTCTCTGTCTCCTGAGGATTTCTCTGAGGAGATCCTGGCAATTCGCCCATCCCTAATCCCGATCGTGAAAAGTTTTGCCGGGTCTTCCCTGAGCCGGGCGTTTTTTATCACAAGGTCAAACTCGCTCACAGAGATCTCTCCTCCCTCCAAAGTACAAGGCCAGTAGTTTTGTCCGGGGAACGCTCGAGCCTCGGTCCCTCCAGTTCCTGGAGGTGGAGCTCTGCGGCGAAAATCGTTCCCTCTAGAAGATGCCCGCCCCTTGTGAAACCCTGGTGATCGGCGAGAACCACATGGGCATGAACGAAGGGCTCACCCTTGTAGACTGAAATGTTGCCTGTACAGCTGACGATTTCATGAGGGCTCTGAATCTCAATCACCTTATATTCCTTCGCTCCCTGGTCGTAATAGGCTATCTTTGCTCTCTTCAGCGCACCGACAACCGTGAAGTGGGCGAGGGAAATTTTTTTCTCTCTCACCACAGAGGTGATTGACTTTATGATGTCCTCTCCATACGGTAGGCGCGCCACAATCGATTTTCCGGGCTTGCACTCCCACGTCATGAACTCAAAATACTCTGCCTCTTTCGGTTTAAAACTCTGGGCTCGAGGGCGGAGTTCGCCAAATTCGGTAAGAACTCAGGCTACCATTAACCATCGATTTTGATTGTAAACGAAAAACTTGTGCTAGCTGTCATTATTCTGGTGGTTGTCGTCACTGTCACTGATTTTCCAGACAGCGATTTCAAATGATCAAAACTCCAAAAAGGATCAAGGCCGAGAGAATTGATCCCGCAAAGATGACGCCTGCTGAGATGGAGGCCGCTGCCCACCATCGCTTTAGTCCCAGAACATGGGCCACCAGCGTCCCGGTGTAAGCGCCTGTGCCTGGCAGTGGAACTCCTACAAAGAGGAAAAGCCCGAAGAGGGTGATGCCCCTCCTCTTCTTTGCCCTCCTCTCCGACCATCTGTAAATTCTCCCCACGATCTCCATCTTCCTCCTTAGCGGCGGGACGATTGCATCGAGGAGAAGGTAGGCGATGGGAATCACAAGGAGGTTGAGGATGGTAGAGATGGTAAATGCAAACGCTAGGTCGTAACCAGCGAGAAGAGCCGCTGGGATGGCTGCCCTGAGCTCAAGGAAAGGGACGAGGCTCAGAAGGAAAACCACCCAATTCATTCTCTCCCAAAAACTTTCCTCAAGGGTTAAAGAGCTTGTTTTTATACCGCCAGTGGAGATTTTTCAGTGATGGCGAAAAAGGCTTTTGCTGTGGTCTATACAACCTGCGGCAGCTGGGGCGAAGCGGGGAAAATCGCAGAAACCCTTGTTTCTGAGAAGCTTGTAGCATGCGCAAATATCTTCCCCATCTCCTCCGTTTATCGGTGGAAAGGAAAAGTTGAGAAGGCGAAAGAATTTGCGGTCATCCTGAAAACTAGGAGTGAGCTGGTGAGGAAAATCATCTCGAGGATCAAAGAGCTACATTCCTATGAGGTGCCAGCGATAGTAGCATTTAATATTGCTGAGGGCAGTAATGATTACTTGAGGTGGATATTTGACTCAACAGAATGAAATAACCGAAGAGACAACCCTCCAGGAGGTAATGAGCTATCCGGGGGCCGTTGAAATCCTTCAGAAATACCGCCTTCCGTGCCTCTTCTGCCCAATGGCCGCGATGGAAATCGGAGAGCTGAAGATAGGCGAGGTTGCGCGGGCGTATGGGATAGATTCCAAGGCTCTCATCGAAGATTTGAATAAAAAAATTTCCGGGAGGTAGGTGGTTTTTGGGGATAACGGTCCGGCTTTTCGCCAACTTCAGAGAGGCCGCTGGAACCGGCCAGCTTGAGATTCCCGGCGCCAAAACGGTTGGAGAGCTCTTGGACATCCTCGTGGAAAAATTTGGAGAAAATTTCTCCAAGCTCCTCTATGAGGAGCCGGGGACAAAAAAACTCAGAACCGCCACGAACATCTTTGTCAACGGACAGGCGATTGCTGTTATGAATGGGTTAGACACAAAGCTGAAAGATGGAGACAGCGTGGCCATATTCCCGCCTGTTGCCGGGGGCTCTTTCTTTCTATGACTGAGGTAGCTTGATGAACGAGTCAAATCCTCGTAAAGGACCCTTCTCCATAATTTTAAATAGCCGCGAGTTAATGCTACACCGATAATGGAGGTGTAGATATGGCGTACATCGTGAAATCTGCTGTTAGAGGATTGCTGAAGGGCATGAGGGCGAGCGAGGACTTCTTCACAGAACTCGATGCGCTCATTCAGAGAAGATGCAAGAGAGCTATCGAAAGGGCAAAGGCCAACGGCAGAAAAACTCTGAGGGGCTGTGACGTTTAAACAGCTTCCAGCAAAACTCTAACCACTTTTTACTCTTTCTATTTTTCTTCTTCCAAGAGCTTGGATATACTCGACTTCCACGCCTTCTTTGACCTCTCCCCTGAGGTTTATCGGAATCGGGAGTTCAAAGGTTTCATAGGTCACAAGGTCCATCAGCTGGGCGTTATTTTCAACAACCGCTAGGACCTGCGCACTTCCTCTTTCGATCACAGGAACTTCAATTGTGGCGCTGGTCGGGCGGACGATCGTGTATTTCTGTGAGTCGAAAAGCCCGATAGCGTCGATCTTGGCCTTAGCGTGCCCGTGCTTTCCCGGAGCGGAAGTTGTGAAGCCAACTATCCTGCATGGCTCATTGTCAATTATTATGAATCTTCCCTCCTTCAATTTCCCGACTTCGGTGACTTCTCTTGCCATCTCTCCACCTCTTTTTCATAACCTCCGGGGTTTTAAAAAGATGGTGCTGCTGGGCTGGTTCATGTTTTAAACGCCGGCGGGGTAGATTATGGAGGGAGCATGCGGATAATGATTATCGGGCATGGAGACAGAGAAACTGTGAAGGTTGCTAAAAAACTTGTGGCTCTCTTGAAGGGTCATGAGATCGTGATTGGGGGGGAGCTGGCGGAAAAGCTTGCGCAGGGTTCCCGAGCCGCGGGAAAGCTCGATGCTGTGATTGCCGCTGGCGGGGATGGAACGGTGCTACGCGCTGTAGCCGTCGCCCGCGGTGCCCCTATCCTTGGAATTCATCTCGGCGGAAGGGGTTTCCTCGCGCAGGTTGAGCCGAAGGAGATGGAAAAGGCTGTGAGAGAGATGATATCTGGAAAACTTGAACTCAAGGAGGTGATGATGCTAAAATCTATCCTGAAAGGGAGGAGGCTGCCGGATGCCCTAAACGAGGTTTGTGTGATCTCTGCGAAAACCGGGAAAACTGTGGCTTTGAGGGTGAGCGTTGGAGAGAGAGACCTCGGTGAAGTTGTTGGGGATGGATTTATTGTGGCGACGCCAACTGGGAGCACAGGGTATTCTCTTGCTGCAAATGGGCCGATAGTGGCTCCGGAAATCGATGGGATGGTTCTGACATCAATTTGTCCGTGTGGGAGAAGTTTTCAGCCGATGGTCATTCCTGCGGAGGAGGAGGTGTTGATTGAGCCCACGAGAGACAATCGAGATGCCATCGTGCTTGTGGACGGAAAAATCGCCGGCAAACTTGTGCGCGGGGAGAAAATCGCCGTTACAAGATCTGAAAGGAAAGCGAGATTTTACGCTTGGAGGGACTTCTATTCATCGCTGAGGGAAAAGCTTTAAAGATTTTCATCCTGGACACTTCCGCCATCATCGGGGGGTTCACTCCCTCAATGTCGACGGCAGAAATCCTCACTGTCAAAGAGGTTCTTGAGGAAGCCAGGGCAACTCTCACCAAGCTGAAGATGGAGGCAGCGATTGCTTCTGAAAAAATAAAAATAAGGGAGCCTTCGCCGGAGTCCCTCAACAGGGTTGAGGAGGAGGTGAGGAAAACTGGGGATCGCCTGTCGACCACAGATATTAGACTGCTCGCCCTAGCCCTTGACCACCGGGAGGATGGGATGTTGCTGACCGATGATTATGCTATTCAGAACATTGCGGTTTCTCTGGGCATAAGATGCAGGAGTGTAGTGATGAAGGGAATAAAAGCCAGGTTCATCTGGAGAGGCTACTGCGTGGCCTGCAAGAAGTGGTATCTACCCACGAAGAGAGAGTGCGAGGTGTGTGGATCAAAGCTCTTGAGAAAACCGAGGAGGGTAAGTTTTTATAAGAAGGAGGTATAATAACCCTGAAGGTGTTCCCTTGGAAGTATTCGCCGTTTCAATTATTGGTGGGAAAAACGAACAGAAAGCACTTGAAATTCTGAAAAACAATGCAAAAGCTGTCACAGAGGTCGTTAGGAAATTTGAGGAGGTGGTCAAGGCCTATTTCACTGACGGTGACATCAAGAAGGCCGAATGTCTCGGGAGGGAGCTGTCGAAGCTTGAGACAAAAGCCGACGGCGGGCGAAGGGATTTCATAGCAATGCTGAGCCAGGGAGCATTCCTCCCGGCCTTCCGTGGAGACCTAGCCTGGCTCGCTGAAAGGCTTGATAGGGTGGCGGACACTGCTGAGGGGGCGATGAGGGTTCTTTTGATAAGAAAGCAGCTTTTCGATGCTCTGAAAAAGGCTGGAAAAAAGAGCAGGAAAATCGAAGACATAAAGGACAGGCTGAGGAAAATGGCCGGAACCACAACAGAAACTGTTGAGCTCCTTCAGGAAGCTGTTGAGGCCCTAACCGCCAACATCGACGATGCCCTGCGAAAAGCCAGAGATGTTGACAACCTAGAGCATCAGGTCGATCTGATCGAGGGATCACTCATCAACGACATTTATGAGCTGGAGAAGTTGTTTGACCCCCTCAGCGTCTTCCAACTCATCGAGTTTATAAGAAGGTTTGGGAACATCACAGACCGCGCTGAAGACATGAGCGACTCGATGACAATCCTGGCGATGACCATCACCGCTTAGCCTTTCTGGAAAATAGAAATTCTAGGAGAATCACAAGCCCCCATACAAAAGCTGCGCCGATGTATGGTGAAATTAACCACCCCAGCAAAAGGCCGATTAGAAGGACGCCGATGTAGAGGATTTCCCAGCTCTCCATCCCAATCACCTCAGCAGCAACCACCCGAAGCCAAGGGAGAGGGCGCATGCGACCAGTGGCGTCACAACCCACGCCGTGAATATCTGGAAAAGCTTCTTCTTGCTCACCATTCCCGCGCCCTTTGCTAGACCTGCTCCAGCCACTCCCCCCACAATCGCCTGAGATGTAGAGACGGGCATGCCAAACTGGACAAAAGACCAGACGGTGAGGGCTGTGGCGAACTGTGCGGCGAAAGCTGTTGCTGGGTGGAGTTCAGTTATCCCCGTCCCAACTGTGTGAATGACCCGCCTGCTGAAGGTGATGGTTCCAACGCAGAGGGCAACCGCACCGAAAAATGCTACAAGCTCCATTGAACCGCCAAGGCTCCCGTAGATCGCTCCCGTTGATGTTCCCACATCGTTGGCCCCCATCACATATGCGCTGTAGGCGGAGGCGATGATCACGAGGGCTGAGAGAACCTGGTTGAAGAGGACGATGTTCTTTATCCTCCTGAGGAGCTGAGTCACAGCTTTTGATATCAGGAGGGCCCAAAGCGCGGCGAGTAATGGGTTCAGAACCCAGGAGACGGCGATCGCCCCAAGCTTTGAATATTGGATGGTTGCGCCGATGTCTGGATGCGCCATCGTTATCACAAGACCGGCGCCGATCACCCCGCCGACCATCGACTGGGAAGTTGAAATGGGGAGCCCTAGAACTGTGGCAATGAAGACCCAGATGCTGGCCGCGAGCATTGCAGAGAGGGCTGCCTGGGGAACGTCCTTGAGGGGGTTGACGCCGCTTGGTCCCGGGATTATTATCCCCTTCCCAACCGTCTGCATGTTTTTAAAACCCTCGAGGATGGCCCCGAGGATAACAAAGATTATCACGAGAGCGATGGCCCTCCTGTAGGAGAGGATCCTGCTTCCGACGGCCACGCCGACATGGTTTGCCGTGTCGTTGGCGCCAATGTTCCAAGCTACAAAAAAGCCCACGATGAGGATGAAGAGCTCTATCACTTCTCCACCAAGCCGATTTTGTGCCTTTCCGTTAAAAGTTATCTATATCTCGACGATTTCCGCCGAGAGTGCTGAGAGATCTAGGAGAGCCACCGTTTTTCTGCCTGTGAGGTACCCGCAGACCTCGCCGGGGTTGATCACCAGGGTCTCCCCAGTCTTCACCTCTGCCCGATGGGTGTGCCCGCGGACGATCACATCGAAGAGCTTGGATCTCTGAAGCGCGCCGACGATTTCCTCGTGGGTTCCGTGGAGAAGGGCGATTTTCCTGCCACCAAGGAACAGCGATGCGAAATTTCCCAAAGGCTTCACCCCGATCTCCGAGAACTTTGTGGTGATGAACTCTCTGTCGCCCTCGTTGTTCCCCCACACATAGTAGAGCTTTGCCTTCAGCCTGGAGAACCTCGGGGCGACGAATGGGGAAACGAGATCCCCGGCGTGGAGGACGTGCTCGACATTTTCTCCATTGAAAAAATCTACTGCTCTTTCGACGGCATCGATCCTGTCGTGGGTGTCGGACATCACTCCAATCTTCATTTTACCGCCTGAACTATTCCGCCCGCAGATTTTAAAAACTCTATTGCAATTGCTCCGGCCAGCTCCACTGTCTTTGGATCGAGCTTTTCCGGGAGATCCTCCATCTGGTGGATGTGCGGATATTCTCTCGTCCTAGCGTTCTGGAGCTTGAAGAGCCGGGAGTATCTCCAGGGTCTTTCGGAGGGGGTGTCGAAGGTCATTGTTGTAGCTCTGTAGCCCGCCTTCGCAAAAGGGATGTGGTCGTGGCGCACAAGGGGGGCCCACCAGTATCTTGGCTTGGCTCCCGCCCTCTCAGCCGCCTCCATGAGAATCTTGTTCACTTCCTTGTCTGTGGTGGTGGGAAAAATTATCCCATTGCCTTCCAGGATGTACATCTGGGAGCCGAACCCTATTCCATCGAGATTTAGAATCCAAGTGTCTCTTGGGACAGTTCCTTCCCTGACCAGGGATCTCGCACCCTTGAGCCCTTCCTCCTCACCCCCCGTCACGATGAAAAGGGCCTCAGTTTTTTGGGGGAGGATTCCCTTCCAGGCCCGCGCGACTTCTAAAAGGGTGGCGACACCTGCGGCATCGTCATTGGCGCCTGGGGAGACCTTCCCTATCCTCCCGCTGTTGAAAATCATCGCCGTTAGAGGAAAGATTGCCGCTCCGCAGATGAGCCAAATCACTTCCCATCTGGAGAGACCATAGAAATGGCGGACGGCAAGGAGTGTGAGGAAAATTATGACGAGGAGAGGCGCAATTATCTTTACCGATGGATGAACCCTTTTTCCGCAGGGGGCGGTGTCAATGTGGGCCATAAGCGCAACCCTTCTCTCAGCGTTTTTATCACCGACCCTGACGACGATGTTCTGGCTCTTTCTTCTTGGGAGGAGGAAATCAAGAAAAAACCAGCTGGCGCAGGCAATGGCCCAGAGGATGAGGGAAACCAGCGGGGAGAGGACCAGAGAGAGAAGAAAGGCCGCTGAAAGGACAACCGCTGCAACCTTTCTCTTCAACCATCTACTCACGAAGGTGAAGGGGTGAATTTCCGGCTTGAGACCCATCTCGTTGAACTGCTGCTGAACATAATCTGCCCCCATGCGCTCCCCTCTGGTCCCTGCAAGTCTTGGGCCTATCTCATAGGAGAGCCTGTCTATGTGCTCGAAGGCCTTGCCCGTTTGAAACATCCTTTCGCCGCTTTAACTTATTAATCTGCGGAAAAAAGTTTCAATTGCGGGGGTAGCCAAGCCAGGTCAACGGCGCCAGACTCAAGATCTGGTCTCGAAGGAGTTCAGGGGTTCAAATCCCCTCCCCCGCACCATGAGCTCAAAAGGTAAAATTGGGCTCTTAGGATTTCCGTACGACAGGTAATCTCCTGTTGCCAGAAAAAATCTCTTCAGTCCGGGTTTTGAAGTCGATGGATGTTGTCTATGAGCGATTTGAAAAACTACTTCCTTATAAAGAGCCTCCGCCCAAAATACTTAGGGGAGAAGTTGGCTGACTTCATGCGCTATAAGATAATAAAAACAGCAAACGAGTCTTTCGATGAAAGTGTCGATGCTCATAGTTGGATGAAGACGAGAGATGGTAAAATGACATCCAAAAGCTATAGGCCGATGGAAGAAGTAACCTATGAAGATTATCTAAAATTCTTAGAAAGACATGACCATGTAATTATCGAAAATGTTAAGGTCCCGTTGCCAAAGAAACATGAAATTACGAAGTTTGCCCCAGAAGATTTTACCCTTGAGACTACCACAGTTTGGTCGTTTCCAGATAGAGGCGATTGGGCAACTCACATTGGCAATTATCGTGGAAATTGGTCCCCTTATATTCCTCGCAATCTGATTCTACGCTACACAAAAAAAGGCGATTTAGTTCTCGACCAGATGGCTGGCTCTGGAACTACCCTCGTAGAGTGTAAACTGCTTCAAAGACGGGGGATCGGTGTGGACATTAATCCTGATGCGGTGATGGTTATGCGCAATCGATTGGATTTCGAATATAAGCCTTTTAATGAAGAATATGAAGAGCCCGAGATTAAGACTTATATTGGCGATGCCCGCAACCTTAACTTGATTGAGGACGAAAGCGTCGACTTAATCGCTACTCACCCTCCTTACGCAAGTATCATCCCATATTCCAACCAACGCGTGGAGGGAGACCTTTCCAGCGTGCATAACATTACAGAGTTTGCCGAGGAAATGTACAAAATTGCGGAGGAAAGCTATCGTGTATTGAAGCCTAACAAACACTGTGCAATTCTCATAGGAGACACCAGGAGACACAAGCATTTCGTTCCTATCGCCCTGAGAGTTCTACAATCATTTTTGGACGCTGGCTTCATCCTTCGCGAAGATATAATCAAAATGCAATGGAAAATGAAATCCACAAGAGAAAAATGGAGGGGTAAATACGATTTTCTGCTTATAGCTCACGAGCATTTGTATGTTTTTAGAAAACCCGGTAAGAACGAGAAGTTAAGTCAGTTTAAGGATAGTATAAAATGGTGGAACAAGGAATAAAACTCACATCTTAAAGGCAGCAAACACCTAGAGAGGAGTAAGAATAAAAACGAATCTCGAAATTATGGAACTTTAAATGGATGGCAACTTGCTAGAACGAAGAACACATACCAAGCAGCATTACGGCTCCGTCAAATGCTACACTAACAGATAAAGCCTCTTCTTTCGCTACAATCACATTGACAGTATAGCTGTGCAAGGTTCCATCCTCATCAATCATCTTTATTCATGTTAGCAACTCCATTATTCAAACCGGTAATAAACACAAAAACTATCCCAATTCCAGTCAGTTATCCTACTCCCACGATCTCTTTTGTCGGATTTTCGCCAATCCTCAACACAATAGCCGCGATTTTAGGGGTTCTTGAATCAAGCGCAATTTGTGCAGTTTAATTGGAGATCTAGGAAGAAACCAACATGTGGTTCCCTTGGGGTTTGAAGTTTTTAGAGCATTTCTCGACGCTGGTGTTGTACTGAAAGAGATCTTAAGATCCAACGAATTGCCAATGCACAAAGTACTGGGTGGGTAGAGCTATCAAAAACGATCTTCTTTGCTTGCTCATGAATATCTTTTTGTTTTTAAGTCGGGGCACGTGTAATTTGAGCTTCCCACGATTTTTCTACTCTTCCACTATTCCATTTGTTTAGCGGTTAACCACCAAAAGGGACTTTTATCTTCTTTATATTCCTTCCCTTTTTTGTTGTCGTATTTTGTATACCGAGCTTGTGGCGGATTTCTATTAGCAGCACCCCAGCATATCTTGTCTATCTCTTGTGCATCGTCAAATACCATCCGGAGATACCCCATAAAAAATAAGTGGGGTGGATCATAGTTGCTTTCTTGGCCCGAACCTTCACCCCAAGTTATTTTCTGCTCAACCATGAAAAGCTGTGTCAAATAGAAGGTGATATCGAGTGGGTCTATTTGCATTGGAAAATTGTATGTGTCAAAATCTTTTAGCAATATGTCTGGATCTTCGCCCGCATAAATTTTTTCCACAGATGAAATAAGAGGCCTGAAAAGTTCTGGCCTGCTTTTCTTTTTTAAATGATAATCAATTAAAACCCGGAGATGATTAGGTCTGAACTCTTCTTTTTCTGGTATCTTGAGAAATATCTGAAAGTTCAATTCTGGCGGTATTTTTCGGACTAAGCGCTTTGGCACTTTCTCTGGTTTTCTAACATATATCCGTGAACAATTCTCAGAAGTGTATAGTTCCATCTCTTCGCCCACACCCAATTTTCTTATTTTTTTCTCTACAGTTTCGAATTTCAAGCTCACCACGGCCAGGTCTGAGTTTTCTCACATCCATTTTCAGAAAACATTTTAAGCCTATCCAGAAGAAAAGAAGAAATGTAGATATCTTTCAAGGAGGGGATAAGGATAGGACAACTAAATCTCAGGATTCCCGATGAACTTGAGGAAAAGTTAAGACAGCTAGCGGTAAAAAAATTTGGAGCCCGAAAAGGTTTCCTTACTAATGCTATCGTGGAAGCTTTGGGAGAATGGGTGAAGAAGAACTCGCAGTCGAAATGAGCGGGAAAACAGAGTATATGTCGATAGAAAAGATCTCACACAGGGACTACCCAAAAAATAAACACTTCCGTAAGTTTCAAACCGCCCACGCCACCGGATGGTGGTTTTCTCATCGATTGATGCCATCGGCAGTGGTTGTAGAAAAACGCGAGTGCATAACAAGACCGTTGCACGCTTTCAGTCCCGCTGGTTGGAAAGAAGCAGTCAAATGCTCTGATCCTGTCCTTGAAAGTTTCAAAGAAACGCTCGATGTAGCTTCTGATCCCGCCAGAGACGACCATGGGCTTCAGCCAAAGCCTCTTTGCCGGCCACCTGTACCAAGGACCGCCATCGCTGACGAGCACAGGCTTTCCATCGCAGTGCATCAGACACCTCTTAATGTCTGCCAGAAGCCTGCTAGTTTGCTCGAAGCTCGGCCTAGCATGTAGGAGTAGCAGGCAAAAACTTGCAGCTGGCTTTTAATTACGTTCGAAAACTTTTTGTGCTCTCCAACCAAACGCATACGGGACAACACGTGTTAGGAACTCTTAAAGTTCCGACATGGTTGATCACCTCCCATGTGTTTTTCAACCCCATCTCATCCCCAGCCAGCTCCAAAATGGATTGTAGAAGTTGGGCCAAGGCCCTACATGGCGACTCATTCGAATGGCACAATAAGGGTTATATAAATTTTGAGAGGAAATGAAATGAAAATGGAAGAGAAGATACTAGAAGAGGCTCGCGTGCAGCGTATTTCGGATCTGCTGAGAGTGCAATATAGAGTTCCACCTTTTCAACGCCCTTATGCGTGGAAGGAGGAGCAATATACCCAGTTTTGGGATGACATATACTCCGCATTCAAAGGGGAAGAGCCAGAATATTTTTTAGGTGCTATGGTTTTCAAAGACGAAGGTAAAAGCCTCAGAAGCATAATAGACGGTCAACAAAGATTGTGGACAATCACACTCACTTTAATAGCATTGCGAGATGTTTTGAAAGAAAGAAATTTAGAGGATAAAGCCAAGAAGATTTCTGAATACATTGAAATAGAAAAATTGACAGGAGAAAAAATGATTATATTTCAGCCACCAGAGGGGCGGTTTGAAACACAGTATCTACAGTACCTGCGCGAGGGCAAAGGATCGGAATTTACTCCGATTAGAAGGCGCGGGAGACCACAAAAAAACATCCTAAAGGAACTATACCAATTTATGAAAGATAAATTTAGCAGAATAGAAAACAAAGAACTCTTTGCATTTGCAGATTTTCTAACAGAAAAGGTAGTCTGTGTTGCTGTCGTTGTTGGGCAGGGGAGCGATCCGTTTACTATATTCGAAGTTTTAAACACTAGAGGAGTTGAGCTTTCGGTAGCAGACCTCGTGAAAAATAAACTTCTAGCTCTTGCAGAACGAAGTAGAAAACAAAGAGATATGGAATCCATTTGGGCCGCGATTGAAAAGACGCTTAGAGAGAACGGTATCGATATTTCTAAATTTTTAAGGCACTTTTGGCTTTCAAACTTTGGAGTGGTAACTCAACGAAAGCTCTATGGGGAAATAGTAAGATATTTGGAGACAAAAAAAGATCCTTTTCAATTTGCGAGAGATTTACAAAAAGAGGCCGATTTTTATGTCGAACTGTTATACCCGGCGATGGAAGATCCTTATGGGAACGACCTAATAGATTTCCGAGAGATGGGGATCTCTCAGCACCTTCCGCTAATGCTCTCTGCTAAATCTAAAAATATCGATCTTGAGAGCGTGATAAACTTATGCGATACGATTGCTGTTAGATACTTGATAGTAGGGGAGGGAAACCCCAACCTCCTGGAACGGAAATATTCTGAATGGGCTATCGAGCTGAGAAAATCGAAAAATGTTGATAAAACCTTGGCGCAAATTAAAGAGGAAGCTAAGAAAATGTGCCCATCCGATATGGAGTTTCAAAAAAACTTCGAGCTATTAACGGAATTATCCACACCAGTAGCTAAGCATCTCCTCAGAAAGATAGAAGAATACATAGCGGGAAGAACTGCTGCAAGAGAAAAACCAGTGGGTAGAATAGAAGTGGAAATCGAACATGTGATGCCGAAAAAACCGAGCCGCGACTGGCCAAATCATGACGAGAAAGTAGTAAAGATGTTAGGAAATTTGACATTGATCGGTAGAGAGTATAATCGGCGAGTAAAAAATGATGGATTTCAAACTAAGCGAAATGAATTCAAAAAATCTGCTTTTGAGATTACAAAGAGTTTGTGGAATTACAAAAAATGGGGAAAGAAAGAGATTCAAAGAAGACAGATAAAATTTGCAACTTTTGCTCCTAAAATTTGGAATTTTTGATAGATGTTTCAATATCGTTTAAGCAAAAAGTTTCAATCCGCCCAATCACTGGATGACGGCCTCTTATTGTGATACATTGGCTAGGGCTGGAGGAAAAGAAACGCATCACATTTTGTATTCGCAATGCATACGAGGTTTTCAATCCTGTCTCGTCCCGAGCCAGCCTCCAGAATGAATTATAACGGATTAGGCTAAAAGGCCAAAGGCTTATTTGAAGGGCACCGCTTGTGGAATTTAACCCCCGCACAAAAGCCTAAAGAACACTGGAAGCGATGGAGTGGTGATGCCCGAAAAAATCGTTACAATTTCGCGAAGGCTTGCGGAAATGAAAGTCGAGGAGATAATGAACCGCCGCCCGAGAACCGTCAAACCAGACACCACGATAACCGGGCTCATCGAAAGAATGCTCGGGGAGATAGACGCATGCTTCCCCGTTGTGGACAAAGACCTGAACCTCCTGGGAATAGTCACAGAGAGTGATATCCTGCATGTCCTCTGCCCGCGCCTCCCCGACAAACTCGTCGGAAGCGCGAGCATAAAGGAGCTCATGAAAACGAGCGCAGAAAAGGTGGAGGATATAATGACAGAAAATCCGATAACGGTAAAGCCCGATGCAAAAGTCGGAGATGCGCTGGAGCTCATGAGGATCCACAAGCTCAGGAGGATCCCGGTTGTGAAGGGGAAAAAGCTTGTGGGGCTCGTCCACCTGAGAGACATCATCCAGGCCTACAAGCTCTTGAAGTAGGTGAAGGGCTATGGAAGCTGAACTATCTTCGCTTCTCCTATACCTCGCCCTCATCCTGATAGCGGCAAAAGTTGGGGGGGCGATATTCTCGAGATTAAAACAGCCAGCTGTAGTTGGTGAGATCATCGCTGGGATCTTAATCGGCCCATCGGTGGCGGGGTGGCTCTCCTCGCAAATTTTAGGTCTCCCGCTTTGCCTCGATCCATCATCGCCAGCTGGAAAGGTCGCGGGCATGCTCTCTCAGATAGGGATCATTTTGCTTCTCTTCCTAGCCGGTCTCTCAGTGGATGTGAAAGAGTTCAGGAAGGCTGGAAAGCCAGCCTCGGTGATCGCAGCCACTGGAGCCCTCACAGCCTTTGCTCTGGGGTTTGGAGCTGCGTCCCTTTTCGGGTGGGGCCTACTTGAAGCGGCTTTCGCCGGCGGAGTCCTCATGGCCACCAGCGTCGGAATAACGGTCAGGACCCTCCTAGAAATCAACGAGCTCCACTCAAAACCAGGTATCGCAATCCTTGGGGCCGCTGTCATCGACGATGTCTTCGGCATCATTGCCCTCACCATTCTCGCTGGCGTTGCCACAGCCAGCGTATCTGTGCTGGACGTGGCTCAAATTCTGGCGCTGATGGCGGCCTTCTTCCTGTGCGCTGGAATCGCTGGATTCAGGCTTATACCAAAAATCATCACATATCTCGGCAGACTCAGGGCAGAAGAGGTGGTTCTTTCTGGCGCCCTGGCCGTCACCTTTATCGTCTCGGCACTCGCGGAAAAAGTCCACATCGCAGCAATAACCGGAGCGTTCCTGGTGGGGATGATGGCTCGAAAAACCCCGATGGGGGCCTTGCTCAGAGAAAAGGTTTCAACGGTGGGGTATGGATTCTTCATTCCGATTTTCTTTGTTCTCGCTGGGGCGGAGGTGGATCTCCCAGCACTTCTGAACGTGAGTCTTCTTGCAATCGGATTCCTCGCCATCGCCATGTTCGACAAAATCTTGGGCTGCGGCGGCGGGGCGCTTCTCAGCGGCTTCAGCCCACGCGATTCACTGAAGGTTGGGGTTGGGATGATGCCGAGGGCTGAGGTGGCGCTGATCATGGCCTCGGTGGGGCTGCAGGCTGGAGCCGTCGGTCAGGCACTTTATTCAATGACAGTTCTGGTTGTGCTGGTAACGAGCATCGTCTCGCCGGTTCTCGTGAAGTTTGCGTTCAAGCGGCGCAACTCTTATTGAGATTAAAACCAACATTTCTGCTGGGGAAAAATGGCCAGACGAATCATAGAAGAAGAGCTCCATAGAAAGAGTGTTTTCATCGACGCCAGCAAGCTTCTCCCAGACTACATTCCTCCAACTCTCGTCCACAGGGAGAAAGAACTCAGGTGGCTTGCACAGGTCTTCAGGCCACTCCTTCAAAACAAAGCGAGCCAAAAAGCATCCATCACCGGAAACATCGGCGTTGGGAAGACTGTCCTCAGCCTGAAATTCGGGAGTGAGCTGGAGGGGCTGGCAAAGGAAAGAGGACTGGCCCTGGACTTCATGTACATCAACTGCAGGACTGAAAGGAGGGCCCACCCCATTTGCGCAAAGCTAGCCCAGCACTACAACCCCCGCTGGCCGTACACAAGTCTTGGCCCCGAGAAGCTGCTGGAGATGGTCTTTGCATACCTAACGGCGCACGATCGATATCTCCTCCTGGTTTTGGATGAGGCAGACTACTTTGTGCAGCTCAACGGTCCAGATCTCATCTACCTTTTAACCAGGGCAGGTGAGAAAAGCGGGGAGAAAAGCAGGGTGGGCCTGATCACCATATCCAGAGATCAGAGCTTCCTTTACAGGCTAGACGCTCCCACCAGAAGCACCTTTCTCCACAACGTCCTGAACCTCCCCAACTATACCCCCAAGCAGCTCGAAGACATAATGAACAAGAGAATTCCCGATGCATTCCGGCCGGGGGCTGTCGACCCAGAAACTGTTGCATTGATAGCGGAAATCGCGGGGAGGTCTGGGAACGCTAGGTTTGCCCTCGAGCTCCTCTGGAAGGCCGGCTTGATTGCCGACAGGGATGGGGAAGACACGGTTCTCCCCGAGCACGCCAGAGAAGCCAAGGCAGATGTTTACCCCGAGATAAAGAAGGAGGTTCTGGATGAGCTCGAGCTACACGAGAAGCTGATTTTGCTGGGGGTGGCGAGGAGGATGAAGACAACAAGGCAGGCCTATCTCATCATGGGGGATGTGGAAAAAAGCTACCATGTGGCATGTGAAGAATATGGGGAGGAGCCGCTCTCCCACACCAAGCTCTGGGAGAGGCTCAAGAGGCTGGAGGGGCTTGGTCTCGTGGGGCTAAAGCTCTCCGGGCCTGGGCAGAGGGGGCGGACAACCAAGGTGAGCGTGCCCGATGTCCCAGTGGCTTGGCTGGAGAAAGAGCTTGTGGTCAGGCTGAAAGGAAAGTGATTTTATCAGGAAGTAGCATTGTTTAGCGGGGTCGTGGGGTAGCTTGGTCTATCCTGCCAGCTTTGGGACGCCGAAAGGCGCAGAAAAGCTGGTGACCTGGGTTCAAATCCCGGCGACCCCACTACCGTGAAATTCATTGTGTATGCGCGGGTTTAGGTGACTTTACAATGCCACTCTAGAGAATCAAAATCACCGGAGAAAACCACCAGCGCTCAAAATCTTTTCTACTTCATTTAGGAGTTGTTTCGCCCATAGAATTGCATTGCGAGCATCTGTTTCAGATATTGCACCGGCGCGTTCATAAACGGCGAGATGTCTTTTCCTTCTCATCATGTCAAATGCATTGACAACATCCGCAAGCTTTCTGCCCAGGCATGCCTCAATAAACTTCACCACAGATACATGCTGAGCCTCGCCGGCAGGCCTATAACCATAAGAGGACATCAGCGCCCGCGCGGCTTGAAGCATAGAATTGTATGCGATCGAAAATGCTCAGTCATTGTCTTCACCCAGAATTTTTCCCGCGAGTTTTAGATCACGCTCGCCGAGTTGGAAAGAATCCTTCACTTTCTTCTTGTTCACCGGCAGGCCCTTTATTAGGCCTTCCCTCTCTAGCTCTTCAAATTTCACTGGGTTCACCGAGAATATGAATTTTCTTGCCTTCCAAAACATTTGTGATAAACGGGTCTTTCTTCCTCATCCTTGACTTGAACTCTGACGAGCTGAACAAAGTATAGTTTATCTCTCTCGAAAGCTGCCCTTCCAACTTCCTAATTAATGGAATCAGTTTTCTTTCGTTGACCTCCCCGACAATGATGAGATCTATATCGCTCTTCGAGTGCTCTTCCCCACTCGCGAATGAGCCGTAGATGAATGCTGCTTCCACCTCGCCGAGTTTAGACAAATTTTCTCTCAGGATTTCACTCACCCCCTCTGTCTTCAAAACCATGCTTCTCAGCTCTTGGTATATCGGCATTTTTTTATTTACCACGAAATACTTGAGGTTACCTACTTTCTCGCTCCTCAATAGACCTATAGACTCCAATTTTCCAACTTCCCTTCGAATAGAGTTGATATTCTTACCTGTTTTCCTCGCGAGTTCTCTAACGTAAAACTTTCTATCTGGGTTGAGCAAAAATAGAGTTAAAACTTTGATTCTGGTCTTCGAGCCAATGATTGCTTCTAGCATGAATAAATATTGTATTCGATAGTATAAAAAAGTTATTCAACCCGCTTAAAATTAACTGTTGCGAGCAGGAGATGAAAACCAGTTCCAATAATGAGGGACTAAATCACGGATTGCCAATATCTAAGTGAATCCAGGGATAGGCCACACCGAACTCAGAAAATGGGGGTTGCTTTCTAACACATAACCGAAGAATTAGCGAACGGCTATCCTGCGCCTGTTGTTCTCCCTTCTTATCTCCTGAAGGGCCTGCGCTGCTCTTTTTGCCGCCTCCTCCGCCGTTGCCCCAGCGCCAATCCCGGCCTTCAGTTCAACTCCAGTTTCCCGCTTGACATTCATCAAAACCTCAGATATCTCCGCCTCTGTGACACCATTGGCCGCAGCGATGAAGTTGTCTCCTCCAGCGTAGAGGACAACTGCTTTTTTCTCCAGCAGAAGCCTTGCGAGGGAGAGGTATGCCCGTTGGATGAGGAGATGAGTATCATAAATCGGCTGTGCATCGGTAAGAAGAGTGGAATGATTAATGTCCATGTGAACAATCTGCACAAAATCCTCGTCAGGTTTTTCCACAACTCTTCCCCCGAGCGCTCCTTTTCTTTCTGGCGCCCGGGAGCTGCCACACGCCTGGAGTGCGAGGCTGGCCGCAACCAGCGCCTCATATGCAGTCCACCCGGTTCCAACGCCCATGCTCACAGTTACCGGGAAATCCCGAGCAATCTTTTTCTGGATTTCCCTATGGTCATCCAGAGAAATTCCATTGGTAATACCGATCATGTTGTCATGCCTTGCGAGAAAAATCAGCCCCTTCAGCTCCCCAAACATCAATGAAAGTTTCGCGAAGAGATCGGCCTGCAGATGCTGGAGCTCCGCCTCCCTTTTCGGCTCCGGGGTCACCGTCCATGGGCCGTAGTTGTCTATCTGCACAACCGTCATTTGAATCTTTTTCATGCTAATGCCAAATAGTCGCATGAGTTTAAAATACCAAGCTTAGATTTAACCTCAGAAATCGAGGGAATATCGATGAGGGTATACTGCGAAACCTATGGCTGCACGATGAACAAGGGAGATTCAGAGATAATTTGCGGAATTGCAACGAAGTGCGGGCATGAGGTAGTGGAAAGGCTCGATGAAGCGGACATGGTAATAATAAACACCTGCGCGGTGAAGGGTGCCACCTACAGGAAAATGCTCCGGCGGATAGAGGAGCTGAAGAAAACTGGCAAAGATGTTCTGGTCGCCGGATGCCTCCCCTTGGTAGACGGTGAAGCCATGAGAAAGCTTGGCTTCGGAGGGCAGACGATATCATGCAGGGAGTTGTGGAAATTTTATGAAATTTTTGGAAATGGAGGTGCTACTTTCGACCACTCAGCTGAAAAGGTGGAGTATCCAAAGCTGCGGCAGGGGAAGGTCAGCGCAATTGTGCAGATTGCCGAGGGCTGCAATTCCCAATGCACCTATTGTTCAGTGAAATTTGCGAGGGGAGATTTGAAAAGCTTCAGTCAGGAAAAGATATGCCAAGAGGTGGAAGAAGCGGTAAAAGAAGGGTATAAGGAAATCCTTCTCACAGCCCAGGACACTGCGGCATACGGTCGGGACTGTGGTGGTAGCCTCCCGGAACTCTTGGGAAAACTTGTGGAGATAGACGGCAGCTTCAGGATCAGAGTTGGGATGATGAACCCGAAAAATGTCGTTGATATAGCCGAAGATCTCCTGGATGTCTTCTCCGAGGAGAAAATTTACAAGTTTCTGCACATCCCGGTTCAGAGCGGGAGCGATGAAATCCTGAAAAAAATGGGAAGGGATTACACCGCAAATCAATTCCTCGACATCGTCGAGAGGTTTTACAGAAAATTTCCCGACCTCTACCTCTGCACAGATGTTATCGTCGGCTTCCCTGGGGAAGGGGAGGCGGAGTTCCGTAAGACTTGTGAGTTGATAGAAAAGATAAAGCCCGACAAGACCAACATTTCAAAGTTCTCTCCAATGCCCAAGACAGCGGCTTCAAAATTCAAGCAGGTTGATGGGCGAGAGATCGCGGGGAGATCCAGGGTTCTTTCAGACCTCTGCAGAAAAATAGGGCTGGAGAAAAACCGCAGATACCTCGGAAAAATTTTGGACGGCTTTCTAACAGAGGAGGGTGAAAAGGGGGGAAAGATTCTCCGGGCAATGAACTACAAGCCTGCGATAGTCGAGGAAGGAGAACTGGGCGAGCATCTGCATGTGAAAATCGTACAGGCATTTCCAACCTACCTGATGGGGGTGAGAAGTTGAAGATTCCGTGTGCGCTGACAATTGCAGGCTCCGACTCTTGCGGGGGCGCAGGAGTTCAGGCAGACATAAAAACCTTTTCGGCGCTCGGTGTTCACGGTCTCTCTGTGTTGACGGCGGTAACAGCCCAGAACACTCGAGGCGTACTCGAAGTGCTGGAGGTCCCCCCCGAGATGATAGAAAAACAGTTCCAGGCAGTCCTGACAGAGTTTAATGTTGAGTGGTGCAAGACGGGGATGCTGTGGAGCGCCGCAGAGATAGAAGTGGTGGAAAAAGCTGTGAAGCGACATGGGCTGAAACTCGTCGTCGATCCAGTCATGGTTGCCACTTCTGGCTCTCAGCTTTTGAGGGGGGATGCTTTTCCTTCCCTCCTCAAGCTTATTGAGACAGCTGCCCTCGTCACGCCAAATGTCGATGAAGCTTCGAAAATCCTCGGAAAAAAAATAACCTCGCCCAAGGATGCTGAAAACGCTGCTAGAAAAATAGCCTCTCTGGGGCCAAAAGCTGTACTCATAAAAGGTGGGCATCTGCCTGGAAAAGAAGCTGTCGACGTATTGTTCTATGGCAAAAAAATTCACAGGTTCACTGGAAGGAGAATAACCGACGAAAAAATTCATGGGGCTGGCTGCTCATTCTCTGCTGCAATCACGGCAGAACTGGCAAAAGGGCTTGAGCTTCCTGATGCCGTTGCCAGCGCGAAAAAATTCATTGAATCAGCTATTGAGAGAAGGGTAAAGGTGGGGCGGGGGGTGGCAATTGTTAACCCTGGCGCACAGCTGTGGCTTTCGGCAGAGGAAGGAAAAGCCATGCGAGAGGTGTGGGAAGCTGCGAAGGCCCTGACCAAGATGAAAAATTTCTGTGCTTTAATTCCTGAAGTGGGCTCAAATCTGGCTATGGCTCTCCCTTGGGCCAGAAGCAGAGCAGAAGTGGTTGGACTTTCCGGAAGGATTATTCGCCGGGGGGACGCTGCCCTCCTAACAGGATTTCCAGAACTCGGGGGGTCGGAGCATGTGGCAAATTTTGTTCTCACCGCCCACCGTCATGACCCAAGAATAAGAGCTGGATTGAACATAAAATACTCCAGGGAAATTCTTGCTGCCTGCAAAAAACTTGGATTGAAAATAAGCACCTTTGAAAGGAGGAATGAACCAAAAGGAACAAAAACCATGATCTGGGGCACTGAGCAGGCAATAAAAAAATTTGGCGGGGTGCCAGATGTCATCTATGACAGAGGGAGCATTGGAAAGGAGCCGATGATAAGGCTGCTGGCAGAGACCCCCCAAGAATTGGTCAAAAGGGTGGAAGAGATATTAAAAGTATGTTTTAATTACTCAAGGGACCAATGGATGGGGATGGGAGCATGGGAAGGGTGAGAGCACTGTTCATAAAGAGGGTGGCCAGGAACATCATCAGCCAGTACCCGGACAAATTTACCACAGATTTCTCTCACAATAAAAAGGTCCTTGATGAACTTATCTCCCATGTGAGCAAGACAATGAGAAACAAAATCGCAGGGTATATAACTACCCTTTTAAAACAGAATAGGGGTGATTGATGCCGCCAACAGTTGATCTGGCCAAATGTAAGGGCGCGGGAGCATGCAAAGAGGTCTGCCCAGCTAATGTCTTTGATATAGTAAATGGAAAAGCTGTGGTTGCGCGACCTCAGGACTGCATAGAGTGCAGGGCTTGCGAGGTCTCCTGCCCCAATGGTGCCATCCGCTTCCCATGAAACCAAAAAGAATATTTGGCGCCGTAGAGAAGTTGAACTGAGAGCTTGCAGAGGCTTCTCAAGCTGGGATTTGGAGTAATCTTGTGCATAGAAGTACTCCTAGTGTTTTTTTCATTTTTAGTTGAGAGCACGTCTCAGGCGATGGAATTGGTGGCTTTTTCCATCTCTCTAGCAATTTTCACCATTGTTGGGATTTCCATGTTTTTCCCAAGGGTTAGGGTAGAGGAGATTGAGGTGGCTCCCCCCGTCCCATCGCAGTCTTCTCCACCAGCAGGATCCGGGTCGCTGCCAGTAAAGCCTGCACCAGGCCAAGTTGTGATTGCTCCTCCTCCGGCAGTTCAGAGGCCAACACCGGTTAAAGCAGCTGGTGTTTTCAGCAAAATCAGGAGGAAACCAGAAATAGTGAAGCTGGTATCCTCCACCGAGGACACAACTGTCTCTACTCTAACGCCAGTGCCCACCATAGTTCCAATGGGAATGATAAAACCACCGGAAGCTGGACCAAAGGAAAAGTTTCCATCAATAGTCCCGAGGAAAGTGGAACAAGCTGTGCTGGTCACCCCAGTCCCAAAAAGACAGACCTTTGCACCACAGGAGGAGATCGACTATGAGACGCTTATGACCAAGGCGAAGGGGATGAAATTCTCGCTCATCGGCTGGTGGCCCTTGGGATGGTCAAGAGTCATCACCTATCCAGACATGCCGGCACAGTTCTGGAAGCTGGAGAAAGACAAGCCAAAAAGAGGGATCATCGTAGGTTTTGATGAGAGCACGGGAGAATATGTGGCGTGGGGGGCAACCGCCATTGATGGAATTTTCAAGGGGATCCATGAGGTTGCGAGGGATGAAAGTCAGGAGAAGCTCATGGCCAAGGTCAAGGAAATGATGCAGAAAATAGACCTGTTTGAAGCGGAGGAGGCGGAAGAGAAGAGCAGTCCCACCGGGGAATGAAAGAAAGAAGCTTTATATGGAGATTGCTGAAAATTCTGGTGATAAAATGAAGAGGGATTTGCTCGGAATCGGTGATCTGAAGGCCAAGGAGCTGTCAGGAATTTTGAAGGATGCGTTAAAATTTAAAAAGGAAAGGGCGAGAGGGGTGATGTCCCGACAGCTGAAGGGAAAGACGATTGCGCTGATATTTGAAAAACCATCAACCAGAACCAGAGTTTCCTTTGAGGTGGGGATAACAGAAATGGGTGGCACTCCACTTTTCCTGAGTTCTCAAGAACTGCAATTGAGCAGGGGCGAAACGATTTCCGACACCGCACACACCCTCAGCAGGTATGTCCACGGGATAGTGGCGAGAGTAAGAAAGCATTCGGATCTTCAGGAGCTCGCGAAAAACAGTTCGGTTCCGGTGATAAATGCCTTGAGCGATCGTGAGCATCCCTGCCAGACTGTTGCCGACCTAATGACGATAATGGAGAAAAAGGGAGGGTTGAAAGATGTAAAAGTTGCGTGGGTCGGCGATGGAAACAACGTCTGCAATTCCCTCATCCTAGGCTGTAGCTTGATGGGGGCGGACATCGTCGCTGCCTGTCCCAAGGGCTATGAGCCGCCGGCTGACATCATCGCAACAGCGAAAGAGAATGCGGAAAAAAGTGGAAGCACTGTTGAGATAACGAACGCCCCTCAAATTGCTGTGAGCGGGGCTGATGTCGTCTACACCGACGTGTTTGTGTCAATGGGGCAGGAGGCTGAGAGGGAGGTGAAGATGCAGGCTTTTGCGGGATTCCAGGTAAATTCACAGCTCTTCTCGCTGGCGAAGAAAGATGCGATATTCATGCACTGCCTTCCGGCGCACAGGGGAGAAGAGGTCACGGCGGATGTCATCGATGGCCCGAACTCTGTTGTTTTTGATCAGGCGGAAAACCGGCTACATGGACAGAAAGCCGTGATGGCATTTTTATTCAAACGTGGGAGATAGCAGGCACATGGCCAACATCGATGACTACGATGCTATCTTCGTGAGGCTCGAAACCTTCTGTCATGCCACTGAGGATGAAAACAAAGTGATGAATGCCATGCAGTTGCTCCTTCCGGAAGGCGTCGACATAGTCAAAAAGAGGGTGGAGGGATATCACAAAAATCCGATAATAATTTTTTCGGCCGAGGCTCGCGGGAGGAAAATCGCTAAGAGTTGGTTTGACGATATCATCAGAAAGCTGGACGAAAGGGGACTTGAAACAGTGGCGAGAAAAATAGAAGCTATGGATAGATCAAATACGATTTATCTTAGATTTGACAAACAGAAAGCATGCCTTGGGAGGCTTACTCTGCTGGACGCTGACGATGTCCTTCACGTAAAGGTAAGGTTGGTGAAAAAGCACCGGCCATAATCTATTTGGGTAAAGTGGCCCCCGATGTCCCCGGCACAACTAACAGCGGGAATCTTGGAAAGCCGAACCGGCATTACTCATCCCGCTAACCCTCGATGGCGGGATTTTCTCGGGGGCCCCCACCTGTTTCACACCAGGGTTGGCTCTCGGGTCATCGATAGACGCTCCGCCACTTTCTCCCCAGAGGACCCGTTGAGTGGCGTGAACTCTCGGTGGGAAGCTCCAGTGTTCCCGCAGTGATGCACCGGCGTTCATGGATTTCACGCCAGCTCTCGATTCCTGCGGGGCTGTCCCTTCATTGCATATTACCATTTGTTCTGGAGGGTAAAAAGATAACTCAGTTTTCACCACCCTCGAAAGATATTTATGTAGGTAGGTAGTAAATGAAAGTGATGTGGCTTAAATGCAGGCACTGCGGCTACTCCTGGAACTACCGGGGGAAAGGGAAGTACTACGCCAGCTGCCCGAAATGCCTTTGGAAGGTTTCCATCAAGACAAAGGAAGCGCCGAAAGGGGACCACCATCTTATAGACCCTGAGAAGTTCATCGATGATTATATTGGCATCCGGGACTGGAGGGTCAAAGAGAATGCGAACATCTCCTACTCATTCTCATCACTGCTGCTCCAGGCTGGAGGAGAGATGATCGCAAGGTACACTCTATCAAAAATCTACCCGAAAGACATCGCCAGAGCTCACATAGACGGCGACATTCACATTCACAACCTCCAGTTTGGAATAGTCGGCTACTGCGCGGGATGGAGCATCCGGGACCTTCTCCTCAACGGCTTCAGTGGCATCCCAGGAAAAACCGAGTCTTCCCCGCCAAAGCACTTTTCATCGGCCCTCCTCCAGATCTCAAATTTTCTCGGCTCAATGCAAAATGAATGGGCTGGGGCTCAGGCTGTAAACAGCCCGGATGTCTTCCTCGCCCCCTTCGTAAGAAAAGATGGTCTGAGCTACAGGCAGGTTAAGCAGGCAATGCAGGAGTTCATTTACAACCTGAACATCTCTTCTCGATGGGGAGGGCAAACGCCGTTCACAAACATCACATTTGAACTCAAGGTGCCCGAGGATATGAAGGATGAGCCCGTCATCTATGGAGGAAAACCAACAGATGATACCTATGGAGACTACCAGCCAGAAGTTGACCTCATAAATCGGGCTTTTCTGGATGTGATGTATGAAGGAGATATGCGCGGAAGAATTTTCACCTTCCCAATCCCTACCTACAACATAACAAAGGACTTTGACTGGGACTCCGATGTCTCAGAGCTTCTGTTTAAGACGACCGCAAAATTTGGTGTTCCATATTTCCAGAACTGCATCAAAGGAGGGATAGATCCAAGGGAGGTCAGATCGATGTGTTGCCGGCTTTTGCTCGACCTCCGCGAGCTCCACCGGAGATATGGTGGCTTCTTTGGCTACGCTGACAAGACGGGGTCCATTGGAGTAGTTACCATCAACATGCCGAGAATCGGCTACCTCTCCAAGGAAGAGAGCGAGTTTTTCGAGCGTTTGGAGCGCCTGATGGAGTTGGCAAAAAAGAGCCTCGAGATAAAGAGGAAGCTGGTGGAGGAAAACATGAAAAAAGGATTCCTTCCCTTCTCTGCTCACTATTTAAAAACTCTAAAATTTCATTTTTCCACCATAGGCCTAGTGGGGATGCATGAGGCCTGCCTCAACTTTCTCGGGAAAGGCATTGAGACGAATGATGGGAAAGAGTTCGCCATAAAGGTGCTTAAGTTCATGCGGGAAAAGCTGGTGGAATTCCAGAATGAAACGGGGAACATCTACAACTTGGAGGCTACACCTGCAGAGGGCGCTTCCCACCGCCTGGCGAGGCTGGATAAAGAGCGCTATCCCAAGATAATAACAGCCGGGAAAAAGGTCCCATACTACACAAATTCCACTCACCTCCCTGTGGGATATACCAGCAATGTTGTTGAAGCCTTAAAACACCAAGATGATCTTCAGGTTCTATACAATGGGGGGACGGTATTGCATGTTTTTCTTGGAGAGGCTGTGAGCAGCTCTGAGGGATGCAGGCTCCTCGTGAGGAAGATTGCCGAGAACTTCAGGCTACCCTATTTCACGATTACCCCAACTTTCTCGATCTGCATGAACCATGGTTACTTGAGCGGGGAGCACTTCAACTGCCCCAGATGTGGGGAGCCAGCGGAAGTCTACTCGAGGATAGTTGGATACTACAGGCCAGTTCAAAACTGGCACACAGGAAAACAGGAGGAGTTCCGGGAAAGGAAGGAATACGATGAAAAAATAAGCTTGAGGGCGTTATCGTGAAATTTCGCTTGGCAGGAATTAGCCAGCTCTCAACCATTGACTGGCCCGGGAACATTTCTGCTGTGATTTTTTTCCAGGGATGTAACCTCAGATGTCCATGGTGCCAGAATGTTGACACCATCGATTGCAGAAGAGGGGAGACTGTGGATGTGAGGAAGGTGATCCAGCAAGTGAAAAAATCTGAGCCGATAGTGACTGCTGTTGTTCTCAGCGGCGGCGAGCCCCTCCTTCAGCCGGAGGCCGCCCTGACGCTCCTCAAGGATGCCGGGAAGCTTGGGCTGAAGAGGGCCATAGAGACAAATGCTACAAGACCGGAAGCACTTGAGCTTCTTCTTCCTCACCTTGATTTTGTGGCCGTGGATGTGAAAGCTCCATTGAGTAACCCTGAGCTGTATAAGAGGGCTACGGGGGCAAAAGAGGAGATTGTCGAAAAAGTGGGAGCGAGCATAGAACTTGTAATGGATGCAAAAGTTCCGCTGGAAGCCCGGACGACGATTGTGCCCACCCTCACCGATGATGAAGGGGTCATTTGGGCGATATCGAGGGAGATAAAGAAAATTCCATCCTTCAGGTTGCAGCAGTTTAGAAATCTCGTGACCCTCAACCCTGAATTTCAAAGATTTCCTCCGCCTTCA
>JAVZGN010000002.1:0-113030 GCA_038872135.1 Hadarchaeales archaeon (SeqCode) | reverse complement strand
GAATAGAGAGCATCGCAAGCTTTGACTCCGGCTTTGACGGGCTTGTGAAGAGAATGTGCTAGCTTACGGACAGTCTTAGGTAATGACCCAGCGCTTTTTAATTACCCAGACCTCTTTATGTTTTGGCCAGTCGTGGGCCGAGCACCTATTGGGCACCTCCTATCCGCTTTAAAATTCTCACCTCTCCAAGAAATGTTCCATCCAGAAGGTAAATCTCAGCCCTGTTCAAATCGACCGCCCCCGACTTGAAAAATGGTCCAACCAGCGGTTTTTGCAATTTTCCATTGACAGCTGTGCCGCCAACCAGCTCGCTGAAAGCCGGGACCACAAGGAACTCAGGAGGCTTCTTTCCGACAGCTTCTCTAAACTTTTTTGGCATTTTTTTCGGGTTCAGCTTTCCCCTGAGCCAGACTTTTTCAAAAATTCTTCCGCCGATCGAGTCCCTGAACTCTACAGCCGGGTGGTCATGTCCAGTAACCAAGAGTTCGGTCTGGAAGAGTTCAGGCTTGGGCCACGCGTGCCCGTGAACAAGCCCGATTTTTCCAATGATTATTCCTTTGACGTCGTGGACGATAACATCTTTTGGAACCATCCCCTTGATGTCACCATCGTGATTGCCAGGGATGATTTCCACCTCAACCACTTCCGCGAGGTCCTGAAGAAGGCGCGGAATTTCACTCCATTCCTGCCAGCTAGAGACGGGGATGTTGTGTTTGATGTCTCCCAAAAAAATCAGACGCTTGGCTCTCTCCTCTTTTATCAAGTTTAGCAGCCTCTTCTTCAGTCTCGGGACCTGGCTGGGCAGAGAAATCCCCTGCTTTGAAAGTTCCCATTCAATCCCTATGTGTAAATCAGTAATCGCCAGAATGCGCTCATTTTTGTCCTTTATTCTTAAAGCGGGAACATCTGGAACTGGTGCTATCTGCATCTGCCGTTATTTCTCCCCTCAGCAGATGAAGTTTTTGTATAATTCAAATTTTACTTAAATAGAAATATATTTATACTTCGAGGAACAGAGAAGATATTGGTGAGGAAGATGGCCGAGGTAAAGCCAATGCCAACCATCTGCGGGAGATGCGGACTTTACTACCAGTACCCGCTGATGCTCGACTACCAGCACAACCCCTGTCCCAACTGCGGGCACATGAACAACAACAATTAAAAAGAGTAGCCATGAGGTAAAATCAATGAAGGGCATCATCCTCTCCGCAGTCGTTCTCCTGCTCATGCTCGCTCCGGTTGCTGGAGCTGGGGGAAAGCATATCGGAGATGCAGCGCCGCTCGAGATCACCGTTGAATATCTGAATGCTCCAGGGGTCCTCACAATTGATGAGAGGGGAGCCACCTACTATTTCCCAGCTTGGAACTGGACCTATCATGCAGGCG
This sequence comes from Hadarchaeales archaeon (SeqCode), assembly GCA_038872135.1. GTDB lineage: Archaea > Hadarchaeota > Hadarchaeia > Hadarchaeales > Hadarchaeaceae > JAVZGN01. The sequence continues at coordinate 111,644 of JAVZGN010000002.1, read as the reverse complement.
GGGAGTATGCTCCACAATATTTCGGAGTTTATCCCGTCTACTTCATCTCCAGGCCTGTGCCCTATGAGGTGCGCATAAAAAACAACTCAAACAGGACATACAGAAATCTCAAGGTTGTGGCAACTCAAGAATATCACTTGGCGGATGGTGCAAGAGATGGAGAAGTGATGCCGGGGGACAGCATCGATGAATGGCTGGTGGAGAAAATCGGACCGGGGGAGGAGATAGTCCTCAGAGGGGTTGCCATTCCTGGATGGGGCACTCTTCCCGGGCTCGATCAAACTCACGTTGAGGTCTTTCACTGGATGAACGGGACCAAGGTTCCGGTTGAAGTTCAGGTGAAAAGCTCGCGAGCCCCCGGAAGGCTATTCAAAGATGACCCTGAGGCGGGGCTTTACTGTCCTCCAGCTTTTGTCTTGTTTTAAATTGGTCCTTACAAAAGCCGGTTGTCCTCCATCTGGAATATAGCCGAATGTTAGGATATCTACTTTGTTCACGAAATCGCCCTCGTGCTACCGGGGGCGCAGACAACATGGGTCAGTGCGATAAGTGGGGCGCGATTCAGAACCTTATTTTCACACAAATGCTTGGTTTCTATATATCCACAGCCGTTATATGCTTGGCAATAGAGAAACTGATCTTTAGATTTTGCAAAATGCTGGTGCCTTGACCTCAAAATCCTCATGCCTTTGAGGTGAGACCTGTTTCTGCCCTTTTGCTTAGCTTCAGCCCTTCCAGAGGCCGATCGCCAGCCCTATCAGGAACGCCGCCGAAGAATAGGGAAGGACGTTGACAACCGCGCTGCCACTTTCATAAATCTTCGGCAGAAACTCCATAGCTTTGGAGTAAATATCTTGAAATCTTAGGCTTATGGCTCCGGTGGCAATCAGGACGACAACCAAGGCCACGACCGCTATCAATAGCTTCACCGCCTTTTTCACAACTGCTCCCACAAGCAACCCGATGATGAACGGAACGGCAATCGGAAGCAGCCACGCTATCTCAGGTGGCACACTCATTTTGTCCGATGAGATTTCTGTGCGGAGATATTTAAACCTGCGGAACACTCTTTCTCCAAAAAGGGTTTTGTCGGTTTCAGCCGCTAAATCCAGTTTTTGAGAAAGCATAGGCATCGATAAGCGAGGTATTCTCTCATTTCATCAGAGTGGGTTGACCGCGATTTCCTAAACCCGATAAGGAGGTGCGGAACAGGGTTGTCGAAAATATAAGGGAACTGCAAACAAAAATTTCGCCTGCCCTAACATTTTATTTGAATGTCTGCATAGGAATTTATAGGTGAGAACATGCGGCGAGAGTCATGGGTAAATCTCACAAAATACCGAGGGAAGTATGTTGCAATAGTGAGCAAAAAAGTCGTCGCCAGCGGTGAAAACGCAAAGCTCGTGCTCGATCGCGCCAGAGCTAAGTACCCAAGGAGAGAGATAGTTCTGAGAAAGATACCTGAGGAAGAAACGCTGATTTTGGTGGCCGGATGCGGATAGAGTTTCCTTTCGTCGAGGAAAAGGCAAACATTCTCCCTACAATCCTCAGGCCATTGGCTAGGGTGAAACTGATAAACAAAAATATGGAAATCGCCGCGGACATGTATGTTGACTCTGGAGCGGACATAACTCTGATCCCTTATTCCGTCGGTATAGCCTTAGGGTTCTCTCTCAAACCCGAAGATAAAATCAGAAGAATCGGCGGTGTTGGGGGAGGAAAAATTTCCATCGTCGTAAGGCGACTGAAGATGAGAATTGGTGGTGAAGAATCAGATGTGAGGGTCGCTTGGTGCATGAGTGAGGATGTACCACTGATTTTAGGGAGGCTCGACATCTTCGATAAATTTGATGTTTTGTTTGAGGGCGGAAAGAAGACAGTTTTCTTCAAGAATTCTTGTGAAGGAATAGGCACATAACTTCAAATGGATGGCGGAATGGCCATGGATATTAGTACACCAGAGGCATTGCACGAAGAACTTGATCAGAGCCAAGCTTGAGGCTCAAGGAAATGCTGAGAGGAAATCGGCCGAGATGATGGGGCAGCGCTCAGAGAGAGCGTCAAAAGGGATGAGAGGGGTGAGACGATCCCCCTCGATGAAGCGCTGAGGAAATTGATTTTTGCGGAGATATTTAAACATGCGGAACCGATAAAACCTGCCAGCCAAAAATTATCGTGGGCCCGTGGTCTAGTGGTTATGACGTCACCCTGACACGGTGAAGCTCGAGGGTTCGAATCCCTCCGGGCCCACCATCAGCATGTCAAAATGAAATTTCGTAGCAGACAGAGCAAAATTAAACTCACTTCACAATGGGGCCTGTTATCGGAATGGGTTCTCCGCAGCTTGGGCATCGCTTGTCTTTGGTAAGGGCACTTGAAACAAAGCGGCACCCAAACCTCCGGATGACCTCCCTCCCACATCTGGGGCAGCTTGTATTTTCGTAAGGATGGCCGGAGACATTCCCCAGGTAGGTATAAAGCACTCCCATCTCCCGTGCCAGCAGGTAGGCTCGCTCGAGAGTCTCAACAGGCGTGGGAGGATTGAAAAACATATGAGCGGGGTAGTATCTGGTGAAGTGAAGCGGGGTTTCAGGCCCTAGCACCTGAAGATGTTTCTGGATTACCCACCTGAGGCATTTCTCTGAGTCATTGACACCTGTGACAACGAGATTAACGATTTCAACGTAAAGGCCGAGTAGCTTCGCCTCTCTCGCGTTCCTCCATATCTTCTCCACATCAGCCCCGCCGCAGAATTTTTTGTAGGTTTCGTCATCTCCTTTAATATCTATCTTGAGGCCATCCAGCCCAGCGTCTGCAAGTTTTCTCAGAGCTTCTCGGGTCATGTAGCCATTGGAAACATAGCAGCAGTAAAGTCCCCGTTTCTTTCCAAGCCTGAAAACCTCTAGCGCCCACTCAGTTAGAAGGGTTGGCTCCTGAAAGCTTGCGCAGAGGCCTTGATCCCCTTCCTTGATAGCCAGCTCCACAACCTTTTCCGGCGAGATGAAGTTGCCCTTAGAAGGCTCTGGCTCGGTTCGTGAGAGATGGTGGTTCTGACACCACTGGCAGTTAAAGTTGCATGACCAAGTGGAGAAGGTCAGAGCTCTCGACCCCGGCCAGTAATGGAAGAAAGGCTTGATCTCAATCGGCCTGCTTTCAATAGCACTGATATCGCCATAGACGAGAGTATATAGTTCTCCTTCGATGTTAATCCGCGTGCGGCAATACCCGCGGCTTCCCGGGCCGATTATGCACCTGCGCTCACAGAGGGAGCACCTGACCATTCTACCGTCAAGCTTCTCACCGAAGAGAGCCTTTCTAACAGTTGGAAAATGAAGCAAACTCATCGTCTCAACCTATTTCGGAGTGAAAAACGCATAAGCTTAGAGCAGCCCGGTTTCTGGAGAATATATTCTCAATTTTTCCCTCACAGCCCCGCATGCGCTCTTCACGGCTTCTTCCCACCTTTCATCAACGTAGAGGATGACCTCGGAGTATTTCTGCCCATGGATCCTTAGATAATCTTCCAAGCTCCCGAGGCTCCCGGCGAGCTCCTCCTGCCTGAGATCTCGGGGGACTTCATTCTGCCAGAGGGGATAGATTTCATCGAGTTCTTCCGGCACCACCCCAAAAGGCGGGATAAATTTGATCACATGAACATCTCCTGGGACATTCGAAGGCATCTTCCCGGCGACGATCAAAAGCTTCTGGAGGTACGGTGGGGAATACTCCTCCATCTTCTTCCTATGTCTGAGAACCTCTGGTCTCCTCTCAGACTCCTTTCCAAGGTAGAAGAAGGCAGATGGTTTGGTCACAGGGTTGAACTTTTCAATAAACCCAGAATGGTTGAGGAGTTCCCTAAAACCGTCCAGCAACCTTGGATGGGACATGGCCATTTGCTGTGTATGCTCCCATAGCTTCCCATCAACAATTGCTTGCCTTATTCTCCTCATCTCTCCAAAACTCACATGAAGATTGTGCTTGGCGAGAAATCTCAATCTCTCGTCTTTTTCCATCTTCATCACTTCCGAAGGCTCGGTGGATGTGCACACTGGGCACTCGCAGGGAAAGAACTTCAGCTCTTCCAGTTTCAAGGTCCCCCTCGCTGTCATGTATCGTCCGGTTTTGGCATAGAGGGCGTAGGCTGCAGAGTCAAAGAGGTCGCAGCCCATCAGCACCGCTAGGGAAAACATCATAGGGTGTCCAGCACCGAAGAGATGGACGGGCCTGTGTGGAGGAAGATTTTTCTTTGCGGCCATCACAAGCTTCACCAACTCCCGGTATCTATATTCCTCCATCAGCTCAACAGGACTTCCGATGGCGTAAACGTGAAAGTCCATCGATCCCATCTCTTTCGCTGAGCGCTCCACGAGATCAGAGAAAAGCCCCCCCTGAATAGGTCCACACCACAAGGTTTCCTCCTTTGAACGCAATTTTAAAGACTCCCTTGCCCTTTTGAGTGTTATCTCCACAGTCTCCTCCGCTCTTTCCCTCGTGGCGTTAATCCCGGTGGGAACGTCGAGAATAGTTGCGATGTCGCTACCGATAGCCTCTTGATATCTGACTATTTCTTCCGGTGCGATTTCTACCTCCCCATACCTCAATATCTGATAACCTCCGCTGTCTGTCATTATGGGTCCATTATAACCAAGAATTTCGTGCACACCTCTTCTGGCTCCCTCTTCCCCAAAATGTTTGAAAATAAGATAGGCGTTGGTCATCATCAGCTCGGCGCCAAACTCCTTTCTCATCTCGGCAGGCGAGATGAAGATGTCTACTGGGTTTATCACCGGCATAAGGGTTGGAGTGGTGACGCTGCCGTGGGCAGTTTTCAGCCGTCCAATTCTTCCCAGTCCATCCCGGTGGAGAATTTCAAACACCATCACTTAGGAAGTATTTTCAGAAATGATAAGCATAGCGGTGGGCCATAACTTCGATATCCCCTTAAACTTGATAAAAGAATTGTGAATGCATGAGGGTAGCCGTCTACTACAACAATAGAGATGTCAGGGTTGAGGAAATGCCAAAGCCGGAGATATCCTCAGATGAAATTCTGCTGAGGACAATGGTTTGCGGTATCTGCGGCTCCGATGTTTTGGAGTGGTATAGGGTCAAAAGTGCTCCGAGAGTTCTGGGCCACGAAGCCACGGGTGTGATTGAGGAAGTGGGAGAAAATGTATCTGGGTGGAGGCTCGGCGATAGGGTTTTTGTCTCCCACCACGTTCCTTGTGGGAATTGCAAATATTGCTTGAGGGGCCATGAGACGGCATGCGAAACCCTCCACACAACCAACTTCTACCCTGGAGGCTTCTCGGAGTTTATCAGAATCCCCAAGATAAATGTTGAAAAGGGGATATACCGGCTTCCACCATCCCTCTCTTTTGAAGAGGGGACATTGATAGAGCCCCTTGCTTGCGTGGTCAGGGGACAAAGGCTTGCGGGAGTCAAGCGTGATGGAGTTATCCTGATTCTTGGAAGCGGGCCATCGGGCATCCTTCACATCTCTCTCGCGAAGGCTAAGAAAATTGGAAAAATTATCGCCACCGACATTAGCGAATATCGGCTGCAGGCCGCGAAGAAGTTTGGAGCAGATGAAGTGATCGATGCTAGGGAGAATGTCCCAAAGGTTGTGAGGGAAATTACAGGGAGTGGCGCCGACTGGGTAATCGTCTGTACGGGAGCAGAAAAGGCAGCAGCACAAGCCATGGAAAGCGTTGAGAGAGGAGGAGTGATTCTTTTCTTTGCAGTCCCCCCTCCCGGTGTCGGTGTTAGCATCCCCCTCGCGGACTTCTGGAGAAACGAGATCTCGGTGATGACATCCTATGGTGCCGCCCCGAGAGACCTGGTCGAGGCTCTAGACCTTCTTTCAGGAAGGAAAGTAAAAGTCGATGGTCTGATCACCCATAGGTTTGGGCTCTCAGAGATTCAGAAGGCCTTTTCGATGGTGGCTGCAGGTGAAAATTGTTTGAAGGTTGTTATCGAGCCTCAGAGATAATTCCATTAACAAAAGAGACAGCATCCAAGAGTTCTCTCTCGGGATTTTCACCAGGCCGGTATTCCAAGCATACCAACCCCCGATAGTTGTTGAGAAGCTTTCCAAGCTTTTTAAATTCTATCTCCCCTCTCCCAGGAGCCTTCGACTCAGTATCCCTCAGCTGGATCTCGGCGATGATGGAAGAATTTTCCTTGAAAACCTCTGTAGGGTCATCACCGGCTGAGAATGTGTGCATGGTGTCCATCACTATTCCAATATTTTCCAGCGAAAGCTCTTTGAGGAAGCCAGCGACATCTCCAACCCGCGGGAGGAATGAAGTTTTTGCTCCAAGAGGCTCGAGTCCAATTGTCACTCCGATTTCTTCTCCAAGCTGGCTGAACTCTCTCAGCGACTCCCCAAGGACTTTTCTGGGTTCAATGACTCCAGGAGCCCCATAGCCGGTGACGACCACCACATTTCTCGCCCCGATTTCCCCGGCAAATCTCATGGTCTCCTCAATATGAGCTTTTGCCGCTTTCCTCTCGCTTTCATCTTTTGCGAGGAGATTTAGCTCATGCTGGCGGTAGGCTTGAAGGGACCGGATTTCAACCCTGTAGTTTGCGAGCAGGGACTTCACATCTTTCGGAGTTTTTGCTCCATCGTTGGCTAACTCTAGCCAAAGCTTTTGTCTCTCAAGAAACTCAAGCTTCTCCCGGAGAGTTTTTCCAGGAACCGCAAACTCCGCACAGCCAATCCTCATCACTTTAAAGATATTGAAGCGCTTCTTTAGAGTGTATGTGGCTGAAGATTGAGGAAAAGTTGGCTGAAAAATTTCCAGGGCTTAGGGCGCTCATCAGGATTGTCCGGGGGGTGAGAGTGGAGACCGAAAGCGCCGGGGTGGAAGGCTTCAAGCAGGAAATGATAGAAGAGGTAAAAAGATCGATGAAGCTTGAAGAGGTCAAAGATGTGCCGATTTTTCGGGCTTACCGCGATTTTTACTGGAGGATCGGCATAGACCCTACCAAGATAAGGCCCGCGGGGGAAGCCCTAGTGAGGCGCGTCTTTGGAGGAAAGCCCATTCCTAAGATAAATACTCTGGTAGATGTTTATAACGCCGTTTCGCTTAGAACTGGTGTGGCGATAGGTGCTTTCGATTTTCGGAAAATTGAGGGAGAACTTCTTCTAAGGGAAGCTGTGGAGGGGGAAAAATTCTTGGGAATAGGGATGAATGCCCCCGAGACACTTTCTGGGAATGAGCTGGTTGTGGCGGATACAAAGAAGTTGATCGCGATATACCCATACAGGGATGCGGAAGAAACTAAAATCACGACCGCCACGACCGATGTCCTTTTTTTGATCTGCGGTGTTCCGGGAATTTCTGAAGAAACCTTGCAGGAAGTGGGGAATCGGACGGTAGAGATGACTGTGAAGTTCTGTGGGGGAAGGGAATGAAGGGAATAAAGGCGGTTCTCTTTGATCTCGACGAAACGCTGATGGACGCTCAGGCGGCATCAAGGGTAGCCCACGGAAGAGTTATCGACAAGTTGATGGATTTTCTTGCCAAAAGGGGAGATAATGTCGAGAGGGAAAAGATTGAGGCTGAGTTGGAGAAGCTCGAGAGAGAAAAGCAGGTGAAAAGGGATTATGACAGGGACCGATGGTGGCAGGAGCTTGTGGAGAGGGTGGGGCTGCAGCCGCTTGAAAACCACCAACTGAAAGAACTCACAGCGCTCTACTGGGACTCCTACTCTGAGGCCAGCGAACCATTTCCAGATGCCGAGCCCCTCCTCGATTATTTGAAGAAAAAGGGCTACAGGCTGGGAATGGTCACAGACACAGATGGAACTCCAGGGAGAAAATGGGCGAGGATAAGCCATCTCTCTGTGATGAAATATTTTGAAACTGTAATTGTTGCTGGGGAAGAAACACCCCTTCCAAAGCCAGACCCTCAGGCCTTCCTCGTAGTTGCATCAAGGCTCGGAGTAAAGCCGGAGGAGTGCGTGATGATTGGGGATAAACCATACACGGATATCCGTGGAGCGAAAAATGCTGGGATGAAGACAATTAGAGTTTTCAGGAGGGAATGGCACAACGAAGAAGAAGCAGATTTTACGGTTCACTCCCTTGCAGAAGTGATGAACATCTTGTAGCTTCCGGCCAAACATGCCTCGTCGGGCCATAAGTGCGGCGCTTTTCTTCATTTATAAACAACTCCCTCCCAAAACTTTGGCGGGAAAAGGAGAAATAGGAGGTGAGAGAAAGATGGTATTGATGGACATCCTTCAGGCTTTTGGGGCGATCACCCTTCCGATAATTGTCACAGTTATCCTGAGCAACCGGCAGACCCAGAGGATATTCGAAACGACTACAGCACAGACCTACCAGATCCTTTCGAGGATTGAATCGGTCCTCGGCGAGGTGAAAAAGGTTCAGGAGGACATAAGAAGAGTTCAAGAAGATATCTCATGCACTCTGAAGAAGGTCAGGAGAATCCAGGAGGACACAACTTGCCTCCTCAGGAAAGTTGATTTGGGTCTCAAAGCAAACGCTATCATGCACAACTGGAGGAGGAGTGATGGGGTAACCCCCGAACAAGCAAAAAAGTTCTCTGAGCCAAAAGTCTACGATGAAAAGCTTGCAATTTGCTATTATAAAGAAAATTAATGGTTTTAGAGCGATTAGAACTCGCTCAATCGATGAACCGCTATAGATATCTCTCTTTTTCCGCCATCACTTTTAAAGCTGCCTGAGCCGCCGCAAGCCTTGCCACCGGTAATCTGAATGGAGAGCAGGAAACATAGTTCAGCCCAATCTCATGGCAGAATTCTATCGATGCCGGATCTCCCCCATGCTCACCGCATATCCCTATCTCAAGATCCCGCCTAGTTTTCCTTCCCAGCTCAACGGCTATTTTCATTAGCTTTCCCACCCCCTCCCGGTCAAGTGTTTGGAATGGATCGGCTGGGAGAATTTTTTTCTCAACATAAGGGAAGAGGAATTTTCTTTCGGCGTCATCCCTAGAGAAGGCAAAAACCATCTGGGTGAGATCATTAGTTCCAAAAGAGAAGAACTCCGCCTCTTGAGCTATCTCGTCCGCAGTCAAAGCCGCCCTCGGAACCTCTATCATCGTCCCAAATTTGTAGTTGACTTTCACTCCTTTCGCTTCTATCACTTCTTTCGCCACCTTCTCCAGCTGCTCTCTTACAACCTTCAACTCATTCACATGAGCAACTATTGGGATCATTATTTCCGGCTTCGGGTTGTAGCCCTCAAGTTTCAGTTCGCATGCAGCTTCAAAAATTGCTCTGACCTGCATTTCATTTATTTCTGGGTGGGTGATGCCTAGCCTGCACCCCCTCAGCCCCATCATAGGATTGGCTTCCCTCAGGTCCTCAACTTTTCTAAGAAGATTTTCTACAGCCTTCAGCTTCTCATCTTTTCCTCCACCCATCTTCCTGACAATGACTTCCTGAACCAGCTCATCATGACTGGGCAGAAATTCGTGCAAGGGGGGATCGAGCAGTCTTATGATCACTGGTAACCCGTCCATTTCCTTCAAAATCTTCTTGAAATCCTCCTTTTGGAACTCCAGGAGCTTTGCCAGGATCTGTTTTCTTTTTTCTGGGTCCTCTTCCAAAATCACCTGCTGGAAGATTGGTAGTCGCTCCTCACCAAAAAACATGTGTTCTGTTCTACAGAGGCCTATCCCCTGGGCTCCGAGCTCTCTCGCCTTTTTGGCGTCTTGGGGAGTGTCGGCGTTAGCCCAGTTCTGCAGTCTCTTCATCTCATCACACCACTTAAGAAGTTTGATAACTTCCTCCGACATCTTTGGCTCGATGAGCGGAGCCTCCCCAAGAATAACATCTCCTGTGCTTCCATTGATTGTAATGATGTCGCCTTCTCTGACGACAACATCTCCCGCCCTGAAGAACTTCTCGCTCACATTCACTTCTATTGCCTCGCATCCCACTACTGCAGGTTTTCCAAGCCCCCTCGTGACAACGGCGGCATGGGATGTAAATCCGCCCCTTGATGTCAGAACTCCGGCTGAAGCGATTATTCCGCCAACATCGTCTGGGCTTGTCTCAGGTCGCACAAGAATCACCTTCTCCCCGTTCCTTGCCAGTTCCTTCGCCCTCTCAGCATCAAACACAACCTTCCCCACCGCGGCCCCAGGGCTTGCATTCAGTCCTTTTGCAATCTTTTTCACCTTTGCCCTTGGATCCACTTGCTTGAAGAAGAGCTGCTCTAGCTGCGCTGGTTCTATCCTTCTTATGGCTTCTTCCTTTGTTATTAGCCCCTCCTCCGCCATATCCACTGCAATTTTGACGGCCGCCTGCGCAGTTCTCTTTCCCGCTCTTGTCTGGAGCATGTAGAATTTCCCGCGCTCAACCGTGAACTCCATGTCCTGCATGTCCTTGTAGTGTTTTTCCAGTTTTTCAGAAGTTTCCTGAAGCTGCCGGTAGATCTCTGGGTTGCGGAGCTTCAGCTCGGATATCTTCAGCGGGGTTCTTATCCCAGCGACAACATCCTCCCCTTGGGCGTTAAAGAGAAACTCCCCATAAATCTCCTTTTCACCAGTTGACGGGTTTCTGGTGAAAGCCACCCCAGTTCCAGAGTTCTCCCCCATATTTCCGAAGACCATCGTGACGATGTTCGCTGCGGTGTAGAGGTCATGGGGGATTTTGTAGAAGTTCCTGTACTCAATTGCCCTCTGGTTATTCCAGGATCTGAAGACTGCCCCAACCGCCATCTTCAGCTGCTCGAAAGGTTCAGAAGGGATATCTTTTCCAGTTTCCGCCTTTATAAGCTGCTTGAACTTCTGAATCACTTCTCTGAGGTCCTCCACTGTAAGTTCGGTGTCAGCTTTGGCTCCCCTCTTCTTTTTCTGCTCCTCAAAAATCTCGTCAAATTTCTTGCCGTCAACCCCCATCACGATTTTTCCAAACATCTGAATGAACCTCCTGTAGGCGTCTAGGGCGAATCTTTCGTCCCCAGAGAGCTGAGCGAGTCCTTCAGCAACTGCATCGTTGAGTCCGAGGTTCAAAATAGTGTCCATCATCCCCGGCATTGAAAGCATCGAACCCGATCTCACGGAAACGAGGAGGGGATTTTTTGGATCACCAAATTTTTTTCCGGTCAGCTTTTCCAGTCGCTCCATCGCTCGGGCAAGCTCTTCCAGCAAACCTTCTGGGAATTTTCCCCCCTCTTCATAGTATCTTCTGCAGACTTCAGTGGTAATCACAAAACCCGGGGGAACAGGCAGTCCCAGCTGAGCCATCGTGCAAAGCCCTGCTCCTTTTCCACCCAGCAGTCTTTTGTTGGTTCCATCGGCTTCTTCAAAGAAATAAATCATCTTTTCCATCTAGCTCACTCTTTTATCCATCGGCGTTATCGCCATTTTAACTTTTTGTTAAGCCCGCAAAAGCCTCCTCATTGTAGTTGAGAAAGGGCAATGTTCAAATTGATGATGGTTGCACTACTTCCTTTGCTTCTCAGGCAATTTTTCATGGATAAAATAGTTCATAGAAATTTTCCATGTACATCGCTTTTAGGCAGAAAAAAGGAGTCTATTTGGGAAGATGATTGGAAGATGGCAGGCTGCAGGAATTTTAGCTACTTTGGTAATCGCTGTTTTACTTATCACTTCATATCTCCCTGCCAAAGAATCGATTGTTCAGGGACCTCGGTGGAGACTCGTTGCCGTCTGGAGCGGAAGTGGATACTCTTTTATCTCAGAAAACACCGATGGGTTTGAAAACATCTATATAATGAAGCATGGTTCTGGATATGATAAAAATAGCTGGCTTGGTCAATATGCGGGAAATACAAACTATTGTCTAGATGTAATAACTGGGCCCGGTCAGACTGTTGATATCCCCTATGAGACCCCCTTCGATGTGGTGCCGGCTGTGAGGGCAGATGCAATAAATTTGGATGGAGATCCACCAGCCTACGCTTCAAAAGAAAATGTAAAGGTTGAGTTGCAATGGACATCAGGCTTCAGCTGGCATGATAACTCAACCGACTTGATTGAATATGTTTTTGAAAACTCCGGGTATGGGACGGCCAACGGATATGTGAGGATAAATGCAGTGTTCGACAATAATGGAACGGGATGGAAGTTGCCCGCTGGCTCTTATGCAGGATTTACTGTAAGTCTATGGCTATGGGGCTAATCATGCAACGGTTTTCGCGGGCGTTTTTAGTGATTTTTCTCTTGTCGATGCTTCTAAGTTCTCCCTACGCAGCAGCCGCCGGATGGTGGGATGAGAGTTGGACGAGGAGGAGGGCCATCACAATTTCCCCTCATCCCGAGAATATTCATCTGAAGATAATTCTCCCCTTCTACGCTGAGATGCAACCAGACTTCAGAGATCTAAGGTTTCTGGAGAACGATAATTTCGGCCTTCTCAATTTCTGGGTCGAGAACTACACCCCAGACAACGCGACTATTTGGGTGCGGAGGCCTGAAAATTCCGACAACACGATTTACGTTTACTATGGAAATCCCACGGCCACAAATGTGAGCAGCTGGGAGAACACTATTCTTCCGTATGCTGATGTTCAGGCGACGGCAGATGCCGGCTGGTCTCCAAGGTATGCCCACACTTCCCTCGTATTTGATAATAAAATCTGGGTGATTGGAGGAGGGGCTGAAAACGCAGAAAATGATGTCTGGTGTTCAGCCGATGGAGTTAACTGGATGCTAGTTGTTGACAATGCGGGATGGACTTCGCGAAGAAATCACACATCGGTGGTTTTCAACAATCGGATGTGGGTAATCGGTGGCCCAGACTCTGAGGTCTGGTATTCGGAGAATGGCGAAAACTGGATACTCGCAACATCTTCTCCAGGATGGTCGGCGAGATGGGGCCACACTTCGATTGTTTTTGCCGGTAAAATCTGGGTAATCGGAGGTTATGATGGCAACTACAAGAATGATGTCTGGTATTCTAGTGATGGTGTTAACTGGTGTCAGGTTACTTCAGCAGCCCCTTGGAGCCCGCGCCACAGCCATTCCTCGGTGGTCTTCAACAACAGGATGTGGGTGATTGGAGGATACTCAAGCGGTGCTTTCAAGAATGATGTCTGGTACTCTTCAGATGGTGAAAACTGGTTCCAAGCGACTGGAAATGGCGGCTGGACTCCCAGGAGATATCACACTTCAGTTGTTTTTGACAACCGGATGTGGGTTATTGGTGGCAATGGGGAGTTGTGGGCGGAATATCTTTCCGACATTTGGTATTCAGAAAATGGCTCAAGCTGGACGAAATTGACCGGAGTCACATGGAGCGCGAGATATGAACACTCATCAGTTGTTTTCAAAGATGCAGTCTGGGTGATGGGAGGTTACGATGGGAATTACAGGCGTGATGTCTGGAAAATTCTTCGAAAGTCGATAGATCCTATGCCATCCGTGCAAATAGGGCCAAAAGAACCAGCATGGTTTCAGCTGGCCGAAAATTGGGCTGCTACAATCACAACAGCTTTGTGGTATACTCTGGCTGAGAGCAGGAGTGCAACTGTTACGACAACAACTTGGTTTCAGATGGTCGAAAGCCGGAGCGCGAGAATTACAACGCCCTCCCCTCCCCCCTCAAGAATCTCCACCTTTTTAACGATAGCTCCTTCTAGCCTGAGCATTTTACCCGGCGATTCGGTGATGCTGACGGCTACCCTCAAAGACGCGAATGGGTTGGTCCTTTCAGGAAAGACCATTTCCTGGAGTGTTGCAAAAGGTGTTCTCTCGGCGACCGCCACTACAACCGATGGGAATGGCAATGCCTCAGTTATTTACATTGCCCAAGGTGTCGCGGCATCCGAAAATGTTGTGGTCACGGCTTCTTTCGCCGGGGATGCGAGCTATTATTCGAGCAATGCGAGTCTGACGGTGACGATAACCCCGGCTCCCACAACCCTCACGATTTCCCCGGCAAGTTTCGTAATAGGATCTGGAAAGACCGAGACTTTGATCGTCAAGCTCACCTCGCGAGGGCTTCCACTTTCCAGCAAAATCATCTCCTGGTCAACAACCCTCGGAAGCCTCAGCTACTTCACCAGCAGTACTGACAACTCTGGGCAGGCCACGGTCATCTTCACAGCCCCAATTGTGGAAAATCAGACAACTGCCACTATAACCGCATTTTTTGCCGGCGACAACATCTATTCTGCTACCACTGCTATTTCCACTGCTACGGTGGTGAGCCAGCTGGTAGAGCAGAAAATGGAAGTCATGGAAAACAACTTTATCGAGCAGGCTGCTGATATCGGAGTTCCAGTTGAAGAGGAGAAATTGAGGGAGCTGGAAAATGCCTTCCTAAGGGGAAATCTCGGAGCGGTCGTGGCTATCAGAATTGAAGCTGAAAAACCGGGAATTTCAAGGGGATACGAGCACAAGGACCTCAGGATAACACTCGGCACGGTAGTATTCGGTGAAAAAGTAGAGCTCGTCGTGGAGAACATCAGCTCGATGGAAAATGGCACAACAGTTGTGATAAATGTTGAAAATCGAGTGCTCCCGGCGGGATGGACTGCTAGGGTCCTCCTCAATGACGTTGAAATAGCCCTTGCAGATGATTATGTAGATGCCCTCGACCCGACAAATGACAATGGTTTACCAGAATATTATTTGGTGAAGGGAGGCAGAGGGATCCAAGTTATCGTCTCAATCCCTTACTTCTCCGTTCACACCATCACAATTTCTACGATGCCGACAGTTCCTCTAGCCGGTGTTTCGTCCCCCTACCTCATTGTGGCCGCCTTCATAGTCCTTTCAATCGTTGTTTTAGCTGTTGTGTGGAGGTACCTCAGGCTCGGGAAGAAGAGTCTCCCCGAAATCTCAAGCGGCCTAAGATTAGGTCATGAGGAAGAATCCAAGCTTGTGCATCGTTAAATGTAACAGGCGGGAGCGAAAAGCACTTTTGTTCCATCAATTTCACTCCTCGCCCACCTATCGCGGGTCACAACCAAAGCGCGCTCTGGGCTGTAAGTGTGGATGAAGCTCCGGAGGCTTCTTGAGATTTTTGGTTCCGCGAAACTTTGATATTTGGCCTCTATCGGTATCAATTTTTCCCCGACCCTCAGCACGAAGTCTACCTCGGCTTTTGCTATCGTCCGCCAGTAATTTAAGGACTCAGCTGGGAAGGCACGCATTAGCTCCAGCAGCACGAAGTTTTCAACCATCGCTCCGGCATCAGCCCTCCTGTCGAGTGGGTTAAAATTGTTTAGCACATAGTTCCTGAGCCCCAAGTCAAAGAAATAGACCTTTGGGCTTTTCCTTAGCTCGGTTCTCGGGTTCCTTGAGAATGGTCGGAGCAAGATTATCACGTACGTTTCGGAGAGAATCGAGAGGATCCGCTTCAGCTCCTTGAAGTAGCTTTGGACCGCCGAGCCCACCGCTTGGTAGTTTAGCAATCCTCCAACCGACGCTGCTAGGATCCTGATAGTATCTCTGTACTTGAACGCGTCGGTGAATTTCAAAAACTCAATCACATCTTTGGAAATGTATGTATCGTATATGCCTTTCAGGATCATTCGCTTTGTCTCCGCATCGTTAGCCAAGACCACAGCCGGATAGCCGCCGTAAGTGAGGTACTCAAGGAAAAGGGGCTCAAGCTCTTTCACGAAGATATCTTCTTCCAGTTCTACTTCTTCTCCCAGCATGAAGGCTTTGATGGCTTCGTTCTTTTTCTCATAAATCTTAGCCAATCTCTCGTTTTTTGCCACTAGGAACTCGTGGAAGCTGAAGGGAAGCAACTCAAAGAAAAACACTCGACCCACCAAAAATTTCGCCATCGCCCCACCGAGTTCTAGGGAGGAACTACCGGTGACGATGAACTTCGCATTCTCGAAGGTGTCGTAGAGTAACTTGAGTTTCTTTCCAGGTTCACTGATGTAGTGGAACTCGTCCATCAAGAAGTAATGCCTTTCGGGACCGAGCATGAAGCTCCGCACATAACCCTTGGGGTCCCTCTCAAAGGCTTCGAGCACATCGGGGTCCTCGAAATTCAGAAAAACGACTTTGCCTGCGTTCTCAAGTCTTCTCGCCAAGATTTTCAAAAGAGTTGTCTTCCCCGATTGTCGGGGACCTTTTATCGCAAGAGCCTCTCGTCTTTCTAGCAATTTCTCGAATTTTGTTAAAATATCCCTTGGAATTATTTCTTGTTTTTCCACAATAATATTAGAATTATTAACATTATTTAAATTTTACTAATGTTAAAAGGCACAAATACACATCCCATCCAAAGCTTAATCCATCAGCGTCAGAGGATAGCGGCCCTCTCATTGGTTGATGTTATCGGCCACGGTGGAGAGAAAACGCAAGCGCAGATTTTTTGCACCCCCAAATACGTATGGACGAAACGTGTTAGGAACTCTTCGAGTTCCTGACATGGTTGATCATCTCCTGTGGGCTTCTGACCCAGTCTCGTCCCAAGCCAGCCTCCAGAATGGATTGGAGGTCGAGCCGAGATTATTGGGCGGCACAGTTAAACATATAGACTTCACGCAGTGGACACCAAGACCACAAAAACCGAGAGGCCGTCTGGAGTTTCTCAATCCCCGACACCACTGGTTTGACTGCCCCTCCTGAAGCTCTCAGCTTTCTTCCTGAAGTAGTAGGTGAGGGGATTCTTCACCCTCCTGCAGAGTTCATCCGGCCTACAAAGCGTTGGCGTCGACATCTGAATTTTCGAGCAATTCGGCACCCGGTACCACTTCGATTTTCCAGAGTCCGAGAGCTTGGGCGCAGTAGTCATCCCAAACCCCATGTGGTAAAAAACGTTTGCCTTCTCCTGTGGTTGATCTTTAAACAGGGGTGGATTGCATCTCTCGGCCGCCTGGAAGATGATCGGCGCAATCTCCTCTGTTACAACCGAAATGTCGTCGATAAAATCAGCCATTTTTGTAACCACCTTCCCTGAGGGTGCAACCCTCGCATAAGAGAGAAATGTCGTCAGCAGCATCGTTATAGCAAAGTTCCTCATCCCACTACCAACCCCCTCAAGTGTTGCCAAGATGCAGGGCGGGAAAAACTCCGGTCTTAGCTTTCCAGCTCCGGCCCACCACCCCCCAACACTCGAAGTTTTCGGAACTAGGGCAGAGATTCTTCCCCCCACTTCTATGAAGAGAGATTCACCAGCGCTTCCCCCTTCGCCCGCCGGCTGAATCTTCTCATAAATTGATTGGATATGCTCCTCAGTTTTAACGCTTATAAAGTCGGCATACACATCCCAAAGGTCTCTGGTCGTGAGCACTGCCCATCCATTCATCAGGTAAAGGTCCGTTAGGTCTATTTTCCCCCTCCTCATGATCGGCGCCAGATCTGTCCATCTCACAGCATATCGGGGAAAATACCAGGAAAGAAATGCCGGATCAACCTCCTTCCCATCTTTCTCCATCCTTTTGTCTCTGATCCTAAAGACATCTGCATCTGGAATCTCTGCATCCCCAACCCTGTATTTCTCTCCCTTTTCAACATCAATCAGGTTGAGATATTTTGCCATGGTTTCTATGCAAAACTTCTCCTCCCCCATCCCGAAAAGCTTGGAAACCCTATATCTGATCACATTTCTTGTGGCTTCGCTGGCAAGGGCAACCTCTCTCGAGTAGGGATGGGAAACCGAGGCTATCCCCATGCACATGAGGTGAAAGGAGAGAACATCAGCTTTTATTGCATCGATGTTTGCTTCGATCATCCCCTCCCTTCCACTCCATCCAACCCTTTTCACCGCCATCTCTACAACATCGGCTGGCAGGCTCTCCAAGGGGACACTCTTGAGAATCTCCCTAGCTTCTTCTGAAAAAGGATCTATGACCGCCCGATATTCTCCCGGCAGCATTTTCTCCCGATTATCATCTACTGGTCGGCTTTTAACTTTCAGAACTACTCAACATCAATGTAGGGGGCGACAAAAAATCTCAGCTTTCCATTTTCCAGCGGGAGGTCAAGCTGCAGGGGAATGTCTGTCCCAAGGCTTATTTTGACGACATCAGACCCCTTCACTCCCCTCGTTATCTCTGCAATGTTTTTCAGCCCAAACTTCGATTTCGCCGGCTGCTGGACCGATATCTTCACAAGCCCCTTGTCCCCCTTGGACAGCTTCAGTTCAGACCTCCCCTCTGTTCCCTCCCCGATCATTTGGAACTCATCTTTATCCACAATGAACTTTATTGTCTCTCCAACCATCTCGGCATCCTTCAATCCATCCTGGATGACTTCGCCAGTAACCTCAACCTCCGCCGTGAACTGAATCTTCGGCTCAGGGAGTTCCCTCTCATCCACAGAGATCAAAGGGATGCTGAGTTTTCTCGTTGAGGCTCCCTTGAAGGTTATCGCAAGCTTTCCTTGGGTTTCATCCAGCTCCATTATCAGCTCATCATCAGATTTTGCTCTAGAGAGAACCTTTTCCAGCTCGTCGAATTTCACCCCCACAAGTTTAGATTCCTTCACCTCATATGCTTCAAAAGCATCTTTTTTGAGATGGAAGTCAACGAGGACGGCGCGGGAGGGGTCTATTGCCTTCATCTTCACTCCATCGCTCTCAAATTTCATAGCCCCCTCTCCTATGAGGTTCACAACCGACTTCACGAATGTCTTCCAGACTTCCGGGCTCTTCATTCTAACTCTTACCACTCAACCGCCTCACTTCTTCCTCCAATCTCCTCCATTCCCTCTGCACTTCTTCATAAAGCTCTATCTTTAGTCCATCAAGCTTTTGAATGATTTCCCCCCTCAGCTCCACCCCCTCTTCCGTAACCATTGGGACGCCAAAGACCCGCACCATCGATTGAACTTTTACATCTTTTATCGTCTGAGGATCCTCAAAAACCACATTTATCTGTCCTGATCTATCATCAATCAAAAGCTCCCCCTCCCCCTTGGCGACAACAACTCCGAAGACCCTCACCCTCTCAGAAGAGGCTGTAATCTCTGATATCTTTTTTGGAATCGCCGGAGCCGTTGAAAGGGGATAGCTCATGGAAAAATCACCTACGCATACTCCCTCCAAACCTTCCCGCATTTTGTGCATTTGTAGAATCTCGTGGAGGGTTCATCCGCTGCCCTGGTTTGTTTGATCCACCAGTATGCCCGGTTGTTTCCGCACTTCGGGCATGTAACCTTTGTTATGGGCAGGGTGGCGGGAGCTTCCTCTTCAATGACTGGAATCTCCTTTTCAGCCGCCACACTCTTTTCAATCGCCCTGTAGTTTTTGGTATCTTTCGCTTTTTCAATTTTTCCACAGGATGTGCATTCTAGGAATATCCCTTCTTCGGTTTTTCTCGGGAGCATCAGAGATCCACACTTCTTGCAGAATTCCATCGTTTCATCTGAAGCCCGCATCCTTTAATATCTTTGCGTGGTCGAAAGCCAATTTTTTCCATGGAATTTTGCGAAAAACCCTGGCATCTGCGGCATCACTCCCGCCTCGCAGCTCTCCACCCACGGGTTTTGCGAGATAGCATACGCTCACGCTGTGCCCTCGCGGGTCCCTATCTGGATCTGAGTAGACCCCGAGAATTCTCAGAATCTCAACTTCAAGCCCAGTTTCTTCCCTGGCCTCCCTCTTTGCAGCATCTTCAACCCTTTCCCCATACTCAACAAAACCCCCGGGAATTGCCCACTTCCCTTTAAAAGGCTCCTTTTTTCTTTTCACCAAGATAACTCCATCCTGAGAAACTATTACGACATCCACCATGACAACAGGCAACTTTTTATTTTCCCTGGCTCCAGAGGGAGAAGAATCCGAGCTTTGGGACAACGAAAATCACCTTCCCAACTATCTTTTCAGGCAGGACGACGACATCATCAGGCTCTATTAGATATGGATTGTGGTCCCCCTTTGTTGTAAATCTCACCTTCCCATTTTCCTGCCACACACCCAGAACCCTGTGGGTGAGGGCTACAGGGTTGCGCGGGCGCCTGTCTATGATGATGACATCTCCAACGGAAATCTCGGCCACAGAAGACACACCCTGAATGATCAGGAGATCTCCGCGTTCAAAACCTCCCTGAATCGGAAATTTCTTTGTGTCGTAGGTCGTCTGATAAAAGACGGGGGCACCTTCTGCTATCAAGAAGGCCTCTCTCACCCTCCCATTTTCAAAATATTCCCTCCATCCTTCACCTTCATGTTTCATGCTCCCAGAGATCACCCCCATCCAGTAGGAATTAGTTCTGAAAATCAAAATCATCGTCCCGGCCATGGCAAAGTATAGAACTCCTAGGGTCAGAAGGAGTTCCAAAAACCACCTTACAGTTCCATGAGCAAGAAATCCTTTCAAAAGTTTTCTAAACCCTACCATGACTCTCCCCCATCGCAATTGCTGTGGCGATCATGTGGGCCGCTCTTATCGGCTCGGGAATCAAGCTCCTAATAGAACTCATCTCAACTATCCTTCTCGCATCTCCGATTTTTATCCCGATGGGCTGGATGAATATCTCTCCACCCCTGTGCATCGTCTTGACGCTGTAGATCTTTCCCGTCTTTCTTAGAATTTCCCACCTTTTCTTCCAGCCAGGGAGGTGCTTAATCGCTCTCTTTATTTCCACCATGTTCGGCCGTCTCCTCGAAACGGCTATTACGGGAAGCCCCAGCTCCCTGAAAACTCTCCTAGCGTCGAGGACATTGAAACCACCAAATGTTATTCCATCTGTCATTATCACCCTGAGCTGGCCAAGATGGCGGCTCTTCCTCACCATTGCAATCAGCTTTTCTGTGACATCCTCTCCATCCTTCGCAATATCTGTCTTCATTACTCCATCAAACCACTTTCCCCCCCTGAAAACAGTTGCAACAAGAGGCACGGTTCTTATATGCGGAGCGAAGGATCCATCGTCCACCCCGAGAATTCTTATCTCGGGTTTTATCTGCCAGAATTTTGCTTCTCTCACCTTGATCCTGAATTAAAGATTTCCGGGAAGATAAAATCCTATTTCTTTTTAAGGGCCTTCTCAAAATTATCTCTGAACTCCTCGATCTCCATCACAATTTTATCGCATGCTTCCATGACAACTTTATCCGGATTTCTCTCTTCACTCCTCACATAGAATTTTATCTTTCCCAAAAGTGGGTGATCCATTGTGTATGATGCAGCCACATCCTTCTCCTCATTAAGCTTTATCCTGAGGAGGTTGGCTAGGGTGTGGTCCTCACCTGTTATCCCGAGCAGGCGGCTGTCCTTTTCTTTTTCCAGAATTTCGACTTCCATCTTTTACACCCCTTTCTTAATTCCCCGCTGAAGCTTCTTTAACTTTTCCAGCGATTCATTTATCTTTTCCTTCTTGCCGTGGAGAATAACTTCCATTCTCCCTTCCTTGAACTCCGCGTCTAAATTCACATTCAGAGCCTGCAAAACTTTCACCATCTCCAGAAGTTCCTTTGATCCAGAAATCTTGATCTCCACCTTTCTGTTTACCGTTAAATCATCCCCTGCCTGTAATCTGCAGCAATCTTCCTGCTCTCAACGCTACCGCAGTTGGGGCAGACGAGCTTCCCTCCCTCCCGCTTCAGAATGTCTCTGCATCTAGAGCACAACGCCACGAGAACGCCAAGGTCTCGCTCGGCAGTCGTGAGCTGAATATTTTCCCGCTGAACTCCCACCACTTTTGCCCTGATGACATCCCCCGGCCTGAATAGTCTCCCGAGGTCTCTCACATATGTTGTGTGGGCCTTGGAGATGTGGATTATTCCGGTTTTTGGTGCCGGAAGTTCCCGGTTTTCTTTTCCCCTCATCGCAACAAGGAAAACGGAGGCAAACTGATCTCTTACCTCATCGATCCTGCCGATCACTATGTCTCCAGTTTTCAAAACTGGGGGAGCATTCTGTCCCACAAAAACGGAGATTTTCTTTGCTCTCATGTCTATCAGGACCATCCCCACAACTCCAGAGTAGATTTTTCCATCCTCTTCGTAAACGCCCTCTCCCGGAACAAACTCTTCGACAGTGGCCAGAAGATCTCCGGGCAGAACCAGGTCGCCAGTTTTCACCTCTACCATATAGACCAATTCCCCTCAACAGTTAGGTATTAAATCCTTTTAGCTCCCAATCCTCTAAAGCTCATCCATTTGGTAGGGTGAAAATTGTGCCTGTCCCAGCATTACCTTCATTTCCCAGGGAGTGATGATGGGCACCTCAAACCTGTCTTGGTCGTCTATCGGAATTCTGGGGCATGCGGCGCAGACGAGGCAGTCGAAGCGATAATCTCCCACGGTCTCGGGGGTGATTTCATCCACCACAAGGAGCTCCGCCAGCTTTCCGCTTTTCCTCAGCTGCTCCACAGCCCTTCTGGCTGTTGCGATTCTCCATTGGCCAGGTTTTGTGCTGGTGACAACACCAAACTTTTCCCCCATCGCAGCCATGGTGATCGTCGCTTTTCTTTTTCTCAGAAACTCTTCTCCGGTGATTTCTTTTGTAGCTGAAGATATTGGATCAAACGCCACGACTTTTTTCCCTGTTGCAATAGAGACGCCAAGTGGGTGGAACTCCCCGGTCCCCATGTAAAGGTAGACCCCCACTTCTTCCTTCAAGTTCCTAGCGGAGCTGAAGTCGCATCCGAGGATCTGCCCAGGATATTTTGTTCTGGATCCAGGGGCGCCGATAAGCAATTCAACACCACATTCTCGGCCGATCTTTTTCACGGTGTCGAGGTAATCGATGAATTGAACTGTGGTCAGAAGTCCCACTTTCTCTCCATTCATTTTTTCCAGCAGGCTCCTTACACCACCCATATCGCATCCAACCACTCTCGCCTCTATGTACAGCGTTGGGAGAGACGCCTTTAGTCCGATATCCGCGTGACCATAGTGGACAAGAACATCACACCCCATCTGTTTTGCCGCGGCATCTGCGATATCACACCCCCCGTAGCAGCTATCCATCAAAACCGGCTCAACGCCAGCAGAATGAAATGTCTCTGCTATCTCTCTCCAGTAACTTTTCAGCCCAGATGGCAACTGCACCGCTGCTTTTTTCGCACTATTCTCTCTCAGAAATTTTTTCACTCGCTCTTCTTCAAAATCATATTCCATACAAACTTCCATCGTTTGTAAACATTAAACCATTTGGGAACCTCCAACTTTATTTCTCTAAAAGGAATGGTTATCCGATGGCAACAGAGTGGCTTAGAGGAATAGTTCCCGACAATTTTTTGAGAGAACTTTCAATTCAAAGCAGGTACCCGGGAAGGGCTACTCAACAAAACCTCTGCATCATCTGCAGGGGAAGCAGGATGCTCTGCGGCAGGCGGAGATGTCCAGTTCTCATAAGGGCCCAATCGCTCGCGAAAGTAAAACCCCTCATAACATCAGCTTACATCTTTGGTTCAAGTCCACCAGCAGTTTTTGTGGGAAGGATAGGCTATCCAAGGGTGAGCGTTGGGCCAATGGTTCCCCCATTTCGCGGCGATACAGAAATTCTCGATACTCCGGAAGCATGGGGAGACAAGACAATCCAAGAGATTGTCGATTTCAGGTATTCCTTGATCAGGGGGAAAGTTACTGCTGATGTCCATGAGGCAGCAAACAGTGGGAAAAATATTGAAGCCCTTCAGGAGCTGGCGATGGGAAAACACCCAATTGACGCCGAGGTAGTTTTGGAAAAAATTCCTTCACCCCGATTGATTTTCAGTGACGATGTTCAGCCCTTTGGCCCATCGGCACCACTCAAGAGTTTTTCCGCCACAAACATCAAAGCAGACCCAAGAATAGAGAAAGCATTTTATGATAAGGATTTAAAGGCCGCAGACGCTGTTCTAGAGCTTTACAACTTAGGTACCATGGTTTCCAAAATCCAAAAAGCGTTCAGCCTTGGAATGTTTGGAGAGGGGAACAGAAGGAGGCTGGTGCCCACCCGCTGGAGCATAACTGCTGTGGATTCTATAATTTCACAGAGACTAATAGATGAAATAAAGCAATTTCCATCGATAAACGAGTTCAGAGTATATACCTTTCAGAGAATGAATAATCTCTTTGCGGCCATCCTGATGCCAGAAAATTGGAGGTTTGAGTGGATTGAAGCATGGTTTCCAAACACCACTTGGAACCAGAGATCAGCCACTTCACCTGCCGTCATGGGCGACTGGGAACCATATCAGGGGAGGACAACCTACCCAGAGATAGGGGGGTGTTACTATGCATGCAGGTTGGCGGTGGCAGAAAAGCTGAGGGAGGAAAAAAGGCAGGCAGGAGCGCTTGTCATCAGAGAAATTCACCCTGGGTTTCTCCTGCCTCTTGGCGTTTGGTTCACAAGGGAGTCTGTCAGGGCAATGCTCCGCACACAGCCTTCGACTTTTCCGACATTTCGCGAGGCCTTAAATTACGCTGTTCAAAAGCTGACATTGCCGCTGGAGAGGTGGGTTTCAGCCAGCAGGCTCATCAGAGAGGAAATAGCACAGAAGAAAATCCTTGAGTTCATGTGACGCCGGCTACCCCTTTCTGAGATGTTCATACACAGTGTTCGCCAGCATAACAAACTCTTTGGCGGCCGGCGACTTCGGCGCATATTTTACTACAGGGATGCCGGCAGCAGTTGCTTCCCTCACTTTCTTGTCTTCCGGGACCACCGCCACCACAGGCCACCCTAATGCCTTTCTTATTTCTTTGATCGGAAGCTCAAACGGGTCCCCCGCCACCCTGTTCACAACAACACCGAAGATTGGAACCTTATATTTTTCTGCTGCCCGAAATGTCTTCAATGTGCTTGCGATCGTTGGGACATATGGGTCCGTGACAATTATTATCTCGTCACAGGCCTTCAGGGCGGCGACCACCTCGCTTCCTATCCCCGGGGCAGAGTCGACGATGACAAGTTTGAACATCTTTCTCAAGGGGTTTATCAGCTCCCTGAGATCTACCAGGTGAACTTCATCTTCAAAGGCTATCGATCCCAAAATCATCTTCAACCCCTGAACTGTGAGAATAGCATTTTCCACCGGAAGCTCCGCGGAGATGACATCATGAACTGTTATTTTTGGAGTTAGCTCGCCAAAATGCAGTCCAAGGTTAGGGGCACCGATGTTTGCGTCGAAAGCCAAGATATTCGTTCCAAGTTTTTCCAAAAGGGCGAGACTGAGATTTGCCGTGGTGGTAGTCTTTCCAACACCTCCCTTGCAGGAAAAAAGCCCAACCACTCTCCCATGTTTCGGTTTTATTTCTATTCCCCTTTCTCGCTTCGGTCTCAAAAGTTCAGGTATTGAAGGTTGTTTCATCTTTCGGTCCGCCAAGTTATCTCACTTTTCTAATTGCGGCCGAGGTTATAAGCTATGAAATTTCTATCTTGGACTGAAAAATTTCAAGACGATGTTGTCTATGAAGAGATGTTGCCCTGCGTACAGTATATATCCCTCGCCATCGTTGTCCCAGATCACATTTACTCTCATGTAACCATTCGCAGTTCCATATCCAGAACTCTCAAAAACATATTCTTTCCAGTCTGGAGCCAGAGAGTTCGGGATGGTGAATGCTCCACTAGCCCCGAGCCAGACCCACATATTCTCTTTGACCACATATGCGATGTTGTCTGGAGCCTTTGCTCTAACGGCCACAACTATAGCAAAAAGGGCATTGTCCGAAACATCCACAGTTTGCCCGCTACTCGAAATGATTGCATCAACATTTTCCAGCTGAGACATCGCATCCCTGGTCGGGTCAAAATTGGGAAATTTAACGATGTAAATGTTTTCGATTCCAGACTCCTGGTATTTACGCACGGCAAAGAACCCCCTTCTACTTTCAAATTCAACATAGGGAGCAGTAATCTTAGCTCTTCTGGAAATCTTGGATGGCTGGAGGGTTGAGAGATAAACTCCCACCGCTATTGATATAGATAGAATAATTGCCGCGATAACTTTCCAGTTTTTCTTCAGCTTCCATTTAATTTTTCCCGCCCTCGTCAGGCGAAATTCTGGCTCCACCTCATCCACCTCCTCTTTTCATGGCTTTCCTTCTCTTTCCAACAAATTTTTCTAGGGTCTTGAAAACCTCAATCTCCTCCTTGCTCAGCTTTTTTCTCACCTCTTCAATTTTTTCAACCGCTATTTTCGGCGCCTTCTTTCTCCTTTCAGCGATGAACTTCTCGAGAGTTTCCACAGCCGCGATTTCTGGCGGGGCCAGGCGTCTTTCAGGCGGAGGAACTCTCGGGATTGGCGGTGGACCCCAAATCGCTCTGGCAATCCTCTTAATCTCCATTTTTTCCACTTTGGGAAGCGTTATCCTTACACCTCTCACCGCCACCTTTTTTGTCGGAGGCGCCTTTTGGAGCTTCTCAAGCTCTTTCTCAAGTCCGCCAATTCTTATTTTCGCGACAGAACGATAGAACATCAGCCCCACTGCTATCCCGCCTATGCCGAGAAGCACAAATAATCCAATGGGACTTGGGGATGGGGCTTCTCCAGTTGGAATCAAGACGACCGGCGGGGCTTGAAGTGGTAGCGTCTTTTTCTGCGCTATTATCGCAAAGGTCGAATAGACATCGCCAGCCATTTCATATATGTTGTAATCTTCAGTTGAGCTAATTAGTTCAAAAGGTACTCGCACCCAATTGCCGCTCAGCCTCACCACCTCGAGAGTTTTCTCATCCATCCCGAGAAGCCACCTCTTTTCAACCCTGAACCGCACCCTGAAGTTCTGAATGTATTCCGGTGGTATCCCATCCACACCAAATTCCAAGAATTTGTATGTTTCGCCCGGAGGACCAGATATTCCTGGGATGTTGTCAACGGCCTTGGCTGAGAGGACGATCGGAGCGATCTCTGTGGCAGGGGCGTCTGGCTTAAGAGTTATTTCAATCTTGATCACTGGGATGTCGAAGGCGGAAAAATCTGCCGTTGAAGTAGTTCCGGGCATCACCCTTCCGACGGTCACAGGGATTCCTGGCAGCGGCTCTTTTGCCCTAAAGGTCGCATGCATCTTCTCTATTTCCTCCCACTTTGGCGGTGGCCGCTCAATGGCGGTGAGGAAGTCAATTATTTCCGCCGGAGCCCTTATCTGAGCATTGAAAGTTTCAACAAATCTAAATTCACGTGGGAGAGAAATGATTGATATCCCTCCCCAGTTTTCAGCAAATCTCCAAACTGGAATCGGGTATCCTCTCAATGTTGCCACATTCTCCCATGCCTCAACCTTAGTCCAGTAGTAGGGCCTAGTCCTAATGCTCAGTGACCAGCTTTCGGCAACTCTCCATCGGATTGCTCCGACGGCTGTGGCCTGCCAGCTCTCGACCAAGGTCCAGCCGCTTGGAGCCTTTATAGTTAATCCCCATGATTCTATCCATTTCCACGCCGTGGGCTGGCTAATGATTGTTATCTCGTTCCAGCGCTCTAGAAAAGTCCATCTACCAATCAAAATCACCCAGTTGTCCGACCATTCACCGATATTTCCAGCTCCGTCTATCGTCCTTACCCTCCAGTAGTACCACCCTGTTTTTTGGAAGGTGTAACTTGGCAGGACGGCGTTGGTGGTATATCTACTATCCACAAGTGGGCTAGAGAAGCTGGGCTCATTATCTATTTCTATGTGATAGGTTACTCCAGAATTATCGGTCACACTTTCCCAAGTGAAGGTGATCGTGAGCTTCTCGAAGACGGCGTCGTTAGGCGGCGACCAGAGGTTTATCCTTGGCGGAACCACCACGTCGACGATGAACCACCATGTCTCAGAATTCTCGCTGAGCTTTCCGGTGTTGTCTTTTGCCTGAACCCTCCAGTAATATTTTACATTATCCGAGAGGGAATTTTCCGCCGGAACCGTCCAGTTCTCGTTCTCCACCCAGCCACTGGTGAGTACAATGTTTTCAAAGAGGTTGTCGGTGGAGAGCCACACAAAATATTCCACTGGTTGTGAAATGTCCCATGCGTTTTCCCATTTGAAGGTCGGGGTGTTGTCGTTTTCCCATGCTCCGTTTGCAGGCCTGACGAGCTGTGGCATGAAGGGCGAGGCATTTTCAACGATGAACCACCAAGATGGCGTTTCAAAGATGTTTCCTGCGTTATCTCTCGCCCTCACCTTCCAATAGTATGTGTTGTCCAAGAGCCCCAGTGGGATTTCCCAATTTTCATTGTCGAGCCAAGGAGAGGAGATGACATTATCTGCGAAGGCGGGGTCGCGAGCTACAACCACAACATACTTTACCGGAAGGGAGTTGTCTACCGCACTAGACCACTTCAGCAGTGGAGTGTTATCACCTACCGTCGTGCCATTTTCCGGCTCCAGCAGAGAAACATTCTCGGGTGGAAGCGTATCAACCCTGAACTTTCTGGGTGTAGAGAATGCTCCCTCGTTGCCGGCGTTGTCTCTTGCCTTCACCCTCCAGTACCAGATGCCGTCTGAGAGAGGAGATTGTACTATCCAAGAAGTTGAGGAGATCCATCCAGAGTTTTCGTTCTCGTATGGGAAGTCTTCATTATCGCTGATGGAAAGATAGTATTTTATCGGGGTTGAGTTTTCGAATGGGGCCGCCCAAGAGAAGGTTGGAGTCGAGCTACCAACATTTTCGCCAGGCATTGGGGAGATAAGAGATGGGGGGAGTGGCGGGCTGCAGTCGAACCTGAATCTTTGAGTTGGAGACCATCCACTTTCATTTCCAGCATTGTCTATGGCCTTGACTCTCCATCGATACACTCTCTCGCTGGGAAGCTCGGGAGTTGTCCAAGTGTTTTCATAGACATAAACATCGCATCCAGGAACCATAAACTGGAATGCCTCATCATAAGCTACTTGAATGCGATAGACTACTGGCCGAGAATCATCCCAAACACTAGTCCACACTAGTTCTGGGGTGTTGTCATTCAGATTTTCTCCATCACGGGGGGCTTTGGGTTCAGGCGTGGCGGGAGATGTTATGTCAACCCTAAACTCCCAGGTTGGAGAGGGAGGACTGGAATTTCCTGCATTGTCAACCGCAAGCACCATCCAGTAGTAAACATTTTCCTGTAGTGGCGGATACACCTCCCATTGCTCTCCAACAACCCAGTTTTCTCTAATGATAGTATTGAATGTTGGATCGGTTGCTACCTGAACAAAGAATTTCACGGGAAGAGAATTCTCGGGCGGGGCCTGCCAGCGGAGAAGTGGAGTAGTATCATTAACATTTTCATGGTGGATTGGGGATATCAGGATTGGCGGCTGTGGAGCAACAGTATCGGCTCGAACCGTCCAGATGTTTGACCAATCTCCGACAATCCCCTGGACCATTGCCATTACTCTCCACCAGTATCTCCCATTCTCGGGGAATGTGTAGGTGTAGAAGTTGTCAGTGCTCGTTGCGTCAACTAAAAATGGTGGAGTCAGATTCTCGAGATTTTCCATCAGCACGCAGAGATCTATGTGAAGAACCGTTTGCACCAAGTCTGGAGTGTTTTCAAGATATCTGACATAAATCGAGCCATCCATCAAATATTTCTCGATGTTTGTGTATTTCATTTCCCAGACGATTGTTGTTTCATTTGAGGTGATGGTTCCAATTTCTCGCCATCTCCAAGTCCCAAAGTCATTCTCCCAGATGTACACAAAGATGTTTTCATTGTCTCCTTCAGTGTATCCCTTAATTTTCAACACATAGTTCTCAAAGCCGGAGGTAATGTTCTCGATCTTGTGTTCCCAATTCAGACAGTTGTCCTCGGTGTTCTCTCCAATATTTTCATAAACTCCGTCCAGAACCATTACATCTGTGATCGAGCCGCCTAGGATCTCTCCTCTTCTCAAGCTTCCGTCAACCAGGGTTTCCGGCTCGGCCCCCACATTGTCATTTTCGTAAGCAACCACCGGGGACTTGTTATCTATCTGGATCCTGTAGTTGTCAGCGAGATGGACATTCTCCCACCTGAATGTGAGTGGGTTCTGAGATGTGTTCAGGCCATTCGAGGGGGAGAGAAGTACCGGAGCAATCACTCTTCCAGTTATAATCGCTCTCCAGCTTTCAACACCTCTCCAAGATACTGTAACGGAAATGAATTCTACCTGCCAGCTTTCCACAAAACTCCACCCTGCCAAAAATGGGGCCTGAATGCTGGCGCTCCAGTTCTCCAGCTTTTCCCAGATATAAGCCCTAGTTTTGATAGTTGCATTCCAGCTCTCAACATTTCTCCACTGGCTCGGCCCACTGATCATTGCCATCCAGCTTTCAATGGAGCTCCAGCCATATACGAAGAAGTTCCAGTTGTCCGACCATTCACCGATGTTTCCAGCCCCGTCTATTGCCCTTACCCTCCAATAATATCTTCCGCTCACTGAGATGATGTACTGATAGGTATTTTCTGTGACCATCTGATTTTCGTGCACGAAAAAGGTGTTATCAAAGTCAGGTTCATTATCTATCTGAATCCAGTATTTTGAAATTCCAGCTCCAGGATCAGAAGCCTGCCATCCAAATGTTATTGTCCCTATATTCACATCTGTGCTGTTTTCAGGTGTAGAGAGAACCGGCTTTGTCGGCGGGGCGTTGTCAACGATGAACTTCCGGTTTTCCGACCATCCGCTCAGGTTGCCGGCTCCATCTTTCGCCTGAACTTTCCACCAGTATAACCCCTCATCCAGTGGCCCGCTCCAGGAGTTATCCAGAAGCTCCACGTTCACAACGAGATGGGAGAAGTCGTTGTCATAGGCTATCTGAAGGTTATAGAGAAGCGGGAGAGAGATATCGGTTACTTTGCTCCACGTGAGAGATGGGAAGGCGATCCAAGCTCCATGGGGTGGAGAAGTGAGAGATGGAACCGCGGGCTTGAGGGTGTCGACCCTGAAGCTTCTATAGGAGGAGAACATGCTGTAGTTGCCCGCGTTATCTTTTGCCGCGACTCTCCAGTAGTACATGTTGTCTGGCAGCGAGTTTTCGGCCGGGATCTCCCAGTTCTCCGCCGTGACCGTCCAGAGAGCCTCCCTCACAATGTTTGTGAAGAATTTGTCGGTAGCAACCTGAACCCTATATCTGAGCGGGAAGGAGTTCTCGGGCGGGGCCTGCCACCTAAGAAGCGGAGTGTTATCGTTGATGTTCTCCCCTTCTGAAGGAGCGAGGAGGGAAGGAACAGCTGGGGGAATGTTATCGATGCGGAACCTCCAAACCTCGGACCACTGAGAATTCTCGCCAGTTCTGAAGGTCCTTACTCTCCACCAGTAGAGGTTGTCAGGCAGGGACGGGACCACAAAGTTTTCGGTAGAGGTGAAATCGTCTACTTCTGGGGAAGAAAAGTCGAAATCGTTGTCTATTTGAATCTCAAAGTTGTCTGCCGGCTGCGAGTTGTCCCACTTAAGCACAAGCTCTCCGACACTTGGGCTGAAGTTATAGCCATCTGGCGGGAAGATGAGAACAGGTGCTGGGATTGGCGAGTATATTTGAACTTGCCATGTTTCAGTGGTTTTCCAACCTGCGCTAGCGTTTATCGTGTCTGACCAGCTTTCAACAATCTTCCAAAAAGCCCATCCTTCGATAGTTGCGCTCCAGAATTCGGCGGGGACCCAGCCACCCCCAGACGATACGTATCCGCTCCAACTTTCAGCGTTAATCCATCCATGATAAACTGGAGCAGTTACCATAGCCCACCAGTTCTCTATAGTTTGCCAGATAGAGACAGTGGCTACTGCCCCTGTCCAAGATTCTGTTGAGAACCACTTTGCGGTAGTCGTTGCAATCCCCTGCCATGTTTCAGCGAGGAGCCAGTTTGCGGCGGTTATTAGAGTTACAGCCCAGCCATCAACCTGTTGCCAGCTAGCAGAAGCGACCATTGTTGCTTGCCATGTTTCAACCTGCGACCACTTAGCA
Source organism: Hadarchaeales archaeon (SeqCode) (assembly GCA_038872135.1). GTDB lineage: Archaea > Hadarchaeota > Hadarchaeia > Hadarchaeales > Hadarchaeaceae > JAVZGN01. The sequence goes on along the minus strand of JAVZGN010000002.1, from coordinate 79,921 downwards.
GTTGTACTGAGCACTGTACCCCATGCTTCAACTTGTCTCCACTCGGCCGAAGTCGTAGCAGCGGCAGACCAGCTTTCAGCCAGATTCCACTGGCTAGAAGTAGTCAGCATGAGGTTCCAGCTCTCAGCCTGTCTCCACGCAGTTCTGACTGTGAACCACCTCGTCTCGGACCATCCGCTCCAGTTTCCTGCATTGTCCCATGCGCAAACCTTCCAGTAATATGTTCCAACGCTTTCGTCGAGTGGCTGGGTGGTGTATGAGTTCTCGGTTATTTTCACATTTTCATAGCTGAATTCGAAGGTGCTGGTGTCAGAGATCAAAGCGTTATAGACGACGGGCAAGGTATTTTCGGCATAAACGAGGGACCAGCTCAGAGTTGGTCTCGAGCTGACGGTTTCACCGTTTGCCGGCGAGATGAGGGTAATGACTGGCGAAACAGTGTCAACCCTGAACTTTCTGGGTGTAGAGAATGCTCCCTCGTTGCCTGCGTTGTCTCTTGCCTTTACCCTCCAGTAGTAGATGTTGTCGGCCAAGGGGTTTTCTTGCGGAACCATCCAGCCCACTTCCTGCTCGTAAGAGGTAACGGCGAACTCGTTGTATGTTCCGGGAGCGAATGTTGAAGTTGTGGATATCTGGATGGTGTAGACGAGCGGGAAGGAGTTTTCTGGTGGGGCCTGCCAGCGGAAGAGTGGAGTGTTGTCGTTGATGTTCTCCCCATCGCTCGGTGAAACGAGCACAGGTTTTCCAGGAGCAAGCCTGTCGATCCTGAACTTCCACACAGTGGACCAAGCAGAGTTCTCGTTGTTCCTGAATGTCCTAACTCTCCAGTACCAGAGGTTGTCTTGGAGGGCTGGCGGTGTGTAGAAGTTCTCAAAGACTGTAAGGTCGTTTTCTGGTGAGGAAAAGTCTGGGTTGTTGTCTATCTGGAGCTGGAAGTTGTCTGCAGGGAGAAGGTTGTCCCAGCGGAGGGTTGGAAGCGTGTTTTTGTTCTCTCCATTACGCGGGGAAACTGGGATTGGAGCGGGAATGATAGCGATAATTTTTGCCGCCCAAGTTTCAATGTAGTTCCAGTCGGCAGGCGGGGCAATATTAACGGACCAGCTTTCTGCTAGTTTCCATTCTCCACCAACCTTTATCGTGCATATCCAGGATTCAACAACCTGCCAGACGGCCGCAGTAGCGATTGTGGCAGTCCACGATTCAACCTGCTGCCATGAAGCAGAAGTCGTTATCGTTCCAGTCCAACTCTCGACAACCTGCCACTGAGCCGATGTTGTAATGGTTACCTGCCATGATTCAACTAGCTGCCACTGAGCAGCAGTAGCAATTGTACCAGCCCATGTCTCAGCAAACCGCCAAGCAGCTGCGGTAGCAATTATACCACTCCATGTTTCAGTAAACTGCCATGTGGCTGTAGTGGTTATTGTTGCCGTCCAGCTCTCAACAGACTTCCAGGAAGCGCTGGTGGCGATCGTTCCTACACAAAATTCAATTGGCGTCCACTGAGCAACAGTTATGATGGTGGCTACCCAAGACTCGGCCTGTTGATAGGCGGCAGAGGTAGCTATTGTGCCCGTCCAGCTCTCAATGGACCTCCAGACGGTGGTGGCAAAGAAACTGAGGGTCTCAGACCACTCCCCTTCGTTGCCAACGTTATCAATGGCTTTTACCTTCCAGTAATATGTCTTCGGAAATTCAAGTAGGCAAGAGTATGCAGTTCCAACAACGTTGTCATTTTCATGCACAAGCGGTGGGTTGAAGTTAGGTTCATCATCTATCTGAATCGCGTATTTTGCAACGCCCGAGCCACTGTCGGAGGCCGCCGCCCACTGGAATTGAACCAACCCAGTGGGCGCTGAGCCGTTGTTTGGTGGCGTGAAGGGTGGCTGTGGTGCGGTTGGTGGCGTGTTGTCAACTTTGAAGACAAATCCCTGCGACCAGCTTCCCAAGTTCCCTGCATTGTCCCTGACCTTAAGCCTCCAGAAGTATGTGCCCTCTGAGAGTTCCGGTGAAACGCTCCAGTTGTCGTCCAGCGTTGAAATGGTTCTGAGCGGGCTGCCGGAGAAGTCTGGGAAAAGTGAAATTTCTCCGAAGTAGACCACCGGGAGGGAATTTTCAACCACCGGCGCCCAGTCTAGGTTCGGCAGGGTAGTCGTCCACCCGTCGTTCTCCGGCCAGATGACGGTGGGCGGTGGCGGTGCTATGGTGTCTATCTTGAATTTTCTGGCAGATGAATAGTCCCCTGTGTTTCCAGCATTGTCTTTCACAAGCACCCTCCACCAGTACCATACATTCTCCTGAAGCACCGGTGGCACCTCCCAGTTCTCTTCCATCACCCAAGCGCTTGTGGCAATGTTTTCCGGCTCGAAGTATTTGGAGTTGGAGATTTGGACAAAATAAGTGAGCGGGAAGGAGTTCTCGGGCGGGGCGCTCCACCGGAGATTAGGTGCGCTGTCATTTTCGTTTTCTCCATCTAGGGGGGAGAGGAGAGATGGTTTCTCTGGTGGCAGTGTATCAACTCTTACAGTTCTCTGAGCCCAGGCCCCCGGCACCCCTCCCCTCCACATCCTAACCCTCCACCAGTAGAGGTTATCAGGAAGGAAGCCGGGGCTGTACTGGCTCGTCGCCCCAGTGTTTTCCCATCTCACAAGCGGGGGCGAGAAGTCCTGGTCATCGTCTATCTGAATCTCGAAGTTGTCTATCGGGAGGGTGTTGTCCTCCCAGTCGAAAGTTGGGTTTGTGTTGTTGGTGTTCTCCCCGTCTAGGGGCAGGAGGAGAACCGGTTGAAGGATCTCCGCGGTAATCGTAGCAATCCAGCTTTCGTCCAGTGTCCATCCACTCAACACTACCGAGGTTAGGGTGGGGGTCCAAGTTTCCACAAATGTCCATCCCGAGACCACATTAGCGACGATATCCGCAGCGAAGCTCTCACATACAAACCATTGGGCTGAGGTTGTCAATGTTTCCGCCCAGATCTCAGCTTGCACCCATTCAACATAGGGGAGGGCATCTACTGTCACCGACCACATTTCTACCTGCGGCCAGCCGAGATACGCAGCAGCCGTGATTGAAGCATTCCATCCCTCTACGAGTTCCCATCTTGCAAGTGTTACCGCTGTGAAACTCCAGGTTTCAACCTGCGACCACCCAATATGCGGGAGAGCCGTCACTGTACTCATCCAACTCTCTGCTAGCATCCATCCCCCACCACTCCCGATGCTGGCCGTCCATGATTCCACAACTTTCCATTCAGAGATTTCACTAGCAACAGTGGTAGTCCAGCTCTCTACAATTGTGAAAACAGGTGGTGGAGCATTAACAACAGCCGACCATTCTTCTACAAGCAGATATCCATAAACACCATAAGGTGCATTTATTGTTACAGACCAAACTTCGGCTGTCATCCACCCAGAAATTGTTTTTATCACCCCAGACCATCTCTCAACGTTGTTCCAGAGTCTAAGCGTGAAGATAAAAACATTCTCAGAATTTTCATTTCCCACAGCATCCCTCGCTACAATCTTCCACCAATATACCCCAATGTCGAGAGAGTTTTCTGTTGTGTGAGAGTTTTCCGTTATTCCTGTCTTAAAGTAAATATGTGGGGGAGCTAGAGTATTTTCGTTATCCACAATCAAATTGTAGGTGACGCCGGAGAGATCGGTCACAGAGGTCCACCGGAAAGTTGGTTTCCGTGTTTCGATCACAGCATCGTTTTCCGGCTGAATCAGAGTTGGGGCGGGCGGGGCAGCGTTGTCAAATCCACAGGCAGTGTCCGGGGTCGGCGGGGTATTTTCCCGGTTCCCGCGAGAGTCCCAGGCTATCGAGTAAAACTCATAAAGGCCCTGGCCATTTGGGAAGTTGAAGGTAAAGGAGTAGGGCGGGGAGGAGCGGTTTTCATAAAAGGTCCACGGGCCCCACTCAGAGTTGTCCACCGAGTACCTGTACCACAGCTCGACATTTTCAATTGTTCCATCGTTGTCACTTGCCGTCACTGAGATGCTTACAGGCGCTGTTTGCCAGTAGGGAGAGATCTGGCCGACAACTGAAGACGGGAAAACCTTCAGTTCAAACTTCCTCCACTCAGACCAGCTCAGGTTTCCGATGTTGTCCACTGCGGCAACCTTCCAGTAGTAGGGAGTGAAGTTCTCCGGAAGTTTGTTTTCAATTACATGAGAGTTCTCCGAGATTCCAGTTTTGTTGTAGATCGGGGAGGAGAAATCCTGATCATTGTCTATGACAAGCCAGTAGGTAATTGCACCCACGCCAGTTGAGATGGTCCATCTGAAGAGTGGCTGGTCGACGAAGAGGGTAACATCGTTGTCCGGCGAGATGAGAGATGGTGGGGTCGGTGGAGCTGTGGCGATGTTGACCGTCCAGGGTGCGGAGAAGGCGGTTGAGAGGTCGCTGCCAACTTTTGCTCTGACCTTCCAGTAGTATGTTGCATCTGGCAGCTCGGTGGCTGAGGTGAATTGGCTTGAGGCCACTAAGACATTTATCTCTGGGGATGAAAAGTTGGAGTCGTTGTCCACCAGAAGATGATATTCTGTGGCATCCTCTACATCACTCCAATCAAATGTTGGGGTGTTGTCGTTTGTCCAGGAGCCATTGGAGGGCGATTGAAGAGATGGTGGGCTGACCGGGGAGTAGTTTATCACCACCTCACCGAAAGTTGGCCCATCTCCTCCGCTGAGGGATGGAGAGGGACTGGTGAAGTAAACTCTGTACTGGATATATCTTCTGTCGAGAATTGGTGTGAGATTTGCCGGGGAAGAAGTGAAAAATGTTGTGTCGTCTCCGCTTGGGCCAGCCCACCCAGTCCACACCACGTTGTCTGAGCTAACCCTAACCTGAATCTTCACTTCTGAAAAAATCCTGTTCTCCCCAGAGAGGATGCAGAGATCGACGACAACCCAAGTCTGAGTGGCATCGGTGTTGTTTTCGAAATATCTGATTAAAATAGCGCCGCTGACTAAGTAATTTTCTATGGAAGTTCTGGGAATTGTCCACTCGATTGTCTTTTCGGTGGAGGTTAAATTGTCGATAAACCTCCACCCCCATGTTGCTCCTTGATTTTCCCAGATGTAAATGCCTACATTCTCATAATCCCCTCCAGTGTATCCCCTGATCTTCAACACATAGTTCTCAAAGCCGAAGGTAATGTTCTCGATCTTGTGTTCCCAATTCAGACAGTTGTCCTCGGTGTTCTCCCCAATGTTTTCATAAACTCCGTCCAACACCCTCACATCTGTGATCGAACCGCCTAGGATCTCTCCTCTTCTCAAACTTCCGTCAGCCAGAGTTTCCGGCTCGGCCCCCACATCGTCATTCTCTTGGATAAGTAGGAATGGCTCGTTCTCCACCCAGTTCATGGTCTCCCAATGGGCCCAGACGCCAGCATCGAAAATCTGAGAGGTGAACTGGCCGGAAGTGTACCCAGATTTGAGCCTTATCCTATTTGCGATGTTTTCTGTGTTCTCGTGGACTCCCAGAGCAAAGTTTTCCGTTGAATTATCGACTAGACTTCCGGCAGAAGCCAGCGGCAGATGAAGCATTGGGGAAAATGTTGAGAGGAGAATTAAAATCACCATGGATATAGAAAGGGCTTTTTCAGATAAAGGAACGTCATTTAATTTAGCATTAGTGATTCGGGATTGGGGAGAGTGGGCCCCCCGCCTGTCTTCAACTGTCCCAGAATAGTTGGCAGGGGGCCAATCCCCATCTCTAAATTTGCCTATGGTGGCCACCATAGCTTTTCAAAGAGACCTATGCCACCTTTCAACTTTCGCCGGTTTTTCCTTAGGGAAAAGTTTCGATTATAAGCGAAACAAATATAAATAAAATATGTGACTTATAATCGGTAACATGAGAAAAATCGACCGTGTGATGAGAGAAATTCTCCATAGGTACTACTCCCAGGGCATAAGGTTTTTCAACCAGAAGAGCATCGCTAAAACCTGCTCCCTCTCGCTGGGGACAGTTAATCCAATCATCATAAAGTTTGAACAGATAGGGGCAGTTGAGAGGCGACCCCTAGGCTTCAGGCTTGTCGACCCGAAGCGGCTCCTCCTCTACTGGGCGGCCACGAGAGAGCTTGGCAAGGATATCAGATACACGACATTTTCGCCGGCCAAGGTCGAGAAAATTGAGGAGGAGCTGAGAAAAATCGGTCAGCTCACCGCTTATTCCGCCTACAGGTTCACTTTTGGTGTAACACCAGCAGAATACTCCCAGGTTTTCGTCTACGCAAACTCAGAGTTGGTTGAGAGGAAGTTCCGCCCGAGCCGAGCAAAAAAGAGAAACATCTTTGTGCTAGAACAGGACGAGCACTTGAGGGCGATGAGCGAGAATGGTGTGGTTCCAATAGTTCAGGCCTATGTCGATCTCTGGCAGCTTGGGGCTCCGGCGAGCAGGTTTGTTGACAGCCTTGAAAGGAAGCTGGCGGCAGTGACGGCGAAAACTGTGGAGGAAGTGGCAAAAGCTTTGAAACGGGAGCAGGAATAAAATTTTTTCATCAGTTATTAGTTGAAATGAACCCCTTTCCGATTAAATAAACCTCTGCGCTCTCTTTTCTTGAAGCTCTCGGTTTAGAAGCCTTAAAAAATGTGAATTTTTCTTTTACCTCCGCCAGGAAATCCTGAAGGAGATCCCCCTGAAAGACCTTCATGAGGATGTTGCCGCCCGGGGCGAGGATTTTTTCTGCAATGTCAACTGAAGCTCTGGTTAGCTCTATTGACCTTGAATGATCTATGCTCCACACCCCGGTGATCTTTGGAGAGACATCTGAAAGAACAACATCTGCCTGCCGCGGGAGAATCTTCAATATCTCAGCAGCAGTGTTTTCTTTTGTTATGTCGGCGATGAGTGTTACAACATTTGGTTCAGGGAATTTCTCTATCTGCTGCACATCTACTCCCAGGACAAAGCCGGCGCTTCCAACCTTCTCCGCGGCAACCTGCATCCATCCCCCCGGAGCAGCTCCCAGATCTACAACGACATCCCCCTTCTTAATCAAAGAATACCGTTCATCAAGCTGGAGAAGCTTAAATGCGGCCCGGGAGCGGTATCCCAGCTTCTTAGCCATTCTATAGTATCCGTCTTCGTCCTTCCGTCTGCTTTTAACCATATCTGTCCCTCTTCTCCAGCTTGAGACCAGCGTTCTTGAAAGCGGAGATTACGCTTTTTGTGAGTTCATTTGGATCTTTGGAGTAAACCAGATGGCTTTTGCATCCACAATCGCTTGAACCAAATCCCTCGATTGAGGAGAATCTCCTGCACAGCTCTTCAGCAATTTTACACTCGCACTTCTCGTTGGTCTCAGCGATGAAGACATCCACTGGGCGGGAGTGGAGCAGTAGATAGTCTATGTGCCAGTGAAGCTTTTTTTCACCCTTCATGTGCCGCCCAACTCTTTTCTCCAGACCGCCCATCGCGGAGCCAATGTATGCATAGTAACCTTGCTCAAACTCAATGTTCCCAAGCTCCCCAACTTTCGTTGAAAAGGAATAGGGGACGTGGATCAGAAGGACATAAACTCCACTTCTCATCTCAAGTTCTCCTCAGCTCAACGGTTGCTCTAGCGCTCTCCCCCTTCGCCTCCTCAGCTTCAACCGTGATTCTGTAGACATTTTCATATTTTTTGAGGGTTTCCTTCAGCTTTTCTGCTATCACCCTTGCCAGCTCTTCAACGGTGATGTTGATTGCAGGCACCCAAACGATATCTTCATCGGGAAACTCATATCTTCTGCCGTGGACGTGAACTTCCGTTGTCCCCGCCTTCTTCACTACTTCTAAAGATGGGTTGTTGGTAGGAAGGAGGAGATGATGGTCAAACCCCGCGCAGATGTCTGCTAAAATTTTTTTCAGCTCTATGAAATCAACTATTAATCCCCGCTCATCCTCGTAACCATCTACCACGACTTTAATGCTCCAGTTGTGGCCGTGGAGATGCTCACACTTGGTGTGGCCAATCACGAAATGAGCCGCCGAGAACCCTATCCCACCCAGCTCTATCTCCATCTCATCGGAGATACTTTCTCCGTCTTGGTTAAAATCATGTCCATCTTTTAATGACTCAAAAAATGGAACAGTAAAATTTTTAAGGTGAGGTAGGTGAGAGAAATCGAAGCTGTGCCGAGCCCAGCCCACACGTGATTTTTTCACGCCCCTCTTCCCCGCTCGGCCAGCTTCATTTTACACTTGCCATTTACCCAAACCCATAAAATCTGGGGATAGAGAGAATCTTGGTCCCATGAGAATCCTCCACATAAACCCATTCTTCTACCCCTACCAGGGGGGAACAGAGAACTATCTCTACGAGCTGTGCAAGAGGCTTTCCAAAAAACACTCAGTGAGTGTTGTGACCTCACGGCTCCCGAACACGAAAGAAATAGAGGATGTAGAAGGAACGAGGATTTACCGGTTAAAGGCTCTGGTTTTGAAAAAGCTTCCGGCATTCCTTCCTCCGCCGCTGTCTGTCCCGCTTTCCTTCAGGAAAAATCTGACTGAGATATGCAAAAGGGAGCGGCCAGACATAATTCATCTTCACAATCGATTCTTTTTCAACTTTGCCGCCGTGGCCTTCTGGAAAAAATCGATTGGGGTGCCTCTTTTTCTCACCCTTCACAACGCGAGACCAGTTGGAATAAGTGAGGAAATCGATTTCTGGGGCCAGCTTTACGATGACTTGGCGGGAAGGGAGATAATGCTCAGATGCGACTGGATCATAGCTAACAGCAGATGGACTTTGGATATAACCCTCCCAAAGGAATACCCCAGGGAAAGAACCGAGGTCATTTTCAATGGTGTGGACACAAAAAAATTCAGGAGGGTTAAAAGCGATATCAAAGAGAAGCTGGGATGTGAGCACATCTCGACCACGGTTTGCAGGCTCATCCCCCAGAAGGGAGTCGAATACTGGGTTAGAGCGGTAAAAGAGATCGAAGGGGATTTCAAGGCAGTGATAATCGGGAGGGGGCCTGAACTAGGGAGGCTCAAAGGCATCGCAGAGAAGGTTGGCGTTGAGAAAAGGGTGAAGTTTATTTCAGAAGTTGTCCCGGAACCAGAGCTTATCCGGTATTATTCTGCAAGCGATTTCTTTGTCCTCCCCTCCCTGTGGGAGCCGTTTGGGATAGTGCTGATAGAGGCGATGGCATGCGAAAATCCAATTATTGCCACAAGAGCTGGAGGAATTCCAGAAGTTGTCACTCCCGACTGCGGAATTCTCGTTGAGCCGAGGAATTCCGAGCAAATAGCGGAAGCAGCAAATCAACTTCTTTCTGATAGCAACCTGAGAAAAAGGCTCGGGAGAAATGCGAGGAGGAGGGCCGAGAGAGTTTTTGATTTTGATGTTATAGCGAGTAAGGTAGAGAGGAGTTATCAGAGATATCTGGAAAAATATTCTCATTAATCGACGAAGTGATTTTTTAGCCTCAAGAGTATAGAAGTGAGGGTTGATTCATGTACCAGATACCAGAAAAACCAAAGATCTCGATAGTAATCCCGACATTGAATGAAGAAAAATTGATTGAGCGAACTCTCGTAAAAGCGAGAGAGGCAGCGCCAGAAGCCGAAATCATCGTGGTTGACGGCGGCTCTAAAGACAGGACAGTTGAGATAGCAAAGAAATATGCGAGAGTTTTTTACAGCCGGGGGACGATCGCCACGGCAAGGAATATAGGGGCAAAAAATGCAAAAGGCGACATTCTTCTCTTCTTGGACGCCGACACGATACTCACGAAGGAGTTTGTTGATGAAACATTGAAATACATGCGGGTACCGGAAGTTGTCGGCACCGGCGGGATGATAATGCCAATGAAAACAGATGTAATAACTGAGATAGTATTTTACTTTTTTAACATTCTCATAATGTTGTCATTTCTCTATGGGAGACCAGTTCTAGCCGGCACATGCGTTGCCTACAAGAAAAAGCCGTTCATGGAGGTTGGAGGTTTTGATGAGGAGATGGCGGCATCGGAAGATTTTGATCTTTGCATAAGAATTTCAAGAAAGGGAAAGGTAGTGTTTTTCCGGCACATCGTCGTAAGAACATCCAGGAGAAGGCTGGAGGCGCTTGGGCTGGGGGGACTGATCGACGATTGGAGCAGGACAACAGTCCAATTCCTGCTCGGGAAAAAGCAGAAGGAATATCGACTGTTTCACTGATCACAGAACCGAGGCGTAAAATTTTTCGAGCCGAATGACGCAGTTTTCCAGCCGGAATTTCTTTGCGGTTTCTATTGCTGCTCGAGACATTTTTTCCGAGGGCTCAAATTCTGCAATAATCTCTGAGAGCTCATCGATGTTATTGGGCTCAAAGAGATATCCATTTTTTCCATTTACGACAAATTCTGGAATAGCAAGAGATTTTGCTCCGATTACTGGGCAGCCACAAGCCATGGCTTCTGCGACTACTATTGCTTGGGTCTCGCTTGTTGAAGCTATGAGGAATCCATCCGCCGCGGAGAAATAATATTTTTTATATGCATTTGGGATATATCCTACAAATCGAACCTTTTTCTCCAATCCAATCTTTTTCACAAGCTTCTGGAGCTTGGGTTTAGCCGGGCCCCTCCCAGCAATGAGAAGTGTTCCATCCGCCTTTTCCATTGCCCTGATGATCACATCTAGATTCTTCTCATAGCTCAGTCTTCCGAGACTGAGGAAAATTCTTCCATTTTGGAGCCCAAGTTTTTTTCTTGCGAGTTTCTTATCTATCGGATGGTATAGACGCAGGTCTATGCCATTTGGAATCACTTCAATTGGTTTTTTCACCCCTTTTTCCTTCAGAAGCTTTTTGAGGGAGCGACTGGGTGCGACCACCTTTCTGTGCCCATTGTAAAAGAAAGTGCAAAGTTTCCAAGTGAGAAATTTTGCAAATGGACCACCCAGCTTCACATACTTCACATATTCTGAAAGGAGCGTGTGGAAAGTGGAGACTCTGGGAATTTTCTGAAATCTGGATACTCTCCAGCCAAAAAAACCCATCGTGAAAGGAGAGTGGGTGTGCACGATATCCAGCGGCGGGACCTTCTCCCTCCCCTGTGGAACTGCTATCTTGAACTCTGGGTATGGCCTGAAGGGAACAGCAGGATATGAGTGAATGTGAATGCCACGATACTCTTTCAATTTAGTTTTTGGACAGAAAACGTGCACCTCATGACCACGTTCCGTTAGTGCTGTCCCAGAACTCAGGATTGAGGTGACAACACCGTTTGTTTGGGGGAGAAAGGTGTCAGTGAAAAATCCTATCCTCATCTACTTCCCTCACGGATGATTGAACACCTCTCTTAGGTTTAATGGGAATCTTTCCGCTATCTTGCTTGACTAAAACCGCTTCGGGCATAACCTCCAATAGAATAATAAACTCATTTGATAAAAGCGATTGGAGGCAGCAAATGATTCTGGTAACTGGTGGTGCAGGCTTCATCGGCTCAAATCTGGTGGAGGAGCTCGTCCGCCGGGGAGAGAATGTCGTTGTGGTGGACAACTATCACACTGGATCAAGAGAAAACCTCAGAGGAGTGATCGAGAAAATTAAGCTGATAGAAGCCCCCTGCTCAAAACTCCTGGAGCTGGGGCTCAAAGTTAGCAAGATTTTTCATCTCGGAATTCCCTCCAGCTCCCCGATGTACAGGAGAAACCCAATCCTTGTTGGCGAGGCCATAGCTGATTTCATGAGGGTTTTTGAGTTGGCGAAGATTAACGGGGCAAATGTTGTTTATGCCTCCACTTCTAGCCTCTATGGAATGTCTCCCCCTCCCCATCACGAGGATCTACCACTTGTGCCATTTGATTTTTATACTGAGGCGAGATTGGCGATGGAGCGGCTGGCTCAGGTCTACCATCAGCTGAGCGGGGCCCCATCTGTTGGACTGAGATTTTTCTCGGTCTACGGTCCCCACGAGGAAGCCAAGGGAAAATATGCAAATATGATTACTCAATTCATCTGGGCTATTAGCAAGGGCGAGCCACTGGAGATATATGGAGATGGCACCCAGACCAGAGATTTCATCCACGTGAAAGATGTTGTAAATGCTTGCATCCGGGCGGCAGAACTCCCCCCTTGCTGTGAGGTCGTGAATGTCGGAACTGGGATAGCAACTACCTTCAATCGGGTGGTGGAGCTCATCAGCAGGGAACTGGGGAAAGAACCGAAACTAAAGTATGTTGAAAACCCGGTGAAGAACTATGTTTATCACACCTGCGCCGATATTTCAAAAGCAAAAAGACTCCTAGGTTTTGAGCCCACGATCTCCATTGAAGAGGGAATAAGGCTGCAGGTGAAAGAGCTGGTGCGAGCGAAGGCCTGATTTTTATGGGTGGGTGGACAGAGGCATTCATTGCCCTTGGATATCCCGGGGCATTTTTTCTAGGTCTTCTAGGTTCCGCGACGATAATAGTGCCGGTTCCAACCACCGTGGCACTTTTGACGATGGCCACCTTGCAAGTCTTCGATCCAACCCTCCTCGCGGTGGCATTCGGTATAGGCGCGGCTGTCGGAGAACTAACCGGCTATATGGTGGGATATGCGGGGAGACGATTTGTGGGCAAAAAGTATGCAGGGAAAATGGAGGCCTCTGCAAAAATTTTTGAGAGATACGGGGCGCCGGCAGTTTTCATCTTTGCTTTAACACCCCTCCCCGACGATCTTCTCTTCATTCCCCTGGGTCTCTCCCGGTGTCCTCTTCTGAAAATCTTTGCGGCGGCGGTTGCGGGAAAGCTCTGCATGGCCTTGATAATCGCTCACTTTGGAGGGTTCATCGGGGCGGGAATAGCCGAGAGCTGGGAGGCAGCGGCCATTACCGGGGTCCTGCTCCTTATCGTCATTGCTGCAATGTTGAAAATCGACTGGGAAAAGCTAGCCAAGAAATATCTGTAAAAAAGAGAAAGAAGGCAGGCCTTTAAGCAGGCTCAAACCTGTTTTTCAATTTTTCTAGGACCTTTGGTAGCGTGGTATATTCCATTGACTCCTTTCCAAGCCTCGCTGGCTCGAACTCTCCCATCCTTCTTATCACCGCCATCAGCTCTGTTGCCTCGCGCCTGGCGAGATCGAAGGATGGGTCATCAAACAGATCGCTGATCATTGGTTTTCCATCGTCATCTGCGGCTATCCTTCCATTGCACACCTGAAATCCGAGGGCGACTATCCGCGGTGGCCCATCAAAAGCGCAGCATCTCGCATCCTTGAGGCCAACAGGCATCAGCGGTCCCCAGTGGCTTCCCCTCATCCACCCCTCAACGAAGTAGCTGTGCATGAAGGGCGCAAGGGCTTCACCGACAGCGGGCAATCCATGCTGGCATCTGACTATCGATACAGGATCATCCTTCCCAACATATTTCCCCGCTATCAAAGAGAGCCGTGTTGTACTGGTTGCTGCAGCTATTTGGTTGTCGCTTGCCCGCCATACATGGGAGATAACATACTCCCCCGGCGTCCCTATTAGGGCAATAAGGTCATACATTTCCTCTGGGCACTTTAGCACAACTTTTTTGTTTTCAAAGACGTTCAAGACCTCAAATTTAAACCCACCTGTCATGGCTGGGTCAATCACCAGTCCTGCGGTGTTGAATGGATCTGCGAAAATGCGGAAGAGGGGGTAGTTAAAGGCTCCCGGCTCCGTCTTGTCTGCGGCAAAAACTATTATCGGGTCTGAGCCACGTTCCTCGATCTCCATTTCCGCAACCCCCGGGCCCATCCCCTTGACATTGCCGCTGAACGCCGTCTTCAGGATGTCCTGTCCTGCGGCGTAGAGCTTCAGCTCCACAGACTTCTTCGCAGCCTCCTGGAAAGTATCCCAGGCCAGCTTGTGTATTTCTGGGTTGTTCTCGCCTCTCTGGTGGACCATCAGGAGTTCAAGATCATCCCCGGCGTGAAAGACGAAGTGGCTGTTGATGAGCCCCTCTTTCTCTGCCCTCTGGAGGTTTTTCTCGGCAATTCTCAGGAGAGGTTCTGGGACTGTGTGGTGGCCTGCCAAAGACCCCACGTCACACTTTATTATCGAAATCGTCGTTTTCACCATACTATCACTTAAACTTGGGCGGCAGCCATAAAAGGATGTTGTGAGGGGGAATAGGCTGCTCCGGGCACCTTTTTAAATGCTTTAAAAAGAGGTTGTTTGATGAAGCTGTTTACAGTTGGCCCGGTGGCATGCAGGCCCGAGGTCCTGGAGGAAATGAGGAGGCAGATGTTCAGCCACCGCAGCGTTGAATATCAGGAAATCCACAGAAAAACCGTTGAGCTCCTCCAGAAATTCCTCGAGACAAAAAATCAGGTGTTTCTCTTTCCCAGCTCAGGCTCAGGGGTAATGGAAGGAACTGTGAGAAACTGCGTTGAGAGAAAATTTCTCTGCTGCATCTCGGGAGAGTTTGGGAAGAGGTATGCTGAGGTCGGGCGAGCCAATGGAAAAGAAGTTGTAGCGCTGGAGACCTCCCTCGGCGACCCGGTTACACCTGAGCTGTTGGAAGATGCATTGAGGGCAAATCCAGATGTTGAGGCAGTTTCAATCACCTACAATGAAACCAGCGTTGGGCTCCTCAATCCACTCGAGGAGCTGGCGAAAATAGTGAAAGAGCATGGAAAACTCCTTTTTGTTGATGCCGTCAGCGCTATGGGGGGAGTCGAGATAAAGGTTGATGAGTGGGGGATAGATGTTTGCTTTTCAAGCTCCCAGAAGTGTTTTGGGATCCCCCCGGGGCTGGCGATGGCGAGCATTAGCCAGGCTGCACTCGAAAAATCAGAGATGATGAAGGACAAGGGATGGTATTTCGATTTCAAGCTTTATGAGAAATACCAGCAGAAAGAGTGGAGCACCCACATGACCCCTCCAATTCCCCAGATAGCTGCCCTGAAGAAGGAGCTGGAGATAATCGAAGAAGAGGGGGGCAAGCAGAAGAGGCTGGACCTCTACCGGAGAAGGGCGGAGAGGATAAGAAGGGGGATTGAGGAGCTTGGGTTAAGGCTCTTCCCGAGGGAAGGCTATGAGAGCCCGACTGTTACCTGCGTTAACGCCCCTGAGGGCATGAGCGGTCTGGAGGTCTATCAGGAGATGAGAAAGCGAGGATTTGAGCTGGCTAAGGGCTACGGGACTTTAAAGGAGAAGACCTTCAGAATCGGAAACATGGGATACATTCTCTTTGAGGATATCGAAGGGATGCTCGGGGCTCTCGGGGAGGTCTTGAAAGGAAGGAAGGGGAATCTTTAAATTTTCCGGAAAAATCCTCTTCTGAGAGGATGGGGTTAACTCCCACAAAATACATCTGGATGAATGGAAAGTTTGTTAGGTGGGAAAAAGCTAAAATTCACGTTCTCACCCACACTCTCCACTACGGGCTTGGGGTTTTTGAGGGAATAAGATGCTATAAAACAAAAGAGGGCCCGGCAGTTTTCAGGCTTAAAGACCACATAGCCAGGCTCGAGAACTCCGCGAAGCTTGTGGGAATGAAGCTCCCATACTCCAGAGAAGTTTTGATCAAGGCGGTGAAGGAGACGATAAAAAAGAACAGGATTGAGGAATGCTACATCCGCCCGATTGCTTTTTATGGATATGGAGTTATGGGGCTCAATCCTGCCGGGGCCCCGGTGGATGTAGCGATTGCTGTTTGGCCCTGGGGAACATATCTCGGGGAGGAGGGACTGGAGAAGGGGGTGAGGGTCAAAATCTCCCCTTGGAGAAGGATTCACCCCAGCATCCTTCCACCTCATGCAAAGCTGGTTGCCAACTATGCAAATTCGATCCTGGCGAAGGTTGATGCCCTGAGATCAGGCTATGAGGAGGCAATCCTGCTCAACATTGATGGGGACATTGCTGAGGGACCGGGAGAGAATGTTTTTATTGTCAAAAATGGGGTGCTGATGACTCCTCCCATATCTTCTGGAGCGCTTTCTGGAATAACGAGAGACTCAATAATCAGAATAGCAAAGGATGAAAGAATTCCGTTTAGGGAGAAAAAAATCTCTCCAAAAGATCTCTACTCAGCCGATGAGGCATTTTTCACAGGAACAGCAGCGGAGGTGACGCCCATCAGAGAGGTTGATGGGAGGAAAATAGGCGACGGTCGGCGTGGGCCGATAACTACAAAACTCCAGCGGATCTTCTTTGAAGCCGTGAGAGGAAATGTGCGGAAGTATTTTGCCTGGCTAGATTTTGTGGGGTGAATGACTGCCTCTTTTTGGGAGAAAAAAAGTTGAACCAATGGCCGTTGAACTTCAGCCGGCTTTTTCAGTGATGGCGCCTGGAGATAAGGTTAGGGTGATGGTGAAGGTGAAAGGAGAGGGCGACGATATCTCTCTGTCGGCAAATTCTGCTGAAGGAGAGGGGCTTCCAGAAGGGATTAAAGTTGAGTTTATGCCACCGGCAGGAAAGCCCCCCCTGACATCTGTGATGGAAGTTTCAGTTTCAGATGGAGTGAGACCAGCGACATATTCTTTCCTAGTGGTTGCAGCAACGCCAAAGAAAGAAGTTCCAGCGGCTTTTGTCGTCGTCGTGCGGAAGTGACGCCAAAGAATTGCTTACGAGATTTCCTTTATATCGTTGATGACATCGGCCACCGCGCATTGGAGGAGCTTCTCTCCGACAAAGTGGCTTACCTTTATTCCAAATTTTTGAACTTCTCTCGCCTGCTCTTCTGCCCAGCGATATTTCCTTTTTGCTTCCTCCAGCCCAACAAAACCAACTTCAGGGTATAGGGAGAAGTTTGTGTGTTCGGGTAATTTTGAGGTGTTGGTCACGCCGATGGCGAGCCCCATGCTCAATTCTCCTGTAGCTGCGTGGGGGCCTTCCAGCTCCACAAGGGTGCTGTTGAAGACAAGCTTTATCCCCAGCTTCTTTTCAATGGCCGGAAGCTTTTCCTTGATTGGGTTGTTCCCTCCATGACCGTTGACTATCACCGCCGCTTTTATCCCCAAAATCTGCTTGGCATCCCAGAGGGCACTGCTCAACTCCTCCAGCACCACCTCCATCGGATGGTGCTCCCCGGTGTCTATTCCCGGAAGCTCATAGGAAGAGTAAATGACGCCGAGGAATTTTGCCCCCGTTTTCCTTGCAGCCTCCTGAGCAACATAGGATGCGAGTTTTGCATCAATGTCCTGGGGGAGAGCCGCGCCATGCCTTTCCTTGTGGGAGCCCATTGCGATAACTCCTATTTCTTCCGGGAGCACTTGATCACATTTCTTCCTTTAGTGCCGAGATTAATAACTGTGGTGTCTCTATTTACCTTCTTCCGCCGATTTCAGCCCCCTCTGTGCTCTACACCTTCTCCAGTTTTCTCGCCATCTTCACCGCTGCCTCAACGGCTCTCCGTGCATAGTCGTTGACCCTCTCGAGCGCCTGGATTCTCGTCATCCCCGGCCCAGAGATCCCTAGACCAACAGGCTTCCCGGTCTCCAGCGAAACATCCAGGAGTTTTCTGACCGCATGCTGCATCACTATTTCGTCATGCTCGGTTCCCCCCTCGATCACTGCTCCAAGGGTCACCACGGCATCCACATCCTGGCGCTGGGCGATCTTCTTCACGGCCAGCGGAATCTCAAAGACCCCTGGAACCATCATGGTCGTTGAGATCTGGGCGCCGAGGAATTCTGCATGGTTCTTTGCAAACTCCAGCATTGGCAGCGTTACCTCTGCGTTGAACTCACTGACGACTATTCCCAACTTCACCAATTTCTCACCTCCTTAAGGGGCCGGCGTCGGGACCACCTTCCCTCTGTCCCGTTCCGGCCATTTTTATCAGCTCTTCAGGTTTGAAGAGCAGCTTGAAGACATTTTTTGCGTGCTCCCTCGCCCTCCTCTCTGCGAGTTCAGCTAGCTCCTTCTCATCCTCTCTCTCATCCTCGTGCACGAAAACTTCTATCACATGCTTGTTAGTGAGGAGCTGGGCCAGGATGAGCCCTAGGGAGGCCTCATGGGCGCACTGCTTATCTATTGGAGCTTTTCCTGGCATCCCAAAGGCCATCACAATGTCGCAACCTTCATCCAGCAGCTTTTTGGCTTCAACCGGGAGATCCTTTATTCCCGGAACAGTCCGACGTTCAAACTTCACCGCGCATAGTTGTTTTAGCTCATCCATCGCAGCAGCCGCCATATCATAGCGAGCAAAAGTTGTGTCAACAATTCCAACCTTTTTCAAGATAACTCCCTCCATTTTCTCAGAACCTCATTGCCGCTAAGAAGCTGAAGCCCGTGCAGCTCAGCATATTTTTCGGCATCTCTCTTTGAAAGCGAGCCGCCACTGTTTCCATCTACCATCTCGCAGATGCTCAGGACTGGAGTTGTCCCAGCAATTTCCGCAATAGCCACCGCCAGCTCTGTGTGCCCCCTTCTTTCGGAGAGGAGCCCATCGGCAGCCCTGAGGATTGGAACATGGCCTGGAGTTCGAAAGTTTCTCCCAAAATCGTTCACCACCGATTTCTTCATCGCCTTTGCGCCAAGCCTTCCAAGTTCCCTTATTGTGAGCGCCCTGTCCCTGTCCGTGATTCCAGTGAAGGTTTTCCGGTGGTTGACTGAAATTGAGAAGGAGGAGCGCTCGTCATAGGGGAGATCGTCTGCCCTGGAGAGCTCAAGAATCGAGAACCTTCGCCCCGCTATTTCAAAAATTTCTGTAAGATAGGGAAGGCCAAAGTTTTCCGCTATTCTCGGGTGAATCGCCGTGCAGATCAGCCCCCCGCCATCCCTCCTCATCTGCGCTATGTGTTCTGGTTTTACCTTCTCTGCCAGCACAACAAAATCGACCTCATTTTCTCTCTCCGCGAAGTCATGAATCAAAATGAACTTTCCTTTTCGAAGGTCCTTGATGGCGTCTTCAAAACTCATCCCATCACCTCAACCTCCACGGTGTCGCCGTCCTTCAGCTTGAGGCTTCGTCTAAGGTTTTTCGGGGCTATGAATTCGGCGATGTCTCGGTGGTGGCTTCTGAGGGGATAGACGATTGCCCCTTTAATCCCCCCTATTTTCGCCGGGTACAGCTTCACCCCTCCAAAAGACCTCTCTCTGGTTGTGAAGCCGGAGATCTCGATGCTTGGAAGTTCCTTTATCTCCCTCACCGCCTCCTCACCGAGCCTGATGTCGAGGGTTCCTGGATAGGGGACAAAACCCAGTGCCTCTTCTATCTGCCTAGTGTAGCCCGGCTGCCGCATGTAGTAGGCGCCCTCTCCAAGCCCGCTGACAACTTCCCCCACAAATTTCAGGGGGGCCTGCTTTTCAAAAATTTCCTGGAGCTGGCGGTAGAGATTTTTCAGCTTCGCAGTCCCAGTTTCCGTTACCTTTATCTTCTGTCCGTCAGGGGAATAACTTCTTGCAATCAGCCCATCTTTTTGGAGTTTTTCCAGCTCTCTCCCCACCGTCTGCTTTGATGTTCCAAGCTCCTTTGCTAGCAGGCTCAGCGAAACCTTTACCTCTCTCCTGCATCCTCCAAGCTTTGCTAGAGCCAAGAGCAATCTTTCAGTTTTCACAGCTCTCCCCTTTCACGTGATTTGTCCAGCTTTTAAGCTTTTCCAAAAATGGAACTCGTCTTAAAATTGGAACTGTCTATGGTTTCCTGGCCACCACACCCGTGGCGGTCTTTCTCAGGATCTCAAAACCGCTCGCTTTCAATCTCTCGCAAACGCCTCGGGGAACATCCTTTCTCCGCATTTTTCCCGGCTCTCCGGTATAGTGAAAGAGGGTTCCGCCTGGCTTGAGAACTTCAAAAAGAGATGAGTAGAAATCCCCGCTGTAGAGCTCCCCAGCCATCGCCAATCTGGGTGGATCATGAATTATTCTGTCGAAAGAAGATTTCTCAAATTCATGGATCACTTCTGTGGCATCCCCCAGAATCATCTTCACCTTTGGGCTTTCAAGCTCTTTTGACCACGGGTTTATCTCCGCCATCCTCAGAACATTTTCATCCTTCTCCACAGTTACGACGGAAGCCCCGCGCTTGAGAGACAGGATGGCTGTGTATCCAAGCCCGGTGCAGATGTCCAGGACTTTTGCTCCCGGGAAAATTTTCGCCAACTTCACCTTTTCGCTGGCATCGTCCCATGGGGTGATGTTTTTTATCCTGTGCATGTGGATGCCGTTTATCTCCAGGGTTGGGGCGCAGTTTTGGTAGACATTCACTAGCCGGTAGTAATTTCCACCTGCGAAAAATGCAACTTTTTTGATTCCCTCTGAACCCACCTGATAAATGTCCTTCTCTTTTATTCTCTCAAGCTCCTTCATTGGCAGGGAGATACCCTCAAGCTCCACGCGCCCTTCCCGCAAAAAGACTTTTGAGATGGATCTTCCAAGATCGAGAGTAATGTAGACGCTTTTGTCACCCCTTGCATTCGCCTCAATTATTTTTTCGGCCACAGCTTGGGTCAGGAGCAAAACCTTCTTTGGGAGAAAATGATATTCTTTGAATCTCCCGCTAGCTGAGCACAGACTCGATTCCCCAGACCCTGGCATGCAGCCGCCCCTCTCTTTTATAAAGGTCAGCGGCAGCCCTGAACCTTATGCCTTTTTTCAGAAGATCTCTTGGCCCCTCATAACTATCGGGGGTGAGAATCGCCCTCCACTTCTCGTCGACGAGAAGAATTGCCATCCCGGGAAGAATCTTCTCCACCTCAAAGGTGTGGAGCTTGCTCTCCGGCCATTTCTCTCCCCCGATTCCAGCCGGCAGGATTTTCCCATCGATTTCTTCCACCAGGTTGCTAGAAAGAAGCCTTCCCGTTGCCTCCCTCACGATCGCAGGCGGCATCTCCTTTTCAAGCTCCTCCACCTGGACTCCTTCACGCCCGCTCTTCAGCACGGTGGTGAGGAGCTTCCTCGCTGCCCTGTTCACCTCCCGGTTGAACTCTTTGAGCTTCAGATCCTCCAACTCCTCGAAATCCTCCCTTCCCATCTCCTCGGGCGGTGCTAGTTTTTCGGCCTCCGCAATTTCATCCGGTGTCATTGGATCTAGAGGGGGCTGGGGCCCAAACCTCATGATCGGCGAAAGCTCCATGTTCAGCCGTTTGATCATTCTTCTCATTCTCTCCACCTTTTTCCTGCTGCTCCTCAGGTAGGTGGTGTCTAGGGAATTCTCGGTCGCGAGGATCACAACCCTTCCAAACTTCCCCCTTCCCGTCCTCCCCTTCCTCTGGATGTATCTTATCTCGCTTGGGACAGGCTCATAGAAGACCACAAGGTCAACATTTGGGATGTCAAGGCCTTCCTCGGCAATGCTGGTGGCCACCAAGACCCTCACCTTGCCTTCTCTGAACTTCTCCAAGAGCCTCGCCTGCTCATCCTGGCTCATTCCCCTTTCCTCCTCCCTGTCGGCCTGCCCCACGAATCTCTCCGCCCATATCCCCAGCTTTCTGAGCCTCTCCACGATCCAGGAGGAGGTGTCCCGGTACTGGGTGAAGACAATGACTTTTGAGGAGGGGTTGGCGAGGAGTTGCTGCCTGACCTCCGACTCCAGGATTTTTATTTTCGGGTGCTCCTCCTTTTCCTCAAGTTTCTGAAAGATCCCGGCCCTCTCCATCTCATTCACAATCGAGCGGTGGCTTCTCTTCCCGCTTTTCCTCAGCTTTTCCAGAAAGCTGGCGAAGGTGTGAAGCCCTTGGCTCTCCAGGAGTTCGAGAGCATGGTAGAGGGTCATGGCCGAAGACTGCAGCAAGATTGCTCCAAAGATTTTGCCCCTCTCAGGACCGTGCGCTGAGGCGAGCATTTCTCTGAGTTTCTCCCCGGCCTCCAGCAGATCATTTCTGAAGATGAATTTTGGATGCTTTTTTATCACCCCCATGGAGGAGAGGGAGGTCAGCCTATTCTCGAGCATTTCCTTGATTTTTTGGTGGATTTCCCGGTAGGATTGGGGGAAGGGGAGAATCTTCCACTCCAGCCCGATCTTCCCAACATAGGGCTGAACATCGGGATCCTCCTCGCTTCTCATCTCTACATGCTCGATGAAAAGGGCCCTGCAGAGCTCTTCTATCTTTTTCCTTTCGGCTCCAGGACTCGCAGTCATGGCAAGGATCATCGGATGGGGAGATTCAGAGACGTAGGCCTGAGCGACTTTGGTGTAGGCGTAGTTTTTCCTGGCCCTGTGGCACTCGTCGAAGACGAGGAGGCTGAATTTGTCGAGTCTCAGCCCTTTTTCATGATCGTTGTTCACAACCTGGGGAGTGGCGAAGTAGACCTTTGCGTTCCCCTCCCACGCCTTGAGCCTGTAGGCCGGGGGAGATTTTCCAGTGAGGACCTCAACATCTTCTGATCTAAGCTTGAGGAGTCTCAGGAAGGTGTTTCTGTGCTGGAGGACTAGAGGTTTTGTTGGGGCCATTACTAGGACCTTCATTTTTCTGTAGTTGTAGAGGAAGTGGGCGGCGGTTAAAACAGCGATGATGGTTTTTCCCAGGGCAGTCGGGAGAACCACGAGGGTGTTTTTTCTTATGGCCTCTCTCGCGACATTCACCTGGTACTCCCTTTTCTCCAGTAGCTCTTTTCTGAGGAGGGGATTGCTGAGGATGTCTGGAGACCCCTGCATTGATTTCCCAGATGAACCTTTGTCTGCGGCTCTATAACATCTTTGTGCATCACTAAATTTCAGGCTTTTTTCAGAATGGAGTCTGTGAAACTCTCAGGGTTATAATAGCTGATGATTCTTCTCAAAGCACAACAGTTATAGCGGCAAAAGAAGAGAGGTAGCGATAGTCATGGGAAAGAAATGGGGACTTTACAAGGTGGGTGGAAGGAGCCAACCGGTCTCATGTGTCTACTGCGGGCGCCTCACCCCGAGGGTGAAGGCAGTTGAGGTGAGACGGGGCCCTGGAATAGATTTGAAAAATATCCCGGGCATCGACAGGAGAAGGGTTTTTCTCCCCTACCAGAAGGCTTACGCCTGCATCTCCTGCGCAAAGCACAGGGGGCTCATCAAGTAGGCTTCCTTCCGACCTTCTTTGCAGCGTCTATGATCCTCTTCAGCTCTGTGGCCCTGTCCGTCGCCTTTTCAACAACAGTCCCAGTAACTATGATGTCTGCTCCAGCTTTCACTATCTCTTCCGCGGCCTCAGGCTCTCTTATCCCCCCTCCAACTATCAGCGGGATTTCTATCTCCTTCTTCACAGCCCTGACCATCTCGACTGGGACCGGTTCCTCCGCCCCCGACCCGGCTTCAAGATAGACAAAGCTCATTCCAAGATACTGGGCGGCGAGAGCATAGGCAGCAGCGGTTTCGGGGGAGTCGCGGGGAATTAGCTCAGCCTTCCCAACTTTCCCGGCAGTTCCCCCAGGCTCAATCAGAATGTAGGCCATCGGAATCGGCTCCAGCCCAAACTTCTTCACCAGAGGTGCTCCCCTCATCTGCGCCCCTGTGATGAAATAGGGATCTCGGGAGTTCAGGAGGCTCATGAAAAAGATTGCATCAGCATAGTGAGTTATTCCCCCTTCGCTGGCTGGGAAGAGGATGACCGGCAGGCTGCTCCTGCGCTTGATTGCTAGGACAGTTTCGTCGAGGATCTTCCCTGTAGCTTTCGTGGATCCCCCGACCATTATTCCATTTGTGCCGGCTATCTCAGCATCTCTGGCCATCTCCCCGGCCACCTCGGGCTTCTGCTTTGCAGGGTCTATCAGCGTGAGGTGAGCCACTCCATCCCTTTTGATAACATCTTTCAGGTGTTTTTCAACAGGTTTCTCAGTCATGGGTTTATCCCTTCGGCTCCTTCGATTTTGGCCTGAGCCCCTTGTATCCACACTTCCGGCATTTTGTAGCCTTGATGGGATTTCTGGCATTGCACTTCATGCATATCAGCACATTGAAGAGCCTCTTTTCGGCCACCTCAAACCTAGCCATCATCTCCGCCTCCTAATCTCTCTAAAGACATACGGGAGCATATTTATTACATCTGAGGCTGTGAACTCATATCCGATTTCTTTGAGGCAGAGGTCGCCCGCCCTTCCGCAGGCCCACGCCCCGGCGGCAGCCGCGGCAAATGGAAGGTTCTTCTGGGCGAGGAAGGCCCCAACCACCCCCGCAAGGACATCCCCGGTACCACCGACGGTCATCCCCGGATTCCCAGTCCTGTTTATTTTTACCCTCCCATCTGGAGATACAATGATGTCCGCATGGCCCTTCAAGAGAACGGTAACTCCCATCCTCTGAGAGAGGGCGGCAACAGCTTCTGCCCTTTCCTGAGTGGAGCCAGGGAGTTCTTCACCGGTGAGCAACCTAAACTCTCCTGCGTGAGGGGTTAAAATCCAGGGCATCTCGAGGCGCTGTTTAATTTCTGCAAATGGTTTCAGGGCGTCTGCGTCGAAGACCGCGGGCAACGATGAGAATTCTCCCTTTAGGATCTCGATGATCTCGCGGACGGCCGACAAAACTTTTTGTGAGCCAGAGAGCCCAGGCCCGATGACAAGAGCTGTGGCTTTTGCGAGTTCTTCTTTTAAGGAGGGAATGACTGAGGGCTCCAGCTCCTCGCAGGGCAACTTTACCGTGATGAGATCTGGGGAAAAGGAGTTTATCATCCAGGCTACCTTCTCCGGGGCGGCGACAATCGCGAGGTCCACCCCGCTTCTGAGGGCAGCTAAAGCCGCTAGGGCTGGGGCGCCCACATATCTAGGGCTGCCACCGATCACAAGCAACCTCCCAAAGTCCCCTTTGTGAGCCTCTGGCTTTCGCTGGGGGATCGCCAGCCCCACATCCCTTGCGCTTGTCTCGGAGATTTTCATGCCCCACCGTAAGAAAGTCGCAGACCGGGTTAAAATAGAGGGTGGTCGCCTGTCCCGACCGGTTGCCTTTGCAGGATGATGTGGTGATGACCGTGGCCCCCCAAATAGTGATGCTTTTTTCCTTCGCACCTTAACTTAGATGGGGACATCATGCTGATGAGGGAGGCAACGAGAGATGAGCGGCAGATTTTCTACAGGGAAGAGTGGAACAAGCGGGACCTCCCAGATTTCGTCCGTCAGACCCTTTCCCTCAGAGAGTTCGGTTTTGACCTTGACGGGAGCGGCCCCAGCCACAGATACAACCAGTTCATGACGGTCGAGCAGCTTGAGGAATTTTTGAAAAACATGGCCCCCTACTCCGCCTACACCAGCGTCGCCCTCTATGAAAGGCCCACAAAGCGCGAGGGGTGGCTGAAGGCGGAGCTGGCCCTGGACATAGATGCAAAAGATCTCCCCGTCAAATCCTGCGGCTGCGCCGAGGGAAAGGTGTGCGAGTCATGCATCTACCAGGCGAGGGATGTGGCGCTGGAGTTCATCGATACCTTAAAGGGCGACCTGGGATTCAGAAACATCGTGACCTCCTATTCAGGCAGGGGCTTTCACATAAGGATTCTGGATGAGGCAGCCATGCATCTTGAGACCACGGAGAGGAGCCAGTTTGTGACATATGTAGCTGGCGGGGTGGTCCCGTCAAATCTCTCCCTTCTCCTTGGATATTCAAAGGTCTTCAGGGAGAGGGCGGCGAGAACCCTTGAGAAGATGGATGAGAAGAGGCTGGCGGCGGAGGTGGGTGTCAGGAGAACTCTTGCTAGGCTCCTGGAGGAAAAGCAGCACATCATAAACTGTCTCAGAAGTGGCAACACCGATGAGATTTTCAGCCTGAAGGGCCTTGGCGCGGAAACGATCACAAAGCTCCTTTCTGCTCTGGCGAGGCTCAACTCAGAGTTCACAGATGGAAAGGTCACTGTCGACACAAAGAGAATTCTGCGCCTTCCATCTTCCCTCCACTCAGGAGTCAGCATGAAGTGCATTGTTGTGAAGAATCTCGAAAGCTTCAGGCTCGAGGACGCCATCCCAAAATTTGTGAAGGAGAGGAGAGAATGACGGAAATAACAATCGAAACCTTGATTGAAGTTTACAACCGGGAGCTCTCCTCGAAGGACCTCACGGAGCTTCCCGAGCATTTCTACCGGGATGCGGCAAAGCTCATAGCATATCTCAGGCAGGAGCTGGCCAGGGGGGAGCTTCTCCAGAAGGAGCTTGCGGATAGAGAGCTGAGGGCAGCATCATTTTTCCTCAGGGGAATCCATGTGGTCAGGGTCTCGAAAGCTCTGAAGGAAATCGCAGCGGGCAAAATTCCTCCAGCAGCTCTTGAGCAGGAAAGGGCGAGCTTCATGGGAATAAGAGAGATCCTGGAGGGTCTGACTGCGAAGACTCTTGAGCCGGCCCTGAGCGGAGCAATAGATCTTTCTGCACCACCGACAAAGACGAGAGCCCCCGCCATCTTCCTAACAGATCTTCAGGAGAAAATTGCTGGAGCAGATGCCAAATTCTACGGGCCATTCAAGAAGGGGGACCTGGTCAATCTGCCTGAGTGGAATGTGAGCTTCCTCGAAAGGCACGGGTATTTGAAGAGGATAAAGATAAAGACTTGAGCGACTAGATTCCATAAATTTTCAGGAGAATGCGGGCAGTCCAGAGCTTGAAAGCTTCCGATGAAGAAGAGTTTTTATCCCCAGGATTGAGAAGTCTGGGTGATATCGATGAAGGTCCCGAAAAAAATCAAAACATACTGCCCCACATGCAAAAGGCACACCGAGCACACCGTCTCCCAGGTGAAGAAGCGCTCGGCGAGCCCTCTAAGCTGGGGGCAGCGCCAGTTCATGAGGGTCATGAGGGGCTACGGGAGCCAGCCAAGGTCGGAGCAGAGAAAATTCTTCAAGACGGCGAAGAAAATATCCCTCCTCCTGAAATGCTCTGTTTGCGGGAAATCCCACCCAAGGAAGGGGTTCAGGAGCAAGGCGATAAAGTTTGAGGAGTGATGGCCTTGGGAGGAAGGTTCATCAAGGTGAGATGCACCGGCTGCGGCAATGAGCAGGTGATCTTCAGCCACGCCACAACTGTCGTGAGATGTAGGGTGTGCGAGAAGACTCTGGCAGTTCCGGCGGGAGGGAAAGCGAAGGTGAAGGGGATAGTGATCGGGGAGGCTGAGCCTTTTGGTAAGGCGTAGGGCTGAGTGGCCATCAGCCGGAGAGCTAGTTCTCTGCACCGTGACTAAAATTTTCCCCCAAGGGGCCTTTGTTTCCCTGGATGAGTATGGGGGAAAGGAGGGGATGGTGCACATCTCAGAGGTGGCATCTGGGTGGATAAAGAACATCCGCGATCACATCAAGGAGGGGCAGAAGGTGGTTTGCAAGGTTCTCTTCTCCGACCCTGAGAGGAGGAGCGTTGATCTCTCGATCAGGAGGGTGAAGGACAGCGAGAGAAGGTGGAAGGTGGAGCGTCTGAAGCTTGAGCAGCGCGCGGAGAAGCTCCTGGAGCTAGTGGCTCAGAAGCTTGGGAAAACCTTGGATGAGGCTTATGCCGAGGCTGGATTCCCCCTCCAGGAGAAGTTCGGCGACCTCTATGCTGCTCTTGAGGCCGCAATTCAGAGGCCAGGCTCCCTCGAGGAGGTCGTCGGTAAGAAGTGGGCAAAGCTGATAGAGGAACAGGCCGCGGCAACTGTGGAAAAGCCAAGGTTCATGGTGAGCGGCACACTCTCGCTGACCTCTTTTGCTCCCAACGGCATTGAATTAATAAAATCTTCTCTGATGATGGCCGAGAAAGCTGTGAGCGATGAGAGCGTCAAGGTGGAGATCCAATATCTCGGGGCTCCAAGATACATGATAAAGATTGTTGCACCCTCTTACAAGGTTGGGGAGGCGCAGCTGAAGAGGTTTGCGGAGACAGCAATAGAAGAAATCTCGAAAAGTGGCGGAAAAGGGGAGCTGGTGAGGGGAGAGGAATGAAGATGAGGAAGTGCAAGTCCTGCAACATCTACACCTTCAAAGAACTCTGTCCCTCCTGCAAGAGCCCCACAGGACAGCCCCACCCACCAAGATTCTCACCGCAGGATCCCTATGGGAAATACAGGAGGAGGATGAAGGCGGAGGCTGGTGTTTATCAATGAAGACGACAATTCTAAGGGTGCTTGAGAAGCCGAAGCTCACCCAACCTGTGCTGATCGAAGGGCTCCCGGGAATGGGTTATGTGGGAAAGCTTGCTGCGGAGCACATTCTCTCACAGTTCAGGGGGAAGGTGATTGCAGAGCTTTACTCCCCCCATTTCCCCCATCACGTTTCTATTGGCGCAGGAGGGATAATGAGGCCCCTTAGAAATGAAATCTATCACGTCCAGGTCGATGGAAGGGATCTCCTTATCTGGGTTGGGGATGTCCAGTCTGCCACTCCCGAGGGCCACTATGAGATCGTCGAGAGGGTCCTAGATTTTGTCTGGGAGATGAAGACACAGTACCTCTTCACCCTCGGAGGCTTTGCAACAGGAAGATACACTCCCGAGAAGCCGAAGGTAATAGCTCTAGGCGACATCGATCTTGTGAGGGAGGCGGAGGCCTACGGTGCAATATCCTCGGAGATCACAGGAGGGCCCATCATAGGGGCGGCGGGCCTTCTCATCGCCAAGGGAAGGCTCAGGGGCATGAAGGGGCTCTGCCTTCTCGGCGAGACCCACGGGATGATGGTTGATCCCAGGGCGGCCAAAGAGGTTCTTGAAATCCTGATGGGAGTTTTAAAGTTGAAGATAAGCATGCAGAATCTTGAAGAGAAGGCCAGAGCCACAGAGCAGCTGATGGAAAAGCTCAAGAAAGAGATGGAGAGAAGGGCAAGGGAGGAGGAAAAAAGAGCGGGTGAGGAGACTCCCTACATAGGATGATAGCTTGGACCTCCAGCCATTCAATGCAGATCTCCACATCCATTCAAGGTTTTCCGGCGCAACCTCCTCAAGGATGGATATAGAGACAATTGCCCGACAGGCGAGGCTCAAGGGGCTGGAGATAGTCGGAACCGGGGATATCTTCCACCCCTCCTGGCGCGAGGAGGTTGAGGAGACCCTGCGGTTGGTGGATGACGGAACACTTGAGCATGAGGAGACAGGAATCAGGTTTCTTCTCACGGCTGAGGTTGAGGACGCAAGCCGCGTTCACCATCTCATAATTTTTCCATCTTTGAGCGCGGTGGACACTGTGAGGGAAAAATTTTCGAGCCACTCCCCGGACATTGCCACCGATGGAAGGGCCACCGTTGGGTTGAGCGCCCCAGAAATAGCTGAAATTGTCACATCTGCCGGTTGCCTCATAGGTCCAGCGCATGCTTTTACCCCTTGGACCAGCCTTTACAAAGAGTTTGATTCAATGGGCGATTGCTATGGGGATATGCGCGATCGGGTGAGCTTCTTGGAGCTCGGGCTGAGCGCAGATTCAGACATGGCTGACAGGATAGCGGAGCTTCAGGAGGTCACCTTCCTCTCATGCTCCGATGCCCACAGCCCCTGGCCAGACAAGCTTGGGAGGGAGTTCAATAGAATGGAGCTGCAGGAGCCAACCTTCGATGAGGTGAAAATGGCGATTCTCAGGAAGGAAGGCAGGCGCATCTCTCTCAATGTCGGCTTCGACCCGAGGCTGGGAAAATATCACCGAACTGCATGCTCAAGATGCTTTAACCAGTATTCCATTGAAAGGGCAAGAGCTCTGAAGTGGAGGTGCGAGAGCTGCGGGGGATGGATAAAGAAGGGTGTGTGGGACAGGGTGAATGAGCTTGCAAGCTACCCGGAGCCGAGGCACCCACCCCACAGGCCAAGGTATTTCAGAGTAGTTCCCCTGGCGGAGATCATTGCGCTCTCCAAAGGTGGGAAAGACCCGCACGATGAGGAGGTGCAGGCTACGTGGCGGAGTCTTGTCACGAGGTTTGGCAGCGAGATCTCAGTCTTGGTGAACGCCCAGCTGGAGGAGCTGAGAGAAGTGGCGGGGGATGGCGTGGCGGAAGTTATAAAGGCATTTAGGGAGGGAAATCTAAAGGTTGTCGCAGGTGGAGGCGGAAAGTATGGTCACATTGAACTTCCTGGGATGCCAAAAGTGGTCGGAGGCGTCCAGAAAAAACTGACGGAGTTCTGGGAAGATGAAGGTTAACGGTCAGCTCTGTCTGAGGTGCGGGGCGTGCGTGAGCGTCTGCCCCGTGGATGCGATAGAGGCCACTGACGGCTCGGTCTGGGCTACGGAGAAGTGCACAGAGTGTGGGTTGTGCGCCAGGATATGCCCTGTGGGGGCGATTGAAATTGCAAGGAAAAGATTATGATGTTGTGGTTGTGGGGGCAGGGCCTGCCGGGTCCACGGCGGCCTATGCTGCCGTGAAGAATGGAGCGAGCGTGTTGATGATAGACAGGCGGCGGGAGCTTGGAGTTCCGGTTCAATGTGGGGAGGCTCTCGCCGAGGATGTCCTGAAGGAGCTGAAGATAAAACCAGACGAGATCTGGGCGGTAAACAGGACTAGAGCTGTGAAGATAGTTTCTCCGGGGGGCATAGAAATAAAAATTGCGGAGAGGGCCGGGGGGAAGGTTGGATACCTTCTGAACAGGAAGCAGTTTGACAAGTTTCTGGCGTTGAGAGCAGTGGAAGCGGGGGCGGACATGATGGTGGGCACTTATGTGAACGGCATCATCTTCAAGGATAGGAAGCCGGCGGGGGTGAGGGGAGCTGGAATCCACGGGAAAATAGAAGTTGGAGCCAAGGTGATAATCGCCGCCGACGGTGTTGGTTCGAGGGTGGCGAGATGGGCGGGAATAAACACAACGGTTCGCCCCTCAGACATCGAAACGTGCGCCCAGTTTCAGATGGTTGATGTTGACCTAGAGTCACCGGAACTGCTGGAGTTCTACCTGGGGAGCAGGATTTCTCCTGGAGGCTATGCATGGGTTTTCCCGAAGGGAGAGGATTATGCAAATGTTGGTCTTGGAGTTATCGGGAGCAGGGCCGAGCGCAGGCCGCTGGAGTATCTCAAGGATTTTGTGGCGCGGATGCCCAACCTCTCGAAGGGAAGGGTGGTGGAAATAAATGTTGGGGGCGTCCCAGTCTGCGGCCCGGCTAAGAAGACGGTTGGGGATAATCTCCTGATAGTCGGGGATGCGGCGAGGCAGGTGAATCCACTCACGGGGGGCGGCATAGACTCTGCGATGAGGGCCGGAAACATCGCTGGGGAAGTCGCCGCCAAGGCGGTGAGGGAGGGCAACACCTCGGAGAAGAGGTTGAAGGAATATGAGAAGAGGTGGCGGGAGGCTATTGGGAAGAGGCTCGAGCGATATCTCAAGGCAAAGGATGTCTTGCTGGAGCTGAGTGATGAGGAGCTGGACAAATTGGCAAAAGTCCTCAGCAGCGTAGATTTCGACAGGATCAGTCTCACAGACATGCTCAAGGTTCTCATGAAGGCCCACCCGAAGCTTCTCTGGAAGCTGAAAGGGCTGATTTGAAGCGTTTAGGAGCGGCAGTTTTTTAATCATAAATTTTTAACAGAGGATGAGAGAATGCCTGTTTGGGAGGCAAAGTAGATGGATGTTGCTGCATTAGTTTTTGTGTTTTTCGCCGCGGTGGACTCCCTTCTCGCGGTTTTATGCGTGTACTTTGCCTGGAAGAATTCCACCCTTCTGAAAGGAGCATACGCCGAGTATATGATTTCTGCCGGCTCAATCCTTTTTGTCCTTTCGGCGGTTGCACCTTTCATAGGCTACATCTTTTTAACGGTCATCGGTGGAAAGTATCTCGCATTTTTCCTGTTTTTAGCAGCTTTTGCGGTCACCCTCTCAGGGCTGGTCTATTCAGGCGTTGTGGTAAGGAAGGTTAAGAAGATTCCGTGGTTGACAATGCTCCGTGCCTTTGAGCATGGAAAATATAGGCTCGTGGGAGCACTCTCCCTCCTTCTGGCGCTGCCCTTTTTGATCCTCTTTCTTCCTGCTTCAGAGGTATATCCCCATGGAGCGGTTGCACAGGTGCTCCTCAGCTTTGGCCTTGGGGGCATCGCTTTTGGGGAAAGGAAACTTCACAGTAAAATAGGTGGCGCAATTCTGCTCCCGAAGGAGAAACTGCTTCTCAAGGATAGCGTGGGACTTCTGCGCGCCTACACCGAGCTCACAAACATGTTTTTGAGCGTCATCGCAAAGATTTCCGGCATCAAACCTGTCAGAGAGATATTTATTGAGTGCTCGCGCGACCACAACGTGTTCGAGGATTGTGAGATAACAGAAAGAGGGAGGCTGGACTGCAGCAGGCTTGCGCCAAAGGTTTCAAAGATGGGGCTGGAGGAAGCGATGGAAAAACTGGCGCCGGCATTCTCACTTTTGAACTCAAGGCTGATATATCTCCTTGGGGCGCTCACCTCTCCAAAATTTGCAGAAAAAAAGTTTTCTCAGATCTACTACAGGGTGAAGGAGCAGGCGGTGGGGGCGGAAGCATTTTCCAGGCTGGCGGTTGGCCTTCCCCCGGGACTTCTCGAGGATGAAAAGTTCAGGGCGGCTTCCAGGGAGGAGCTGGGGGAGATGGTCAGAGAAAGAACAGCCGAGCTGGAAAAGACGGTTGCTGAGTTAAAAGAAGCAGAGTGGAGGCTGAGGGAGAGTGAGAGGAGGTACCGGGAGCTAGTTGATCTCCTTCCAGAAACTGTGTTCGAGGTGGGGGCCGATGGAAAGCTGACTTTTCTTAACTCCACCGGCCAGAAGGAGTTTGGATTTTCCGACAGAGAAATTGCTGGGATGTCAATTTCAAGGCTTTTGGCAAAAAGGGATCAGGGCCGGCTGAAGTCCCTCCTGAGGAAGCCCAAGACCTGGGAAGGAGAGTTCACAGCCGTGAGGAAAAATGGGACAAAATTCCCGGCGCTCATCCGGTGCAGGCCGATTGTGGTGGATGGGAAATTTATCGGCGTTCGCGGAATCATCGTGAACATAGAGGCGATGAAGAAAGCCGAGGAAGCCGAGAGGATCGAGATTCTCAGGAGGCTGGAGGACATCTACCGCACCTGGAAGAAAGAGAAGAAAATCGAACGCGTTCCACCAAGGGTGAGAGAAATGCACATGGCTGCGCTGGATACAATCAAGCGGCAGCTTTTCGAAAGAGAGCCCTACATCATCGAAACCTACCGGGAGCTGCTGAAGAAGAAAAAATAGAGATGGTGACGCTGGCTGTGGTGAGGGTAGCAGCAGTTTCAGACATCCACTCCCCCCTCGGCATAGAGCTCTTCAGGAAAGCGATGGAAGAGATATCAAACTGCGATATTTTTCTTCTGGCGGGGGATCTGGTGGAGAGGAACGACTGGAGGAGTCTGCCGCCGGTGATTGAGGCCATCAGAAGCCGCCATCGGGGAGAAATCCTTGCCTGCTTTGGAAACGAGGAGTATGACGATCACTGGGAGATATTCCGCGGCTTCAAGGACATAAGATGGATAAATGATGATGCCGTGGAGCTTGAGATTGCGGGGGTCAGGGTGGGAGTGGTTATTTCCCGCGGCTCCCTGGACAGGCCAACCTTCTGGCAGCGCACGCACATCCCAAATATCTCGAAGATTTACGAGGATAGGGTTGGGAAAATAGATTCTCTTCTCTCATCCCTTGCCTCTGAGATAAAAATGGTCGTCACCCACTACTCCCCCACCTACCAGACGCTCGAGGGGGAAAAGAGAAGGGTGTTTGAAGAGATGGGCTGCAGGAAGATGGAGGAGGTCATAAAGAGAAGACAGCCAGACGCATGGTTTCACGGTCATGCCCACAACAGCACCAGGTTGAAGGCGATGATGGGAAAAACAGCAATTTTCAATGTTTCCCTTCCAGCGACGGGGAGGGTGACAGTGGTAGATCTTCCGATGAAGGTCGGCCTGGAGCAGTTTTTCTAGGGGGTAAGCCGCCGTCTGTCCCGGGGGAAAAGCACGCATTCCCTGATGTTGTCGCTCCCGGTCATCACCATCGTCAGCCTGTCGAGGCCGAGACCCCAGCCGCTGTGGGGGGGCAGCCCGAACCTGAAGCTGAGGAGGTGATGCTCAAAATTTTTTGGGTTCAGTCCTTTTGCCTTTAGCTGCCTCACCAGGAGGTCTGGCTGGTGGATCCTCTGCCCCCCGGACGCCAGCTCTATCTCCTTGTACATGAGGTCGAAGGCTTCCGCCAGCTCAGGGTTGTCGCTCTTCGGCATTGTGTAGAAGGGCTTTATTTTAATCGGCCACTCGGTGATGAAATAGGCCCCATCCACAAGCTCCGCCAGCTTTTTCTCAGCCGGCGTTGGGAGGTCCTCGCCCCAGGGGACTTTCACTCCCTCCTTCTCCAGCATCTCCAAAGCCTTCGAGTAGGGGATTCTTGGGAGGGGAAGTGAAGGGACCTCCAACTTTACATTCAGAGCTTCAAGCTCTTCCCTGCAGTTCTCCACCACCCTTTTGAAGGCTTCCCTCAGAATTTCCTCCAGGATCTTCATCACATCCTCCGCGGCGGCATAGGCCATTTCAATGTCAATTGAAATCGCCTCGTTGAGATGGCGAGGAGTGTCGTGCTCCTCAGCCCTGAAAATCGGCCCCACCTCAAAGACCTTTTCAAAAGCTCCGGTCAAAACCTCTTTGTAGAGCTGGGGGCTCTGGCTGAGGAATGCCTCCCTTTCAAAATATGAGATTGGAAAAAGGGCCGCCCCACTTTCAGTTGCCGTGGCGACTATCTTTGGTGTGTGGACTTCTATGAATCCTTTTGAAAGGAGGTAATTTCTTGCCGCCTGAAGTGCTTCATTTCTTATCCTGAAGATAGCCAGGGCTTCTTTTCTCCTCAGGTCGATGGCTCTGGCATCCAGCCTTGTGTCCAGGTTTGCCTTCACCTTCCCTA
The DNA here is from genome assembly GCA_038872135.1 of Hadarchaeales archaeon (SeqCode). Classification (GTDB taxonomy): domain Archaea; phylum Hadarchaeota; class Hadarchaeia; order Hadarchaeales; family Hadarchaeaceae; genus JAVZGN01. The sequence continues at coordinate 45,368 of JAVZGN010000002.1, read as the reverse complement.
GAGGGTCGAGCGGGAGAGGGGCCTCGGCGAGATTTAATATTCTAATCTCAGATGGGACGATTTCTATTCCTCTTGGGGCCTGTGCAGCTTTTACAACAACTCCCCTTACCGCCACCGAGGACTCCTGGGTGAGGGCGGAGATTTTTTCAAAAGTTTTTCTCTCAACCCTATTCTCATGAGCAGTGATTTGAATTGTCCCGCTCACATCGTGAAGAACGAAGAATTTTACCCCACCGAGATCTCTGATCGCCCCCACTCTCCCCATGACCACAACTTCTCTCCCCGCCAAGCTTCCATCGATTTCCCGGGAGAGATGAGTTCTCCGAAGTGAGCCTAGCTCATCCAGCTCCATCGTTTCACCAGAGACTCCGGCAGCAGTTATTTAGAGATTTTGGAAATGCCGTCAAAAAATAAAAAAATGGGGCAAGTTTATTTGCCCTTGCCCAGCGTTATTTCAATTATTGACACATTTGCCGTGCCGCCTTCACCTTGGACCTGCTCGGTCCCGATTGCTATGTTGCTCACACTCACATTCTGCAAGAACCTGTTCCTGAGGATCTCTGCAACATCGACAGCTCTGCTGATGGCCCTACCGCGTGCCTTCAGGGTCACTGAGTTTGCCCCAGAGTTGAACTGGGTTATCGCTGCCAGCACATAGTTCATCACCGGCTTCGTCCCTATGAAGACGGTATTTTCCGCGGCACCTTTTGCTTCAGCCATGCATTCTCGCCTCCTTTGTTATTTTTCCTCCAATTAGTTTGGGGCGGCGGTTAAATACCTTTCGAAATGCCAGAGTTTGCCGAAAAAGTTTCAGACAAATGCCGAGCCGGGTGGTAGGTTAAAGGCATCCCTTCATTTGTGCCCTGAGATTAGTTTGTTTTTTTGCATAGTGAATAGCCTGGGCACACCTAGAGAGGGGCCTGCACAAGAGGCTCGAGAAGTGGAGCCCCGGGCGGGGATTGAACCCGCGACCTCACGCTTACCAAGCGTGCGCTCTAACCGACTGAGCTACCGAGGCCCAAACCAACTTCTCCCCTCAAACTCTAAAACTTTCCCCTTCGGCAGCGATTTAACCCTCGGCTTCAATAGAATTTGGGAAGATGAAAGTTGGGATAATCGGCGCGGGAAACATGGGGCAGGCCCTTATCAGAGGATTCCTTCTCACCAACGCCCTTCCCCCAAAAAACATCTTGGTTGCAGAAAAGGACCCAGAAAAAGCAAAACAGGTGAAAAGACTCGGCGCCACCCCAACCACCATCCAGGAGCTGGCAAAAAACTCAGATGTGATCATCATCGCCGTCAAGCCAGCAAATGTCAAGGAGGTCCTAGAGGAGCTGAAGCCGGCAAAAAACAAGCTTCTCATCTCCATCGCCGCCGGCATCTCAACATCATTCATAGAGAAAAACTCCTCCGGGAGGGCAATCAGGGTGATGCCAAACCTCTGCGCGGGGGTGGGGGAGATGGCAGCCTGTTATTCTCTGGGGAAAAGGGCGGGGAAGAAGGATGAGGAGGTGGCAAAAAAGCTCTTCTCCCCCCTCGGCCTGTTTTTAAAAATCGATGAAAAGCTCATGGACGCCGTCACAGGGGTCAGCGGGAGTGGGCCAGCCTTTCTCCTCCATGTGATCCAGGCGATGGCAGCCGCCGGGAAGGAAGCGGGGCTCCCTGAAGAAGTTTCCCTCAAGCTGGCGGCGCAGACTGCTATTGGGGCGGGAGTCCTGGCAATTTCTTCCGAGAGCTCCCCAGAAGAGATAATCCAGAAGATCTGCACACCGAAGGGCACAACCATTGAGGGGATGAAGGTTCTGGAGGAAAGGAAGGTTGCGGAGGCAGTGAAGGGGGCAGTTGAGGCTGCAATCAGGAGAGCCAGGGAGCTGTCAGCGGGGTAGCTCCTCCGGTGCCCCCTCGTGGACTTCCTGGGTTTCGGCCAGCCTTTTCTTTATCTTCAGAGGCAGCTCCTTGGCCTTCTCATATGCAGACATGAGGTCGCTCATTGCTTTCTCCAGGATGGCTTGGGGGGGCCGGTCAACCTTCTTCCTCCTAGTTCTCTCGGCTTCATAGACGACTTCCTCAAACCTCACCGTCTGAATGTTCCACAGATAATCCCCGAGAAGCACCACGGCAACATAGATCTTTTTCGTCTCCGGGTCTTCAAAGTGTTTTTCGGCCAGGAGGATAGTATAGGATATGAACCATCCAAACTCCTTCTCAAGAATCCCGAGAAATTTCGGTGCATTGACGCTCTTTCCTATCAGCTGGTTCTCCATATCCTTCCCCAAGAAATATCCTCTTCATGATTTAAGGGTTGTTTGAGAGTGTTAGGTGAAAAGATGACCACCATCCTCCTGAAGATAGACCCCACAAATCCAGATATCGAGAAGGTGGAGCTCGCGGCAGGGGTGATAAGGAGAGGAGGGCTTGTGGCATTTCCAACTGAAACTGTTTATGGCTTGGGGGCAAACGCCGTTGATGAAACTGCTGTGAAAAAAATATTTGCGGCGAAGGGAAGGCCCCCCGACAACCCCATCATCGTCCACATAGCTGAGAAGGAGGACATCCATCTCCTAGCCGAGGAGGTCCCAGAAATAGCAACCCCCCTCATCCAGCGCTTCTGGCCGGGCCCTCTAACCCTCATCCTCCCGAGATCAGAAGCGGTCCCAAAAGCTGTTACTGCTGGCCTCGAGACGGTGGCGGTAAGAATGCCGTCTCACCCGATATCTCACCTTCTGATAAAAAAGGCAGAGGTACCTGTGGCCGCCCCAAGCGCCAACCTCTCCGGTAGGCCCAGTCCAACGACAGCCCAGCATGTTGTGGAGGACCTCTGGGGAAGGGTGGACATCATCATCGATGGCGGGGAAATCACCCACGGCATAGAATCGACGGTCCTCGATGTCACCTCCACTCCCCCGGTGCTTCTGAGGCCCGGACCGATCTCGGTTGAGGAGCTGAAAGAGGTGGTGGGAGAGGTTATGGTTCACCCTGTAGCCGAGGCGAGGGTGGATGAAGAGGAGGCAGTGGCTAGATCTCCTGGGATGAAATACCGCCACTATGCCCCCGCCGCGGAGGTTGTGGTGGTGGAGGGCGAAATATCAAAGGTCGTGGAGAAAATCCAGCAGCTCGTGGATCTCAAGAAAATAAATGGAAAGAAGACAGCGGTGATCGCCACAGCAGAAACAGCCGACCTCTACCGCGCGGACGAGATCAGGGTTCTGGGAAGAAGAGAGGACCTAAGGTCGATAGCCAAAAATCTCTTTGGGGCCCTCAGAGCCCTTGATGCGGCAGGGGTTTCCTTCATCGCCGTCGAAGGGATTGAGGCGAAAGGGATCGGGCTTGCGATAATGAACCGCCTCAGGAAGGCTGCGGGCGGGCAGATAATAACCGTAAGTTAGAAAACTTTTTCCGCAAAAGATGATTTGATGAAGACAAGGGCGCATGTTTATGTGAGCGGAGAGGTAACCGGGGTCTTCTTCAGGGCCCATGTCAAGGAGCTGGCGGAGAGACTAGGCGTGAGTGGATGGGTAAGGAACACTCCAGATGGAAGGGTGGAGGCAGTTTTTGAGGGAGAGAAAGAAAAGGTGGAGGAGATGATAAAATTTTGCAGGAGAGGGCCTCCGGCCGCCGTCGTCTCCAACGTTGAGGTGAAGATGGAAAAATACACGGGCGAATTCTCCGGTTTCAAAATAAGATATGGGTGAGGAGATGAAGATTCTTTCTCTCGCGGAAGTCATGGAGGAGATGAGAAAATTATACCAGAAGCACCCAAACCTCAGGTCAAAATGGAGGGCCGTCATCGGAAGGGACGATTATGGGTTTGACGAGTTCTATTTCTTTGCTCCGGGAATCGGGCTCTGGGAGATAAAGGGAGAGAGGAAGTCCCCCTATGAGATAGTTGGGAAGGGTGCGAGAATTCCAGCTAGAAGAATCGACGATGAGATAATCGCAAAGATGATGGGGGGAATCCCAGTTCCCTTTGGCCTAATGGCGCCCCATCCAAAGCATAAAGACAGGGCAATTCTTGCAGCCGGGGTAAGCAGCTACCGGGAGGAAACAGAGCCACTGAAGGAGCATTTCCCAAAATCGATGAGAAAGGCAGATGAGAAGCTGAGGTCGGAAGTTGAGAAGTTGAGGAGGCTCCTGGAGCTGGACAAGCCATACCTCTAGTCTCAAAGCTCTTTGGAGATGTAGACCTGCCCGGAGCGAGCGATTTCTTTTATCACATTTGCCCCAAGCGAGCTAATCAAATTCTCTATTAGATCATGATCTCCACTTATCTCAGCGATAATCGCCCCCTCGCTGGAATCGATTATTTTTCCCCCAGCCCGCTCTATCTGATCCACAACCTTCCAGTGCTTTTCATTGTCTAGTCTCCTTGTTTTCAGGAGGGCCACTTCCCTGACAACACTTTTTTCTGGATCGATCACCTCAACAGAAACTATCGGCTCAAGCCTTGCAATTATTTTCCTCATGAATTCTGCCATTTTGTCGTCTGCGTTGAACATCAAGATGATTCTCGCCAGCCCAGAGGGCTCTAGACCCACGGTTATTGAGTCGAGGTTTATCTGCCTTCTCGTGAAGTCCCTCGTTATCCTCATCATCACCCCCGGGATGTTCTGGCAGAGAATCGAGAATATTCTCTTCTTCATGATGTCACCTTCAGGTCAAGATCGGCTCGTCTAGCCTCCCACCCGCCGGCACCATCGGGAGCACATGCTCGTCCGGGTCTATTGGGATGTCCAGCACAGCGGGTTTTCCAGAGTTTATAGCCTCCTTAAGCTTTGGACCGATCTCGCTGGGTCTGGATGCCCTGTCCCCCCACGCCCCATAGGCCTCCGCGAGCTTCACAAAATCTGGAGAGTTCCCGAGACTCACCGCAGACCTCCTCTTTGAGTAGAAAATATCCTGCCACTGCTTCACCATTCCCAGATATCTGTTGTTGAATATGCATGAGACAACATTTATCCCATTTTCAACAGCGGTCGCAAGCTCCTGAGAGTTCATCAGAAAGCTCCCATCTCCAGCAATGTTTACCACTGTTGCATCCGGGCGTGCAACTTTTGCTCCGATTGCAGCCGGGAATCCAAATCCCATCGTCCCGAGACCCCCAGAGCTTATGAAATGCCTGGGTTTCTTCACGAGGAAGAAGTGGGCCGCCCACATCTGGCACTGCCCAACCTCTGTTGTAACGATTGCTTCATCGCCCAGCACATTCATGATCTCCTTTATAGCCCTCTGAGGCTTTGTAGGAACTTCATCGTAGTCCATCTTTGGGGCAAGCTCCTCTTTCAGCTTCTTTATTCGCGATAGCCACTCACTTGTCCTCCCCTTCTGGGCATGAATTTTCAATCCCTCAAGTATTTTCCTCAGGGCCAGCTTTGCGTCGGCAGCAATGGATAAATCCACGCGCACATTTTTGCCTATCTCCACTGGATCAATGTCTATGTGAATGATTTTTGCCCTCGGGGCGAAATGGCGAACATCCCCGGTGGCGCGGTCGCTGAACCTCACCCCAACGGCTAGAAGCAGGTCACACTCGGTAACTGCTAGGTTTGCGGCAATTCTCCCATGCATTCCTAACATCCCGAGGGAGAGGGGATGGGTTTCAGGGATGACCCCCTTCCCGAGCAGCGAGGTCACAACCGGGGCCTGAAGGGTCTCGGCAAGTGAAATTAGCTCAGGCGATGCCCCAGATAGGACTACCCCGCCCCCCGCATATATTACGGGTTGTCTGGCGTGGACAAGAAGTTCCACCGCCCGCGTAACTTCAGTTTGGGTGGGCTCCAGCTTTGGAATCTTTTCATATTTTATCTCAGCAGGTATCTTCACATCGGCCTTTTCCACCTGAACATTTTTTGGGATATCTATGTGGACCGGCCCGGGCCTTCCCGTCGTGGCGATTGTAAATGCCAGACGGACAATCTTTGGGAGATCCCCTGGGCTTTTGACGATGAAGTTATGCTTTGTTATCGGCAGCATCACGCTCAGCATGTCGGCCTCCTGAAAGGCATCGGTACCTATCGCCGGCATTGTGACCTGCCCCGAGATGGCCACCACCGGCGAGCTGTCCATGTATGCGTTCAGGATGCCTGTGGTGAGATTTGTTGCTCCGGGCCCCGATGTTGTCATGCACACCCCGACCTTCCCCGAAGCCCTTGCATAGCCATCTGCGGCGTGGGCGGCAGCCTGCTCGTGGCGGGTCAGGATGTGGGTGATTTCCTTCTCGTCGTAAAGGGCGTCATAGATTGGGATTATCGCTCCCCCAGGTATCCCAAAGATGTGCCTGACCCCCTCGGCCTTTAGAGCTTCTAGAAGGATTTTGGCGCCTGGAAGCTCCATTCTTTCAACCCTAAAGTTATCTTTCCCCGCCTTTAAATCCCGAATGCTTCACAAGTCTTCTTATTGCCTCCTCTGAGATTTTTGCCAGAATTGTCACCCTATATTTTTTCCTTCCATCCTTTGTCTGCCCGATTAGCTTTGCGGTTTCCACAACTCTTGCGCCGCTTTTTCTAAGCAATTCAGAAAGTCTCTTACCAAGATTCAGCGATCCAAGGTAGAGGTTCAGGCCCTCTCCCTCCTTCTCAATTCTAACGAGGAAGTCCTGTGGACTTGCTCTTTCCATGGTTGCTATTACCCCTTGAATGATGCCTGCAGCCTCTTCGATCGGCTCATCCCCCCTCACGCCCCTCAGCTGAAGAACTGCTTCATACCTCCCAGCTGCCTTGAGGGAGCAGGTTTTGCAAAGCTTGCGGAAAATCTCAACTTTTATCTCAGCTTTTTCAGTTTTCGGCTCCGCCTGATTTTTATGACTCTTGCCTCTCACCTCAACTTCTGCGACACCCGCTTTAGGGCGAGGGATAACCGTTGCCTCGACATCCGCGGAGCAAAGGGGTACTAACACTCTTTCGCCATCCACGAGATTGGCAACTGACACTTCTTGAAGCACAGCACTCCTCACAATGTCTTCAACATCACTTGGCTTTATCCACGCCCCTTTCCAAAAATACATCCCGCACCCTTTACACACGGTCAGAGAGATCTTCTTCGGCACAACCAGCATCTTGAATCTATCTGCAAAACACTTCTGGCAAAGGCCTTCAATGAGCGGTGAACTGGGTTTTTCCTTTTCCCCGCAGATGTAGCAGAATCTTTCCATCCAGTGAACTATCGACACCGGTTGTTATTAATCCGGCGGGGAATTGCTCAAGCCTTTTATCAGGTCCAGGGAGAAGTTTTTTGATGCCCAAGATTCAGATCACCCTCACCCCTCCGGAGTCGAAGAGATTAATAGGAAAAGCGGTAGCTGCCCTTCCAGAGGTGAAGAGAGCATTCAGGCGTGGATTAGTAATAATCGGCGTGGGCTCCACAAACGCATATGTTGTTGAAGAACTGTTTGGAAATAAAATCGAGAAGGAAAGATTTCTGGCCGGTGTTGTCCTCCCAAGGGGTACATGCGTTGTGCCCGAGGAGGTGAGGCTTCCTCAAGTGATAATCAGGAGGGGAAAAGTTGTTGACATGAGGTTGGAGGAGGCGGCAGATCTCCTGCAGCCGGGAGACATAGTGATAAAAGGTGCCAACGCCATCGACGCAAGTGGCACTGCAGGAATTTTTCTAGCGTCAAAGCGTGGAGGAACGATAGGCCGGCTCCTCGGCCACATCGCCGCAAGAGGAGTCGATCTGATAATCCCTGTAGGACTGGAGAAGTTTGTTCCAGGGTCTGTGAGCGAGATTTCGAGAAAAGCCGGAATTCTCAGGTTTGATTATGCAAGGGGATGTGCGGTGGGGATAATGCCGGTAAAAGGTAAAATTATAACTGAAATCGAAGCCGTGAAAATTTTGACAGGGGCAGAGGCGCAGGTCATGGGAAAGGGAGGGATTTCGGGGGCTGAGGGGAGCGTCACTCTTTTGATAGAGGGGTCGAGGCCACAGCTCATGAAGGTTAAGTCAATTTTGAAGGAGATCGAGGGAGAAAGGCCATTGAAAGTTGAACCGGCGTGCTCCAGCTGCACTAGAAAAGAATGCTTCCTTCATCCCTGAGATTTTTTCTTTGGGACAACCCCTGCGGCCACTTCATCAACGCTGTGAATAACTCCGCCCTTCTCCTCTATCGCCATCCTTATGGTGGGAAAGTCTAGATCCCCCTCAATTATCAGCTTCAGCGTCTCCGTTTCCTTGTCGATCTCAATAAGCGTAACATTTACATTTGTGACCCCGGGGATGGATGCAAGGGATGTGGCGAACTCGGGAAGGATCGGCTGGTGTGGCTTGAGGACATCTAGGACGAGTCGCTTTATGTATACCAGATTTGGCCTTTTTGCCATCAATTAAACTTGCAGGAGAAGTTTAAAAATTAGCGGAATTGTGCCAGCTCGGGAAACTATTTTAGAGAAGAGCGAAATTTTCTATTGTGGATGGATGAGGAAGCTCCTTCTTGGCTGGGAAGAAGTTGACAGAATGTCTGTGGCCCTTGCGAAGAAGATAAAGAAGAATTTTCGTCCGGACATTATCATCGGTGTTGCCAGGGGAGGGCTCGTCCCAGCGGTCAGAATAGCCCATCTTCTCGGCATTAGCCAGTTCAGGGCAATCGATGTGAAATATTATGTGGGATGCAGGCGCGCGAAAAAGCCGGTTCTGGTCGAAGACATAGGAAAAATCAAAGGAAAGGTTCTGGTGGTTGATGATGTTGTTGATACCGGCACTAGCCTCTCTTTTGTGATTTCCCACCTCAAAAAGAAGGGTGCGAAGGAGGTGAGGACGGCAGCCCTGGCGCATAAACCCCATTCTTCCATGAAGCCCGATTACTTCATCTTTGAGACCGATAGGTGGATTGTTTTTCCCTGGGAAAAGTGAGATTTCTGATGGTTGCCCCGAAATGCTCCACAACCTTTCCAGCCATTCTCGCCCCGATCTCCCCGGCTTTTTCTGGTGGTTTTCCGTGGAGCAGCCCGTGTAGGACCCCCGCAGCATAGAAGTCCCCGGCCCCAGTGGTATCCACAGTTTTTCTAGAGAAAGAGGGGATCTGCCATCTTTTTCCCCCGGTGAAGACGGTTGATCCTTTTCCACCCCTTTTCAGGTAGAGAAGTTCAACTTTTTGGAGCAACCACTGGACGGGTTTTCCCAGGGCCCGCAACTCATCCTCGTTGGAAAAAAGCACATCTACAGAATTCAAAAGCTTGATCAATGTTTGTCTGTTTCTGGCCACGGTTGGGGGGCTTTCCAGCGACAGCGCCACTCTTGTACCTTTTCTTTCCGCTACCGAGATCGCCTCTTTCGCAATTCTTTTTATCATTCCTCTGGCAGCCAAGGTTATGGAGGTCAGATAGAGGAATTTTGAGTGGCAGATTTCTCTCTCCGGAAGGCGAGTGCAGTTCACCCCGACTCCAAGATTAACCAGAAATGTTCTCTCTCCATCGGGCGTCACGGCGACTATTATCCTGCCGGTTCTTCCAGCCTTCCTTTCCACGATGCTGCGAATTCCTTGGACCTTCAGCTCTCTCAAAAGAAAATCACCCTCTCTGTCCCTCCCCACGCAGCCAAGATAGCATGGAGTGTCGCCAAGGTATGCGATGCCCTCGCAGACATTTCTTGCGTTGTCTCCTGGGAGGGTGAGGAAAATTTCGCCTTCAAGTTTTTCATAAATTTCATCGAATCTTTTCCATGGGAGAAAATTTGTGGCCCCTTTTATCAACCCATGCTCAACGAGGAAGGCATCATTTACCTTAACAAAGTGGTCCAAGAGTGCCGTCCCGATGCCAAGAACATCATAATTCATGTTGTCGCCTCAGTAGGGCCTGTCCTTCAGCTTAAGCAGATATCCGCAGTAGTTTGTGCCCAGGTGGAGGATTGGTGTGATTATGAGAAGAGCAACAAAGGTCTCAAGTGCTGGTAGGACAATTGGAGAGGCAAATGCGATGGCGACGAGAAGAAAGCCAAGCTGGTCTAGCCCCGGCGCTGCGGCACCCCTAGGAAGTCCCAGTCGGCGTTTAATGAAGCTTCCGAGAAGATCACCTACTAGGGCCCCGAGAGAAAGAAGAAAGCCGGCAGTGGCCATCCCAGGCCGATCAAAAATAGCCTGTACAAGCCCAACAAGGGAGCCAGCTATGAGCCCGGCGATGAAACCTCTTATGGTTTTTCCAGGTCCAAAAATTGGGCGCCCGTCGATGAACTTCCTTCCCCCATCGATTGGCCTTCCCCCTCCAAGGACAACCGGTGTCGCATTTGCCACATAGGCCGGGAGAATGAACCACACCGCCACCGCCAGAATTCCTAGGATCTCCATCTATCTCAAATCTCTATCCCTGCGGCTTTTTAATGGTGTGGCGGTTTTAACCTTCATGATACAAATCTAGGGTGATGAGGAAAAGGAAATCTCCGCTGGCAATGTTTGTAGTTTCATTCTTCTCCGTCGGTGTGATTGTGGGAGCTATATTTGCCACCAGCCTTCTGGAGCCTCCCGAGGAGCTTCTCCTTTCAGGCAATGAAGCGAGAAGAAAAGAGATCACGATTGTTGGGGTGGAGCAGATGACAGGAAGGGGGAGGCTCGGAAGTTTGTGGCTGGAGATGAGAGATGGCAGTGGAAAGGTGCTTTTTGCCGTCCCTCCTTTTGAAAATGAGGACACTCAAAAAGCAGCGATGGATGCAAGAGCTGCTGTAGAAGCGTTGGTTGGAAAGAGGCTCGGAAGAGTTGATTTTGTAATCGGTCTGGAAAATCTAGGGATGGCTTCAAGCATTGCTGGTCCGTCGATGGGCGCTTCAGTTGCCCTTCTGATGCTGGCCGCCGTGAGAGAAGAAGAAAACATCGGGGAGAGCAGTGTCAGACAGGATATCGTCATTAGCGCCAAGATAGATTCCACTGGGAGGCTTGGGGCCGTCGGGGATCTCAAGGAGAAATACGAGGCGGTCAAGGCGGATGGAAGATTTACCAGCTTCGTAATAGCAGAAACCCAGCCAGTAAATTTCACGCCATCTAAAGATTTGCCTCTCGTGCGTATAAGGAACCTTGAGATGCTTGCGAGGCTTGCGTTAGAATAGTGGTAGCCCCGGGCGGATTCGAACCGCCGTCACGGGCTCCAAAGGCCCGGATGCTTGACCACTACACCACGGGGCTATCATAGTCATCTGGCACGCCCGGGATATTTCTTTTACGCTTTTCCAAGAGTTTAAATTGAGCAAATACAATTTTGTATCGTCATGAAGCAAACTCTGTTGGTTATGGGGCTCGGGTTCCAGTCGCCAATCCCAAATGTTCTCTACACAGGTGGATTAGATATAGTCGTCACATATCTCTATCCGCTGCTCCCCCATGAAAGCGTGATTTTTGTGAGGGCATTGAATTCTCCTCGAACCATCTCTTTCAATTACGCGAAGAATGTTCATGTCCACGCTGTTCCGGTTGAGAGGTGGAGGAGCAAAGATGATCGGATGTTCAGGGTTGCAGAGCATTCATTTGACATGATTGATGCATTCGACTTTGTGAGTACAGTTGTTTATGAAAGGGTTCTCCCCCTCATGCCTCTCATGAATAGGAAAAATTTAATCCTCCACGCACATGATTGGATGAATGCCAAGGCCATAACAATTCTGAAGGAGGAGTATCCAGATATCAAGAGTGTCTTTTCCGTCCACATAAGTGTCTCGAGGCCAGTTGGGGTGGATTATCTCGAGTTGCTCAAAGAGATAGAGAGGCATGGGTTGTCGACTGAGGTCAGGGCGAGGCTAGGATCTCTGGACAGGAGGCTGCTGCTGGAGGCAGAGGGGTGTGAGAATGCTGATATTGTTCACTGTGTTTCTAAAGCGACTGCCGAGTCTGTGATAAATGCATATGGGATACCGAGGAAAAAAGTGAAAGTGATCTACAATGGAGTAGACACAAACCTCTACACCCCGCCCACAGAGGCAGATACAGAGAGGATCGCCACAGTCCTGAAGAAATATGGGATAACAAAGCCGTTCATCCTCTCCACTGGAAGGTTTGTGGCGGAGAAGAACCACAAGGGACTTCTGAAAGCATTCCAGATATTTGCAGAGAAGAACCAAGATTATTCCCTGGCCATCCTTGGCTTCGATGGCTACACCTATGATGAACTTGTTAAAATAAGGGAGGCAATGCCAGAAAACATTAGGAAGAGGGTTGTCATAAGGAGCGCAGACTTGAGGCAGGACCTTCCCCTCCTTTACAGGGCTGCAGATATCTGCTGCTTCCCCTCCACCGAGGAAGCTTTCGGCATAGTGGCGCTGGAGGCCATGGCTTCCGGGAGCCCTGTGGTTGTGGGGGATGTTGGCGGTTTGAGGGAAGTTGTCGATGACTCTGTGAACAGAAAGGTTGGCGTGCGCGTGGATGCGAGGTCTCCGGAGCTTTTGGCAAAGGCTCTTTCAGAAGCTGTGGCGAATAGGAAGACCTGGGGAGCCAATGCCAGAAAATATGTTGTGAAAAAATTCTCGTGGAAGAAAATAGCGCTAAAGTTCCAGCGGCTGTACGAGTCCCTCGCTTGACAGACCCGCTGAGTCAATTTGTTAGTACATGAGCGAAGATCTGAGCAGGCATCGAAAATAAGCAGCCCCTATACAAAATTGCGTGGTTCATAAACAAGCATCGTCTTAGGTCTGGCTGAAATAACGGGCGCCTAGATTGCGGCCAAGAATATCTGCAGGGTGTTTTCATTCAATATTTTCACATTTCTTGGATACTTCCTATGTGGCTTTCCAGCCTTCACTTCTACTTTTAGATCTCCAGCAATGCACTCCACTTTATAGGATAGAATTGCACTTCTAATGATTTATAAACATATAGAAATGATGTTTCTAATCTGAAGAAACTCATGGCCGATTGTGTATGATGGCTCGCAGGTGACTGTCCGAGTCGCTCGAGCACTCAAGGATGCTTGAGTTTCAATTCCTCTTTGTCCCGTATAGTTGCTTCCGCTAGTGTTTGGTTCAAATAATACCCCCAAAACATTTATATTTGTTGACTTTAAGGAAACAAATTGGAAAACATGGATGATGTTGTGCTCATGGAAAAGATAAGCGAAAGAGAACGCGGAATAAGAGAGCTGATAGGGGCCACCGGCTGGAAACCCGCAAGAGTTTTGGTTAAACTGAGTAAGTTAGAACGAGAGGGGCTCGTGGAATCCAAGCTGGAGGCACCACACGGCCCCGGTAGGCCAAGGAGGATAGTTCGCCTAACGAAGCTGGGAGAAAAATATCTTGCCACCTTCCGTGAGTGTGAGCGTTTGCGCCTCAGAACCAGCCTGTTCGATGTCAAGAAAGCAGTTCGGCAGGCTAAAGAGGTGGAGGCGCTGGTAAGATCTGGGCGCTCGGCTTATCAAATGCTTTGGGAGCTTGATGAAATTGTCCGCGCTGTTAGAAACTCTGCGAAAGCTGCTTGAAGTGCTGGAAGGGGTGGGCGCTGACTACATGCTCATTGGCGGTCTCGCACTACCCGCTTACGGCAGGCCCCGTGCAACTTACGATATAGACTTGGCGATTTCCATCAAAAATCCAAAAGTTTTCAGGAAAATGGAGGAAGAACTGCTCAAGAGGAAATTTCAGCTCCCAGCAGGCCTCAAGCCGGGGGCGCCATGTGTTTATCTAGGAGATCTCGAGAACCAGACTAATGTGGAATTCTGGTTCAAGCCCGACGGAGTAAACTTCAAAGAAGCTCTGAAGAGGCGCTGGCGGGTTGATGTGGCGGCTGGGTTAAAAGTGTGGGTCATAGGCCCTGAGGATTTCATCCTCAACAAGCTTGCAAGGCCGGACAGGAGCGAGTTGGACGAACACGATGTCATCAGCGTGATGGAACTGTGTAAAAAATTGGACGAAAGATACCTCAGAAAGAGAGCCAAAAGCATCGGTGTGTTAGAAGTCTTGGATGCCCTGCGCTCAAGAATGAAGTCGGGTTCGTAACCTGGAGAAGTGGTATGCTTCTAAGGAGATGGTGGTTGACGAAATTCCAATCTGTGTGGCGGGCTTTTCCAAACTTCACGGATCCCCGGCTGAGGCACCACCCTACTTTCGATTTTTGGCAGAGCACCACTTCTAAAGAATGGCGGGCCCGGGGGGATTCGAACCCCCGATCTACAGCTTAGGACGCTGCCGCCCTATCCTGGCTAGGCCACGGGCCCGGAAGCTCCAAGATAAGGGTAGCCCCAAAGTTATTTAAAAGGGAATGTAAAATCGTGTGTAGAGGTGAGTAGATGGGTAAAACAAGAGCATTGGGCGGAGTGCTTCTCATCGTCGGTATCCTCGTGATAATCGCCCACATTTACTTCGGGTACATCAGCGGCGGCGAGGGGAGTTGGGCTCGAGGAGCACTTGCGTTTGCGCTTCCGGTCACAGTGGGGCTGATAGTCGTCTGTGGTCTGATGATTTGGCTTGGCTGGATCATGGCTACAACTAAAGAGGTCACGCCGCCTTCAACAGCCAAGAAAGAGGAGAAACCCGCTGAAGCTCCAAAAAAGTAACGCACTATTCTTAAACCAGCAGACCGATAATCATCAGGTGTGAAGTTGAACTACCGTCGCTGGCTGATAGCGGGATATTTGATTGCATTGATGGTGCTGTCTTTTTCTATTCTAACAATCCCTGGTGAGAAATACCAGGTTTTGACAACCTCGGACAGCGGCTGGGTCTACGGTATTGCCAGAGAGATGGAAAAAACCAATTCAATTCCAGAAAAAAATCCCCTTTCTCATGCCCCCTATGGATGGTCAATTGGATTGGACGAAACCATGCAACCATTGCTGGCCGTCGTCATCTATCGCGGGCTCCATGTCTTAAATCCCAGTCTGACGCTGTTCGATGTAACAAAGTTTTTTGCTCCTCTAATGTACGCCTTGACGCTCATCCCCATCTTTTTGATAGGCAGGGAGCTTAAGGGGGACATCGCCGGAGCCGCCGCAGCATTTTTCATGGCGACATTAGTCTCTTCAATCTACTGGGTTAAGACCGGGGCATTTGACCGAGAACCTTCGGTAATCTTCTTTGGTGCATGGTTTATATTTGCGATGATAAAACTATTCAAGTCGGATAAGAAATCAATGCCTGGCTATGCACTACTCGGTGGGCTGTCTTATGGTCTATTGTTGTTCACATGGCCCGGAAGCGTGTATCTCCTTGCAGTGGTTATTGGGGCAACGGTGCTCGTTCTGGTTTTCAGATATTTCGAAAAGCTGGCCAAAAGCCTATCAGATCCACTGGGAACTTTGGAAAAAACTATCCGGGAGCACCTGTGGTTTATCGGGGGGGTAATCGGTGTGTTTTTAATCATCACCGCGGTTCAGTGGTTAGCACTTGGAAGAGATCCCTCATTTTGGACAGGGTTTGCTCAGACGCTGCTAGGTTATGTGGGGATAAGCTTTGGGGGCGGAGGAGGAATATCCCTTCCAATCTACGCATCCGAGGCACAGAAAGTTGAGTCCTGGAATGATGTCTTTGGGAAGATGTATGGAAATGGAACTCTTAATTCTATAGTAATCCTCATGATGGCACTGGGGCTCCTGATGTTCCTGTGGAAGAGGAAAAATCATGAACTCTTGATGCTCGGCTGGATAGTTATTCTGTTGGGTTTGACCTGGCCGGGGGTCGGGCAGGCAAGATTTGAAAGGCTGTGGTGGCCGTTTGTTGCTGTGGTCGCCGGGGCTGGTGTCGCATACATCGTCTCATGGATCAAGGACCTTTCTTTTGATCCATCCTGGGAGTGGTTAAAAAAGCTCCAGAGCCCTCTCATCATTATTATCCTCACACTGGCGTTCACCGGACCATTTGTGTTGAATGCATATGCTGAAGCACGAAGGGTTTCCCCACCAACCGAATGGCGCGGCCCCGGAGTCGACGCAGGTCTTATGGAAGCTTTTGAGTGGATAGAACGTGAGAATATTCCAGAGAACGCTGTCTTTGCCATCCAGTGGTCATTCGGTCACCTTTTCACCGGGGCAACCGGTCGTCCAGCCGTCTGCGATGGGGTCGAGGGCACAGGAGAGGAGGGCCTGTGGGAGAACACGGCAACAATTAAGCCTCCAGACTATATCTACAGGAGGATTGACAGCACCGGCGAGATATATGGAATGTCGGTCGCCAGAAAACCCTGGGCCATCAACGGCCGCAGAACCGATGTTCAGTGGTTCCCGAAACTCGCGCGGGATGAGCTGAAATGGCTGCTGAAAATCTACCGAGATAACTACAACGTGAAAATAGATTACATAATTTTCACCGTCGACCAATATTGGGAGGCAAAGAATTTCTACGCAACCAATGAATTTATCGGTCTATACCTCCTCCACAGAGATAGACAGTTGATCACCCCCTCTCAGCTCAGGCCAACCACCCAGGACAACAAACTGATATTTAACTTTGGCGGGGAGAGATCCGCCGTTGTTCTGGAACCCGGCACCGCCTATGTTCAGAAGAACGGCCAGAGGCTTCTGCTGGATGGGTATGCGATGCTTAGGGTTGGAAATGATGGAAGAATTTCTGGATTTGGTGGATTTGTTCCATCATCAGAGCCGCCACAGATAAATGAAATCCTCGTTATCTTCATGGACCAGAGAAACAATGTTCTCACGGCGTGGCTCGTTAAAGGGACATTTGGAGAAGTCGCCAGGCCCATGGAGATGGTTGGTGTAAAAGCATACGAGGTTGCGACAGGAAGTGCAATCGATGGAGATGAATCGCTGGTGGTTGCATTTTCCAGCTCCAACCAGTATGTTAAAGTGATTAGGGTGAATCACGACCTTCTATAGAGGAGGAAATAAATGCAGACGCCCAAGGGGACAAGAGATCTCTTCGGAGAAGAACTCATGAGCATCCGGCGGGTGGAGGAAGCCGCGAGAAGAGTTTTCTCAAGGTTCTGCTATCAGGAAGTGGAAACCCCGATTTTTGAACACTTGGAGATTTTCACAAAGAAAAGCGGGGCGGATGTTGTAAAGCAGATTTATTCATTCAGGGACAAAGGGGGAAAAGAGCTGGCGCTGAGGCCGGAGCTGACAGCTCCGGTGGTCAGATTCTATGTCCAAAAGCTCAAGTCCCACCCAAAACCCTTGAAACTCTGCTACTTCGGGAGCTGTTTCAGATATGAGGAGCCACAGGCCTGGAGGTACAGGCAATTCAGGCAGGCTGGAGCAGAAATAATTGGAGCGCCCACTCCAGAAGCTGACGCAGAACTTGTGATTCTCTCGGATGCTGTGATGAAGGAAACTGGTCTCAAAGGATATGAGATAAGAATAGGGAATGTTGGCGTGTTGCGTGAGCTTCTAAAAGAAGCTGGAATCGAAGAATCCCTCCAAGATCCACTTCTGAGAGCGATAGACTCAAAGGATGAAAAAAGGATCGCCGAGGAATTTAGGCGGGCAAAGGTCAATGATAAAACCGCTGTAAAGATAAAGGAGATCCTTGCGCTGAGAGGCGAGAAAAATGCTTTGGAGAAAGCAGAAAGTATCATTGGAGAAAGTAGTGGGATAAAATATCTTCAAAAAGTTTCTTCTCTTTTAAATTTTCTGAAGGTGAAATATTCGGTTGACTTGGGAATTGCGAGAGGGCTTGATTATTACACAGGCTTTGTGTTTGAGGTCTATTGCAGAGGAGTCCAGATTGCCGGGGGCGGGAGGTATGATGGACTCATCCGGTTGTTTGGTGGTGGCGCGACTCCGGCGACAGGAGTTGGTTTTGGTATCGACAGGATCTCGGAGCTTTTGATCAATCAAGGAATCAAAACATCTGCTGCTCCGCCCACCGCCATAGTGATTCCAGTGAAAAGACACCTTATGGAAAATTCCTTTGCGATAGCGATGATGCTCAGAGAAGCAGGCATCGCCACAGAGGTGGAGCTGGCTGAAAGAAAACTGGAGAAGGCAATGGCACACGCGGCGGCAATTGGGGCAAAAGCGGCAGTTGTCGTTGGGCCGAGGGAACTTCAAAACATGAAAGTGACGGTAAAAGACATGAAATCTGGTCAGCAGGAAGAGGTGAAGATCGATCGGCTGGTGGAAAAGCTAAAATCTTTTTCCTAACCTTTCAAAAATTTTTTTCATCTGCAGAGAGTCCTGCTCAAGGACCGGTGACTCTGAGATCAGCGTTATACTTATCTTCCTCTTCAGGATTTCGCGTGCAAGAGGCTCAAATGGAGGCTTGTTGTAGCTAATCGGAAGATGATATCTTTCATTTCCCTGACCTGGGACTTTTGCAGGTGACCACTCCATGGAGGTGAAATGGGAGTGAATGTGGTCGAGCTTTAGTGGGGCAAGTTTTCTGAAAATCTCCGCATAGTCGATTTTCCCCGCCTGTCTTGCATAAATGTGTGCAAAATCTACCACCGGCGTGCACCCTTTCACCTCTAAGCAAAGTCTGACTATTTCATCGAGGGTTCCAAATGCACTCACCTTTCCAGTAGTTTCATGACCCAAGAGAACTTTTTTTATCCCTGCCGCTTTCATCCTGTCAACCATCTCTTCATCTGCTTCTTTTACAGCCTGAAACGCCTGCTCGGGAGAAAGCTTCCCGTAGTAACCGGGGTGAAAGACCACGATTCCAGCGCCCATGTGTTGAGCCCTTTCGGCCGAGTCTAGAATTCGCTTTTTTGATGCTTCAACTTTCTTCTTGTCATCCGAACAGAGATTTATGAAGTAGGGACAGTGCACGGAGAGAACTATCCCGAGCTTTTTGGCAACTTCCCCCACTTCCTCCGCGGTTTCATTGCTCATCGCCACCCCCCTAACAAACTCAACTTCCATGGCGTTGAGGCCAAGAGATGCGAGGTGGTTGAGACCTCCCACGGTGCTTCTGTCTCTGCTTGAGATAGGGATTCCCGCCGGACCAAGATAAATCATGCCTGACCAGAAACACTTATGTGGCCACCTCTAAAAATTTGGTGGGAAACGATGCTCAGCAGGGTCAAAGACAGGGTGGGGAGACTAGTTGATCCATTTGCGGAAGCCATGGTTAAAAGAAAGATAAGACCAAATCTCCTCACATTGATTGGCCTCACTTTCTCCGTTGTATCCGCCGCAGCCTTCTCCCTCCATCTTGAAATCTTTGGAGGCATAGCTCTGCTAATCGCTGGAGCGTTCGACATGATGGACGGGGCCGTGGCGAGGGTTGGGGGAATGAAAACAAGGTTTGGGGGGGTGCTCGACTCCACCGTTGATAGGGTGAGCGATTTCTTGGTCTTGGCAGCAATAGCATACGGCTGGAGAGCTCAAACAATCATCTTCCCCATTTGGTTGTGGTGTGGTGCAGCCCTTCTTGGGAGCTTCCTCGTGAGCTACATTAGGGCGAGGGCCGAGGCCGCGGGAGCCACCCACATGGATGTTGGATTAGCGGAGAGACCAGAGCGACTTCTGATCATCGGCCTCGGTTCTTTACTTGGGCTGACTGGTTATGCAATAATTCTGGTTGCGGCGCTTTCTCTTCTCACGGCGGCTTACAGGTTGGTGGTTGCTAAAAGAGAACTCAGCTGAGGCTTTGGCAGACGCTCTTTAGGTACTCGAGCCCCTCCTTCAGAAGTTTTCTCCCAGCTTCAGTTATCGCATATTGCTTCTTCGCTGGACCACTCTTCTTCCCCCTCCACTCGGAAACAACATACCCGGCGCGGTTGAGGTTGTGAAGGACAATGTAGGATGTGACCGTCGGTGGTTTCCATCCAAACCGCTTTTTCATCTCCTGCATTATTTCATAACCGCACATCGGCCTTTCGGTAAGAAGCTTTAGAAAATATGGCCAGAGCATCTCCGTCGTCGTCTTTTTCTTTAGCCTGGCGAGAGCACGGTTGTTTCTGCCCACCTCTCCACCATTTTTATCTCCACCCACAAGCTTTATAAATATTTCAGAATTGGATATATATCAGAGTGTGAAATAGTATGCCGATAAAGGTTGCCATCGTTGGCGTTGGAAACTGTGCCTCCTCTCTGATTCAGGGGGTACACTATTACAGGGATGCTAAGGAGGACCAGTTTGTCCCTGGCCTCATGCATGTTAATTTTGGAGGATATCACATAAGAGACATAAAATTTGTGGCGGCTTTCGATGTCGATGCAAACAAAGTTGGAATGGATCTCGGTAAAGCGATTTTTGCTCCTCCAAACTGCACGATAAAATTTTGTGATGTCCCTGAGCTTGGGGTAGAGGTTCAGAAGGGCCCTGTGCTAGATGGTCTTGGAAAATATCTCAAGCCTGTGATCCCTGTTGATCCCACCCAGAAGCCAGTTGATGTGGCGAAGGTCCTGGAGGAGGCCGACGCCGACATTCTAGTGAGCTATCTTCCAGTTGGGAGTTATGAGGCTTCCAGATTTTATGCCAGCGAGGCGATAAGAGCAGGAGTTGGATATATCAACTGCATACCTGAGTTCATCGTTTCAGGAAAGGAGTGGGGGAAGAAGTTTGCCGACGCAGGATTGCCGTGCGCCGGAGATGACATAAAATCTCAGGTGGGGGCCACAATTCTTCACCGCACCCTCGCGAAGCTATTGATAGACAGGGGAGTAAAGCTTGAGGAGAGCTATCAGCTGAACATCGGCGGGAACACAGACTTTCTGAACATGCTGGAGGAGGAGCGCCTCAGCTCAAAGCGCATAAGCAAAACCGAGGCGGTTGCAAGCCAAGTCCCCTATGAGGTGCCGCTGAGAATAGGCCCGAGCGATTATGTCCCATTCCTGAAAGACAACAAAATTTGCTACATCCACATTCGGGGGAGAAAGTTTGGGGATATCCCGCTGACGATTGACGTGAAGCTTTCTGTGGAAGATTCTCCAAATTCCGCAGGGGTGGTGATCGACGCGATCCGAGCGGTTAAACTTGCGCTGGATCGGGGAATCGGTGGACCTCTTATCAGCGTTTCCGCTTACTTTTTCAAGCATCCACCCGTTCAAATGAGCGATGAAGAAGCTAGGCGGGCAGTTGAAGATTTCATCGCTGGGAGGAGGGAGAGATGAGTTTTGATGTGGTTGTAGTCGGGCATGTGGCAATCGATGTAAATGTTTTTCCCTGGGGCATCATTGAAAATATTTTGGGGGGCGCTCCGACCTACAGCGGTTTTACATTGGTGAATCTGAAAAGAAGCGTTGGGTTTTCGGCAAAAGTTGGGCTGGATTTTCTTGAAAAGTTTCCGCCGATTTATGGAAAGCTGGGGCTTGATACTGAAGGGATGATCGTTGCAGGGGAGCACACGACCACGTTTCAGAATATCTACGATGAAAGTGGGCGGAGGACTCAGATCTGCCGGCACATGGCTCCGCCGATAACCCCAGAGGACATTCCAAACGAGTATCTGGGAGCTACCAGCTTCTATGTTTCCCCGATTGCAAATGAGGTTGATCATGAGCTCCTCCATCATCTCAAGAGGAATTCAAATCTGGTGATGTTGGATCCTCAAGGCATTCTTAGAGAGATAGGAGCAGACGGCAAAGTCACAGTGAAACCAAGAGATCTCGGGAGATATCTGAAATATGTGGATATAGTAAAGCTTGGGATGGACGAGGCGGCAGTTCTAGGAAGCACCCCCGAGAATTCGATGAGAAAAATCATGGAAGCTGGGCCGGAGGTGGTTATTCTCACAAAGGGAGGGGCGCCATCTCTAGTTCTGAGCAGGGAAGGACTGGTCAAGGTGAATCCCCTAAAGGTCGTGGCAAAGGACATGACGGGGGCCGGGGATGTTTTTGGGGCAGCCTTCCTCCACAGGTTTATGTCGACTAGAGACGTTGTGGAAGCCGCAAAGTTTGGCACTGCTGCAGCGGGATTGAAGATAAGATTTCGCGGACCGGTGGGATTTCCAAGCGAGAAGGAAGTGGAAGAGGCAGCGAAGACGATAACAGTCGTTCAATAGGTTTTTGCGGCCAAGATTTTCTTTGTCCCGGAACCAGAGCAAACAACGCAGGGCGAGGTAGCCCCTCCTCCGCCGTCTATCTCCTCTCCAAGAAGACTTCCAGTGGTAATTTCCTCGATTTTCTTTCCGCAATCTTCTTTTCCGCACCACCACATCCTGACAATGCCACCCCTCTTTTCAATTATTCCCTTTGCCTCATCCAAATTGGCTACCTCAAAAATTGACTCCTGAAACATTTTTCTTGCCTTCTCGCGCATTTCTTCTCCGATTTCTGAGAGCATAGATTTTATTTTTTTGCCGGCATCCTTGAGGGGAATGATCATCCTTTTGCCCGTGTGGCGCGGAACCACCGTCAGTCGATTGTTGGCCACATCTTCCGGCCCGATTTCTATTCTCAGCGGCACCCCTCTTCTTTCCCAATAGTAAAATTTATTGCCTGGTCGGAGGTCCCTCTCGTCAATATGGGCTCTGAGGCCCTCTCTCACAAGCTCATTGTAAACACTTTTTGCCCTGTCCATCACTTGCGCCACATTGCTCTTGTAGTAAATCGGAACAATGACCACCTGGATGGGGGCGACATTTGGCGGGAGGCATAGCCCCAAGTCATCTCCATGAATCATTATCGTTGCCGCTACAGCCCTCTCGGAAATCCCATAGCATGTTTGGTAAACATAACTGTGGCTGCCCTCGGGTGTCTCATATTTGATGTCATAAACTTTTGCAAAATTCTGGCCAAGGTTGTGGACGGTGCCTATCTGGAGGGTTCTGCCGTCTGGGGAGAGAGTGTCGAAGGCAATGGAAAAAACTGCTCCAGCAAAGGTGTCCCAGCGAGGGCGCTTGGTAACGACAAATGGAATGCCAAGCTCCTCAAAGAAGCGCTTGTATATCTCCACGGCTTCTTTCACCTGCTTCTCGGCTTCTTCTGCGGTGGCGTGAGCGGTGTGGGCCTCCTTGAAGGTTGTGACCTCCCTCAGCCTGATCAGCGGCTTGGTCATTTTCGTTTCATATCTGAAGACATTGACAATCTGGTATACCTTCAGGGGGAGGTCTGCGTGGGAGCGAATCCAGAGGGAAAACATCGGGTACATGCTGGTCTCCGATGTTGGTCTCAGAGCCAGCCTTACATCAAGCTCATCGTGACCTCCTCTTGTTACCCAGTAGACTTGGCCTTCAAATCCCCGGATGTGCTCTGCTTCCATCCTGAATAGGTTTTCTGGGATGAGGAGAGGAAAGAGAACTTCCTTGTGCCCCGAGTCTTCCAGGAGTTTTCTGAGAACGCTGAAAATGTTGTTCCTGAGCTTCAGACCATAGGGGAGCCAGACATAGAGCCCCTTGACTGGATATCTTGTTTCTATGATTTCCGCTCGTTCGATAGCCTCATTGAACCATTCGCTGAAGTTTTCCTTCATTTTTTCCCGCTTCATCATTTTCACTGAGATGCCTTGGATTTATAGCATTAGTCTTACAACTGTTCGGCGAGGAATCTAGCATGCCTTGAGTCATGCAGAATAGCCGCTTAACTGGCAGAAATCATCTTAGTAAATCGTGTGGCTGAGTTCAGTCAAATATTTTCTTTGCATTTTCTGCCATTTTCCTGAACTCTGACTCCGCAACAGGACAACCCAAGCCCACGCCCGGGCATTCTTTCGACGGCTCAAAAACAAAGGCGCCGTTGCTTCTTCTCACTTCGAAAGGATAGATCGAGCAGGAAATAGGACGGATGTCGTATATCCTGCATGCTTTGTCTTTAAGAAACACGCATACCCCGCTTCTTTTCTTCATTTTATACTTGAAGTTTTTCAACCCAGATATCGGCATCGCAAACTCCAGCGGACTGAGTCCAGTATATTGAGATATCCTCTCCACCTCCTCTTCCAGCAAATAGATTATCCGTCCCCTGTGGGAGGAATCGCCGCAACATCTCGCGCACCGCTGACACTCAAACTTTACATTCTTTGGTGCACGAACATCCAGCACCATCAGAATATATTTGCGTTTGTTATTTAAATGAGTTGGGGTGGTGTAGCTTCAGGTGGGCACATGAAGTTTCTCACCGACAGCATGCTCGGGAAGCTTTCAAGATGGCTGAGGATAGCCGGCCACGATGTTTCATATTCAGAAGAAATCGGCATTCATGATGACAATGCTCTCATTTCACGCGCTCTAGATGAGGGAAGAATTCTCCTGACCTCTGATGTCCAGCTTTTTAGAAAAGTCAAGAAGGCCGGGGGGCGCTGTTTTCTCATAAAAAGCAGGGATGTGCTGTCGCAGCTGCTTGAGATATCAAAAGTGGCTGGAAAGAAGATAGAACTGGATTTTGAAAACTCCCGCTGTCCCGTCTGTAATGGAGAACTTCAGGTCACAGAAAAAATCTGCGTGAAGGATAGAGTGCCAGAAAAAGTTTTCAAGAGCCAAATGGTCTTCTGGAGCTGCAAGAGATGTGGAAAGATTTATTGGGAGGGAAAACACTGGAAAAACATTATAGAGATGGCCACCGAATATAACCGGCGGGTGGAATGCTGAGTTTGGATGAAGGAAAGTTGCTGGTGAAGTTTGCAAGGGAGGTCATTGAAGAATATGTGAGGAGGGGGGTTAGGCCAAAGCCACCGGAAGTCCCAGAAAAGCTGAGAAAGCCCATGGGCGTCTTTGTAACACTGACAGAAGAAGATGAGCTTAGGGGATGCATCGGTTTCCCATTTCCGACCCTGCCCCTCATAAAAGCTGTCGAGGATGCCGCGATCTCCTCCGCGACGAGGGATCCCCGCTTCCCTCCGGTGACGCGGGAAGAACTGGACAAGATCATCGTGGAGGTGAGTGTTTTGACAGAGCCGGAGTTGATCAAAGTAAAAGCACCCGCAGAATACCCAAAGCACATTGAAGTGGGAAAAGATGGTCTGATAGTTGAGTGGAGAGGATTTGAGGGACTGCTCCTCCCCCAGGTGGCGGTCGAGTGGGGCTGGGATGCTGAAGAATTCCTCTCAAACACATGTATAAAGGCTGGACTTCCTCCAGATTGCTGGCTTGAAAGGGACGTGAGGGTAAAAAAATTCACCGCCCAAATCTTCAGAGAAAAAACACCTCGGGGAGAAGTGGAAGAGCGTGAGATCTCCTGAGCTCAGCTTTTGGAGCAGGTGAATGGCATTGCTCTGAAGAATGGCTCTCTTTTGTCAATCGCCTGCAAAAAGAGACTTCTGGCTTCTTCCACATCTTGGGATGAAAGGAACTTTCGAACATCAACCAGATTGTCGTTTCTCATCAGGCATGGTTTTAGCTTTCCATCAGAAGTCAGGCGGAGCCTTGTACAATGGGCGCAGAATTCACTGTTGTGCATTGGGCGAACCACCTCCACTTCTCCTTCAGGCAGCAGATATCTTTTTCTTGCGTGCATCGAGCTTCTGGTCTGGATGGAAATCGCCCGGCTTTCAAGCTTTCTTTCAATCTCCTCAAGGCATTTGTGGTAAACATCGAAATCTCTTCCATTCAAATCTATCAGCTCAATCAGTTGCAAAACTGCATCATGTTCAGCTGCAAAAGAAATCATTTTTTCAACCTCGTTTTCATTTATTCCCGCGAGTAAAACCATGTTGATCTTTACCGGTTTCAGTCCTGCTTCTGCTGCAGCTTTTATCCCCCTAAGGACATCTTCCAGGGCATCCGCTCCAGTTATCCTTTTGAACTTCTCTCTATCGAGGGTGTCGAGGCTTATGTTGACCCTCATCAAACCGCTCTCCGCTAGTTCATCTGCCATCTGAGCGAGCATCACGCCATTGGTCGTCAGTGCCAGATCATCAACCTTGTGCTGGCTGATTTTTCTAATTATCTCTGCGATATCATTCCTGAGGAGAGGCTCCCCACCCGTGAGCTTAAACTTCTTTATTCCGAGGGAAGTTGCAACAGCAGCAATCATGCCGATCTCTTCCGCAGATATTTCGTCCTCTGTCGGTTGGCAACCCTCTTTGTGGCAGTAAAAGCAGCGCAAATTGCACCTCTCCGTCACAGAGATCCTCAGACCCAACACCTCTCTTCCAAATCTATCTTTCAAGGCGTTTCACCCTGAGGACAACTTCCCTCCCCTCTCCCTCCCACTTCAGCGAAGAAACAATGGCCCCTACGAGATTTCTGAGGAGCCCTTGAACAAACGGATTGAGACCAACCTCTTTTCCATCTACATGCAGAATCACTTCCCTTTTTAGAGCTTGGCACCCATCACCTCTTGTTCGCCCGTTTACAACTGCCGTACGAAACTCATCGCAGGTGTTATAACCACAATGTTTGCAGTTCAGTCCGGGGAGGATCGGGAAACTCTTCTGTTCGACGATGTCTGCCAGCGCGGAAACATCGAACTCTGGCTTTCCCCCCTGCGATTTAATGATAGCTATCGTAAAATCATTTTTAAGCTCGGAGATTTCAGAATCGTCCCTGGCCACAACTATTCTGGCGATATCTTTTATCCCCCTGAACCCCTCGATGATCACAAAATCGAGTTCCTCCATCATCTCAATCGCCTCCATCGGTGATTTTTGAGCTCTTTCGACCACCACAAACTTTTCTGAGGAGATTGCCGCAACGATATCTGCTCCAGCCTTGTGGTGTTTCCAGGTATCCTTTCCAGGGACATCCGGCTCGAAATCTGGCTCAGGGATGTGCTTTATTGTTCCAACCCTGTATCCCCTTGACTTCAACTCGCTTACAAGCGATTCAACGATTTTCGTCTTTCCGGACTTTTTGTACCCTACAACCGAAACTATTCTAGGAACCAAAGAGATGCACCTCCACTTCTTCTCCCTCCTCGAGCATTTCTCTGCCCAGGGGGATGTCGATATAGCCGTCTGCGGCGGAGAGCGAGACTATTGCACCTGAATCTTTCCAGAGGGGTTCTGCTAGAAGTTGCCCTTTTTCCACCCTCACTTTCACGGGAATCAGTGACCTTCTCCCCCTGCTTGAAATCACCTTTTTAGCCAGCCTAGCGTTGACGATTAGCTTCCTTTTTTCCTCTAGCCCACTCATCTTTCTGATATGGGGAGCAACGAGTTGATCGAAAATCATGAGAGCTGAAACTGGATAGCCGGGAAGTCCAAATATGGGCTTTCCTCCAGCCACAGCCAGAAATGTGGGTTTCCCCGGTTTGACGGCGAGGCCGTGAACAAGCATGCGAGAGCCACGAAGCTTCCGGATCACTGCTGGGACGAGATCTCCCTTCCCAGCAGACGTGCCACCTGAGATTATCACAACATCCGCAGATTTCAGCGCCCTCCTGAGTTTCGAAAGGATATCTTGTGGGTCGTCTTTCGCTATACCGAGATAAACTGGATAGCCGCCACAGCTTCTAACGGCGGTGGAGAGAAGTGGCCCGTTTGCGTCGTAAATTTTTGCCCGCTCAAGCCTTTTTCCCGCTTCAAGAAGTTCTGAGCCGGTGGAAATGATAGCAACTTTTGGCCGAGAAAAAACTTTCACCTTCTTAATTCCAGCCGCTGAGATTGCGCCTATTTCCCGTGCTGTGAGAACCCTTCTCTGTGGGACCAGCAATTCCCCTTTTTTCACATCTGAGCCCTTTTTTGTTACATTTTCAGCTGGAGCAACAGCGCGAAGGATTTTGACTCGGTTACCATCAGGGATGGTGTTTTCCACCAAGACGACAGCATCGGCGCCCTGAGGCAGTGGAGCACCAGTAGCTATTTCCAAGCATTCGCCTCTCCTGAGTTTTTTCTTCGGGGGGGTGCCAGCCGCGATTCTCCCGACAACTTTCAGCACTTTTGGAGTAGTTTCTGTGGCACCAAAAGTATCTTCAGAACGAACGGCATATCCATCATACGCCGCTCTGTCGAATGGTGGAATATCAACAGGGGCGAAGAGATCCTCGCCGAGCACCCTCCCAAATGCTTGCATGATATTAACTTCCTCAGTTTTTTCCCGGGGTTTCCACCATTTTTGCAAACTTTTCATGGCATTTTCTAAATCAACGACTTCCAAAAATTTCTGGGGCATCACTATTAAACGTGGATGATTAATTATAAGCGTTTTGTTAAGCGTTTGCGTTTAATTGCCTCAGCAGTTTTCCGCATTTTTGCTTTTGATGGAGTAAAGCACAAGTTTAATGTCGATTTTCTATTTTTTGGGTTTAGTACTGTCAGAAGAATTTAAAAAGGGTATATAAATGTGATATTGCGGGAAAGCCGGCAAGCTCGGCTGAACCTGGGCCCAAGGGCTTGGGGGAGCTGCGGAAAACCCCAGCGCTGCTGGGGAAAGCTGCAGCTAAGGTCTGTGGCGGTGCAGACCCTAAACCGGGCTTACCGGAAAAAGACCATGAATGAAAGTGCGACGGGAAACCGGACGCACAGAGTAATTCATGGTCGTCCCGCAAAATTTTATCTTAGCATCGAGATTAGAAGTGATGCACAGGAAAATAAAAAGGACATCTGCCGGCTCGCTCCTCGTGGGGAAAATGCCCAAAGGGTGCAGCCTCTGCATAAAAGGGGCCAAGCTGGTTCTGTTTATCACCGGCCTCTGCAGGAGAAATTGCTATTACTGTCCGCTCTCTGAGAAGAGGAGGGGAAAGGACGTCGTCTATGCAAACGAGAGGCCGGCGAATTCTCTGAAGGAGATATTTGAGGAGGCGAGAGAGATGGAATCTCTCGGGGCGGGAATAACTGGAGGAGACCCTTCCGTAAAGCTAGATCGGGCGGTGAAATACATCCGGGAGCTGAAGAAAAAATTTGGGAAGAGGTATCACATTCACATGTATGTCTGCGGAAAGCTTTCCCGTGAGGAATTAGAAAAACTGAAGCTCGCCGGACTGGATGAAATAAGATTTCACGCGTGGGATGCCGAGCCGGTTAAAGCTGCAACAGACGCCGGATTGTTTGTCGGCGTCGAGCTTCCCGCCATCCCCGGCGAATATCGGAAACTCATAAAGCTTCTTGGAGATGTTGAGAAGGCTGGGGGAAAATTTGTTAACCTGAATGAGCTGGAGTTTTCTGAAACCAATGCTAAAAACCTCATGAAAAGGGGTCTTCGGTTGAAATCAGAAAATTCTGCAGGGGTCGCTGGGAGTGAAGAAGTTGCGATCAGAGTGATGCGATGGGCTGCCGCAAACACAAGGCTGAGCGTCCATTACTGTCCTAGCCGGCTGAAGGATGGAGTTCAGCTCAGAAACAGGCTAAAGAGAAAGGCAAGGAATGTTGCGAGGCCGCATGAAAGGATCACAGAGGATGGGCTCCTTTTCAAAGGCGTAGTGATGAATGTGCCACCAGAGGACCTTCAGAAGGTGAGGAAGCGTCTCCTTCGAAAGTTTGGAGTTCCCGGAGAGATGATTGTAATCAATCGGTTGAAGAAAAGGATTGAGCTGGAATGGCGCCTCGCAGAAAAAATCGCAGCGATAGAGCCTGATTTGAAGATCGCTTGGGTGGAGGAGTATCCAACTTTTGATCGGCTGGAAACAACCGTTATCCCTCTTTGAGGGATTCCCCGGTCATATTTTTATGTTTGAAAACTAGAGAGTTAATTGTGAAGGTGCTGATCCAGGGGCTTGGGATATCGCCAATTCCCATAGAGTTGAGCCTTAAGTACGAGAAACCTGATGTGTGTTATGTTATTTGTTCTGATTATCAGCTGAACTACAAGAACAATGGGAAAACAAATAAAGAGATACTCACGGAAGCCGCTAGAAAAACCAGAACAGATCTTGTATTCAAGAGGTGCGATGTTTTTGATCCACGCTCGATAAGAAATGTTCTCGTAGAAATTTTGAAGAAAATAGACTTTTCCAAAGATGAACTTTTGTTCAACTACACGAGCGGCTCCGCCCCCGTCAGACTTTTCCTTGGAGTTTTTGGGGCTGGCATTTCAAAGTTTGCCAAGAAAACGAAGGTCATTTACTCGATCTCTTACAAAGAGGAGGAGATGGAGGTCGTCAACAACCATGCTCCAAAGCTAAGGGAGCTACTTCCAACGGAGATAGACCTCCTCATGGATTTTTGCCAGATGAAGCTCGAGAAGAAACGTCAGAGGTAGCGCTTCGCGAGCTTGGAATAGCTGATGGCCTGAACCTTTATGTTGCGCATTTCATTGGCGGTAAGAGATCTCAATGGGCGGGCGGGAATGCCAACGACAACAGTTTTCTGGGGAACCTCCGCATCTCTCAGGACCACCGCTCCAAGCCCGACCATTGCCCCCCTTCTGACCCTCGCGTTGTTGAAAACTATCGCCCCTCCACCGATTACCGCCTGGCTCTCGACTATCGCTCCATGAACCAGTGCATGGTGGCCGATGATCACGTAATCCCCAATTTCCACCGGAGCCACCCTCATCTTCCCATTGTAGACATCCCCGGCGTGGATGACTGCGCAGTCCTGAATGCAAGTGTATTTTCCAATTCTGATGCTGCCAAAGTCTCCGCGGATGACTGCGCCGGGCCAGACGCTTGAGTGGGCACCGATTGTCACATCTCCAATAATAGTGGCGGATGGATGAACAAATGCTGTGGGATGAATCTTGGGCTTCTTCCCATTGAACTCTTGAATCATGTTCTGTGGCTCCCCTTCACTACTCCTTCTTAGAGTAGACGATGATTATGTCGCCGATCGCCATAACAGTGCTGTAGGGAATTGTGAGGGCTTTCCCCGCCTTTCTCCCGAAAACCAGCCCTGTGACTGTTCCTTCCCTATCTTCCAGCACGACATCTTCAACAGCTCCGACATACTTTCCCCTGTCTGAGTAAATCCTCATGCCGAGGATTTCACCCACTCTCTTCAGTCAACCACCTCTCTTAGAAATCTGATGGTGGCTTTTAATTCTTTCTGAAGCATCCGCGTGAGAATAATATACTCCAGAGCCGAGTGTTTTTCGGGCCGGGGTAGCCTAGCCAGGTAAGGCGCGAGCCTGGAGAGCTCGTGGTCCATTGGGCCGCAGGGGTTCAAATCCCCTCCCCGGCGCCTCAAATGGCCCCGTATCTATCCCTTCCCAGCCGGGCCTCGTTCGCCTGAAAAAGCAGACGGATGGAAAAACCGCGAGTAGCCTCCGCCACTACCTGGTGTAAATCAGCGCCTTCTGGGTGAAGGAGGGATTCTGAATGTAGCCCTGAAAGACCTCAACCCTTATCTTTTCTTCGTTCATCATCTCCACCAACAGGGTACACGTTGTTTCCGGCAGGGGGGCAATGTTATCCTCTCTCACGGGTGAAAGCCTGTAGACGATCCTTCCGCTGCTCACGCCCACGTTCTTGAAGTCCGGAGCATTCCCCTCCACCCTAGAGAGAGGGGGAAGCCATGAAGGAAAGCCAAATGCTTCGAGGAACTTCCAGCCCAAACTTATCCTCAACTGCTGCGGGTCATAAACGTCGTAACCGAAGGAAATGTAGTTCTGGTACCCGTTTTCACCGGTGCATCCATCCGTCCCCTCCAGGAACCAGTTTCCGGAGAGCTTTCCCCTGAGATCGTAGTCGCATTCGCCGCCGCGTGGTTCCGCCGTCCTTTTGACTTTTTCATAGACCCTCTCCTGCAGGGTGGGCGAGAAGAGGCTCAGGGGGGAAATGGCGTGCTGCTGTGGCAGAGGATACTTTTCCGGGTGGATGAAATTCAGCACCTTCTTGTCATAGGCACCCATGTCTAGACAGGCGCTCTGCCCCATACTGGAAGATGTTTTTCCAATGACATCCCCCGCCTTCACCGGAATGTATACCTCGTTTGTGCGACCCTCCTGCAGGGGGGAGCCTATTTTGGCCAGCACTCCCTCGCTCAGCTCCGAGAGATGGTAAAATGCCGTCATGAAGGTGTTGGTGTGCCTGAGATAGATGTTGTAATCTGGGAAGCCCGCCCAATACGTGAAGATTATTTTTGTGATCACACCGTCCGCGGGCGCTCTGACGGGCTTTGAGAAACCGTCTTCTGGAAAACCCAAATCCCTCCTAGCCAATACCCAATAGGTGTGCGAGGTGGGGATGGGATGGCCGATGGTGCCTATCTTTCCGATCGGCACGATTTCTTCGATGTATTCAAGGTCTACCGGCACAACGGTGTAGGTTACTCGACCCTCACCCAGCTCGGGATAGGAACCCCAGAACTCGTTCTCCCTCTCCTCAAACGAAGGAGGACCCCCCTCCGTTCTCTCCCCACCGCGGAAGAATGTAGATGCCACTATGAGTGAGAGGCAGACAAAAACCAGAAGTAACAGGATTTTTCTTAGCGAGGCCCTACCACCGGCTCCAGTCGTCGTTGAGGATGAGACGGGCTTCTCGCTCAGGGACTCCAGCGCGAATCGGCGGGGCATGTCCTTGGGGAGGGCCCTCCTCTGCGTCCATCCGAACATATCACTTCTAGTATCGGTTGCGATACATAAACCTGTTAGGGCACGCGGCCGACCGATCCTTTTTCGTCAGGTCATGCTTGTCTATTCTAAGTTTTTCGGGCCGGGGTAGCCTAGCCAGGTAAGGCGCGAGCCTGGAGAGCTCGTGGTCCATTGGGCCGCAGGGGTTCAAATCCCCTCCCCGGCGCCTTGTGGATAATGTTTATTGCGTGCCGGGAGATATTCAAAGGAGAGGATGAAGCGGTTCGAGTGGGTGGAGCATCCGTCAGACATAGGGTTCAGGGCATATGGCTCGAACCTGGCGGAGGCTTTTGAAAATGCAGCCGTTGCCCTTTTCGAGATAATGACTGAGACAAGAGGGGTTGAGCCAAAGGAGGAGGTTGAGGTTGAACTCAAGGCCGAGGACAGGGAAGCGCTTCTCTATGACTGGCTGGACCGCCTGATCTATCTTCAGGATAGCCGCGGGCTCCTGTTTTCAAAATTTAAAGTTGAGATAGCTGAAAAGGCCGGCGAGCTGGAGCTAAGGGCAAAAGCATGGGGGGAAAAGTTTGACCCAAAAAAGCACAAAGAGAAAACCCATGTTAAGGCCATGACCTACCACATGATGGAGATAAAAGAAGAGCCGGGCGGATGCTGGGTTCAGGCGGTCGTTGACATTTGATGGAAAAGATATTAGACATCGAGACGAAAGAATGGTGAGAAGATGCCTTGGATGGGAAAAATCAGGCAGCTGGACGAGGTCAGGTGGGAGATTCCCCAGGACTACAAGTCTGGGATGAGAGTTCCCGCCCGCATCTATGCTGACAGGGAGATGCTCGATGAGATGCGCAAAGATTTGACGCTGGAGCAGGCGGCGAATGTTTCATTCCTTCAGGGGATTTACAAGTACTCGATAACCCTGCCGGATGGGCACCAGGGGTATGGGTTTCCCATTGGGGGGGTAGCGGCAACAGATGCTGAAACCGGGGTCATCTCTCCTGGAGGAATTGGCTACGACATCGACTGTGGAGTTAGGCTGCTGCGGACGAATTTTCACAGGAAAGATGTGGAGCCGAAGATCCGCCCGCTGGTGGAGACCCTTTTCCGCAATGTCCCTTCAGGGCTTGGGAGCACCGGGCATGTGAAGCTCACTCCTGCTCAGCTGGACGATGTGCTCAAGCTTGGGGCGAGATGGGCCGTGGAGAATGGGTTTGGATGGGAGGAGGATTTGGAGCGCCTGGAGGAAAGGGGGGAGATGAAAGAGGCCAATCCTGCGAATGTGAGCAGGGAAGCCAAGCAGCGTGGGTTCCCTCAGCTTGGAAGCTTGGGGAGCGGCAATCACTTCCTTGAAGTTCAGGTTGTGGACAAAATCTATGATCGGGACGTGGCGAAAAAATTTGGGATTGAGGAGGAGGGGCAGGTGATGGTCATGATTCACACCGGGTCGAGAGGACTGGGTCATCAGGTGTGCTCTGATTATTTGAGACTGATGGAGAGGGTTGTGCACAGGTATGGGATTCGCCTTCCGGACAGAGAGCTCGTGAATGTCCCGTTCAGGTCAGCCGAAGGCCAGGCATATTTCTCCGCGATGGCGGCAGCGGCCAACTTTGCATGGGCCAACCGCCAGATGATCGCCCACTGGGTGAGGCAGAGCTTCGAGCAGGTCTTCGGGAAGGATGCAGAAAGCATGGGGCTTCACATAGTGTATGATGTGGCCCATAACATAGCAAAAATTGAGGAGCACAAGGTTGACGGGGAGAAGAGAAAAGTGGTTGTGCACAGAAAGGGGGCGACAAGAGCTTTTGGACCGGGGCATCCTGAGATTCCAGCGATTTACAGGGAGGTTGGGCAGCCTGTGCTCATCCCCGGGGACATGGGGACGGCTTCCTATGTTCTCGTGGGGAGCCAGCAGGCAATGGAGGAAACTTTCGGCTCGACAGCCCATGGGGCAGGGAGGCACTTGAGCAGGACTGCTGCTCTCGGCCACTACCGGGGGGAGGAGGTGAGGCGGAGGCTGGAGGGGCAGGGGATATTTGTGAAGGCCGCAAAGATCTCTGTGATTGCAGAGGAAGCCCCGGAAGCTTACAAGGATGTGGACAAAGTGGCTGAGATTTCAGATAGGGCAGGGATAGCGAGGAGAGTCGTGAGGCTTGTACCGATAGGGGTTGCCAAAGGCTGAAAACTTGCCAGTAGTTTGAGCACCGGGGCTCATCTTTTTTATCTGCGGGGGGAGTTTATCTGGCGCACATGGTGAGAGAGGCAGAATTCAGGAGAAAAGTTGTTGAAATGATTGAGCGGGCGGAGACATCTCTTCCTCAGGATGTTGTGAGGGGGCTACGCAGGTGTATGAGAAAGGAGAAAAGCGGTTTGGGGAGGATACAGCTTAAGATGATGCTTGAGAATCTCCGTCTGGCCAAGAAGAAGTCGGCGCCCATATGCCAGGACACCGGCGTCTTCACCTTTTTTGTCAGAGGATGGCGGGGGCTTCAGTTTGATGTTGAGGCTTCGATCAGGAGGGCTGTAGAGGAGGCCACCGAGAAAGTTCCGCTGAGGAGAAATCTCGTTGATCCCCTAAGCAGAATGATGGTCCCGGCGGGAGAGGCGGAGAGGCAACCGACAGTTCATTTGATTGGCTCCGGGAAGGGAGAGATTGAAGTTGAGTTGCTCGTGAAAGGAGGTGGAACCGAAAATTACACAAGACTTTTTATGCTGAGGCCAACAGCGTCCAAAGATGAAATTTTGAGGAGTGTCGTTGGAGTGCTGGAGGAGGCCGGAGGGAAAATATGCCCCCCTGTGATAGTTGGGGTTGGGATTGGCGGAAGCCCCGAGAATGCCCTTCTCCTGTCGAAGATGGCGCTTCTGAGACCCCTTGGAAGGAGAAACAGGGAAACAGCAGAGCTTGAGAGGAAGATAGAGGCTGCGGCAAATGGTCTCGGGATAGGGCCGATGGGTCTTGGAGGAAGATGCACGGTTCTTGGAGTCCACATTGAGAAGGCCCCCTGCCATACGGCAACCCTTCCGGTTGGAGTTTCGTTTCAGTGCTGGGTGGCCAGGAGGGCAAGGTTGAAGGGAATGGAGGTGGTGGAGCCGTGAAGATCGTTGAACTCCGGCCCCCGTTTGCTGCTGGGGAGCTGAAGCGCTTTCATGCGGGGGATCTTGTGACCATCAGCGGGGTGGTTGCAACTGCCAGAGACAAGGCGTATCAAAGGGTGGTTTCTGAGGAAAAGTTTCCAGTGGATGTGAAAGGAGGAGTTGTTTATCACTGTGGCCCTCTCGCTGTTCGAAGGGGAGAAAGGTGGGAGATTTTATCTGCTGGTCCGACAACAAGTGCCCGTCTCGATTCAATGGAAGGAGAGTTCATCAAGAAGACAGGGGTGCGGGCGATAGTTGGAAAGGGGGGAGTCGGCGAGGAGGTAGCGAAGAAGATGAAGGAACTCGGTTGCATTTACTTGGCCTTTCCAGGGGGGGCTGGGGTCCTTGCGGCGGAAAAGATTGAGGGGGTTGAAAAGGTTCTTTGGGAGGAGCTCGGAGCTGCAGAGGCCGTGTGGGTCCTCAAGGTGAAGGATTTTGGCCCCTTGGTGGTAGCGGTCGATCTCCACGGGGGCAACATCTACTCCAGGAGAAACTTCTGATCACCACTCCTCTTCCTTTGGCGTGGCAGACGGGCGCTCTTTAGTTTTCGGTAGTCCTTCTCGTGGCAATTCTTCTCCACCTTTAATCCAGAAAAATATTCCAACGATAAGAACAACCATCGTTATCCCTGCTGCGATCCAGAGAAGCGGGAACTCTGATGTCTGATAGGTTATGGCGAAGGTCGAGAGAGAGGGTGTTGTTGCGGAGAAATATGCGAAAGTTGCGTCTTCTCCGGCCTCGGCTGTCGGAAGCTTCTGCCACCCCTCCTCGAATCTCCAGAGAGTAATGGACTTCGGATCTACCTTGTTTTTCTTCATCCACCACCGGTCAACCCTGAACTTTATTTCAGCCGATTCTACCCCCTTCAGGTTTTCGTGCTCTATTTTGAAGGAGGAGTAGACCGGGCCATGGGGGTGGGTAGTGACATCTCCGTTTTCCACATATATTTTGACGTTCTCCATTAATGCGGAGGAGACGATTTTTAATTCTGCAACATCCAGCTTTGAAATCTGGGTTGTTGTTACTTCACCTGGGGTTATTCGGGAAATGACGGCGTCTGGGCGCTTGATAACATTGAGGAAAATCTTCGCCGTTCTCATCCACTGGTTTTTGTCTTTGGCCGTAATTACAATCGTGTAAACTCCCGGAAGGGCGTCGGAGGGAGGGTAAATTATCGCGAAGGTGTCGAATGGGAAGGAAACGGCGCCAAAAAATGTGAACTCTGTGTTTGGGGGGCCACCGGAGGCGCTCAGCGTCGCAGTTTCCGCATAGCTGCCGAATTTCACGCCAGAAATTCCAACCAAGATTTTTTCTCCCCGCGCCACCGTGAAACTACTTTCGCTAACAACAATAGAAAAGTCACGATAGATTATTTTGAAAGAAAGATTCTCCGACCACTCCCCGGCCCTGAAGTTGTCAAGGGCTCTAACTCTCCAGTAGTAGGTGCCGTCCGGGAGAAATTCTGTTCTGTTTTCCAAGTTTTCTGTGATCGTTGTGGCTACGAGGGAAGAAAAGGCATTGTCTTTAGCTATTTGGATTTCATACTTAACAGGAGTGATATCTTCGACGGACGACCACCTGAAGACAGGAGAAAATGTGTTTTCCTCTACATTTGCAAGGGGCCACAGAAGGCGTGGAGGCGGTGGGGGGGTGTTGTCCACAGTTAAGGTTCGTGTTTGAGAAAAATCACCCCTGTTTCCGGCATCATCTACAGCCCTCACCTTCCAGTAGTAATGTCCATCTGGGAGTTCTTTTGTGAATGAGACCTTCCAGTAGTAGCGACCGTATGAGAACTCTTTCGTCAATGTGGTTTGCATATCCTCTACCACAGTTGGAGATGAAAAGTCTGCGTCCTCATCTATCCAGAGCGCATAGTTTGTGGGAAAGTTTCTGTCCCTCACCTCTGTCCACTCAAATGTTACACCTTTAGTTGGAAGAACTGCGCCATTTTTTGGCCCAATGATGTCTGGTGCTTTCGGGGGGGTCAGGTCAACATAAAAAGTGAACTCCGGGGAGGAGTTTTCATTCCCCGCGAGATCCACCGCCACCACCTTCCACTTGTGAAGTCCCTCCGCCAGCTCGATTGAGTCATCGCTTAGGCCCCTTGTTTCCCTAACCTCCCGGTTGTCCACCACTAGCCTGTAGAAGCTCACGCCCCACCCGTCAACAGACTCCCCCCAGGAGAAAGTTGGAGTTTTGGTGTTTATGTTATCGTTGTTCTCCGGAGATAGCAAAGGGGGAGAGGTTGGGGGTGAGATGTCTATGATGAAGGTTGAAACTGGTGAAAAATTCTCATTCCTTGGCCAATCCCTTGAGGCCACCTTCCAGAAATATTTCCCTGGGGAGAGGGTGAAGGAGAAGGAGGTAGAGAAAGTGAAGAAGTTCTGGATGGGGGAGGAGAAGTCCTCATCGTTGTCGAGAATAAACCGATAATCATAGGCACCATCCACGGGGGACCAGATAAATGAAATCGTGTTGTCTCTGAGGTAGGAATTGTTATTAGGCCAGAGGATGAGTGGGGCTGGGGGAGGAGTTGAATCGAGGATAAAGTAGCGGGGCCGGGACCATGGGCCAATATCTCCGTTTTCCCTTTTTGCCCTGACCCTCCAGTGGTAGACGCCGTCCATGAGGAGGAGGCTGGTGGACGTTAGACGGATGTTGTCAACGGTGATTGGTGAGGTGAAGGAGTTGTCGGTTGAGCACTGGAGCTGGTAGAAGTCAGCTTGGGGAACCACTGTCCATTGGAAGACGACATTTTCGCTTTTCAGGAGGGCTTTTTCTATAGGGATGGAGAGAGACGGGGCTTCTAGGGCTACCGCTGCAGGAGCGGTGAGAAGGAGAAGTGGTAGTAGCAGCCATCCTCGCCTGATGGTTTCACCCGGCAGTATTTCTGTTTGATGGGTTTAACCTTATCGAATGATGATTTGTTTCCATTTCAGTAGTTATAAATCCAAAGCGGAAATGTGGTGAGTAATAACACAGTTGATTTCAACATCCTTTTTACCCGACGTGGAGGACGATGCTAAGTGTACTCTTAGAGTTATCTGCGCATCTCCCGCAACTTCCTGATCATTACCATCTCGCCCGGCATCAACATATGGTTGCTCCTCTAGGTTGTTACTCTCCTGCCGTCGTCACTATTCATGGGTATCCTCTCCAAATTTCAGCGAGGCACCTGTAATTAGTCTCTCACTTCTCGTAAATCCCGAGGCAATCATACGATTCCAATCCAGTGGCGGATAGAACACCCCAATCTTCCCTTGATTAGTGCATAAAAATACACTAAAAATTTAAATATTAGGGTATTAAAATAAACTATGATGAAAGCGCAGGAACTTTTCGAATTCAATGAGTGGTGGGAAACAGGAGAAGTCCCCAAAAGACAATATCGCGAGTACAAGCGCTACCTGTTTCCAGAACTGCTCAAATTCCTCCCTGATAGGCAGGGCATCCTCTTGGCGGGACTTAGGAGAGTGGGGAAGACGGTTCTCCTTTACCAGATGATTCACCACCTGTTGAACCAAGGTGTTGAGCCTAAAAACATCCTTTATTTTTCGTTCGATGAAAGGGGCGCCGATCTCAGGGATGTGCTAGAAACATACCGGGTCGAGGTGCTGAGAGGAGACTTCCAGAAACGCGAAAGGGTGTTCATCTTCTTGGATGAAATTCACAAGGTGGAGGACTGGGAAAGCAAGGTAAAGATTTATTACGATCTTAACCCCAACCTGAAATTCTTCCTCTCGGGCTCCGCCGCACTCGCTCTTTCAAAACGATCGAAGGAGAGCTTAGCCGGAAGGGTCTACGAGTTTGTGCTGAAACCTTTGACTTTTAGGGAGTTTCTCGAAATGAAGGGGGTGAAAGTGAGATTCGAAGAGGCTGAGCTGTTAGCGGGAAAGATCCAGCCGCTTTTCTCCAGTTTCCTGAGAAAGGCGGGGTTTCCAGAACTCCTATGGGAAGAGGACGATGAAAAAATTAGAGCATATGTGAAATCCGCGGTTGTGGAGCGAATCGTTTACAGGGATATTCCCCTCGAGTTCGGCAGCGTGGACATCGAGCTCCTTGAAATCCTTCGGGATCTCTTCCTCAAAAATCCCGGAATGTTTTTGAACATCGAAAACTTGGCGAGGGACCTTGGGCGAAACAAGAGAACCATAATGAACTACACCCATTATCTGCGATTTTCGCTACTTGTGAATCTTGTGGCAAACCTCAGACCGGGCGTGCTGGCGACTTCTAGGAAAAACCGGAGAGTTTACCCAGCAACTCCTGCGTTGAGCTTTGCTTCGGGCGTAGAGTTTGAAGAGGTGGGTCGTGGGGGAGCCATGGAGTCACTTTTCAGATGCGAAGTTGGAGCGAAGTATTATTTCCGAAGGGGTTCTAGGGAGATAGATTTCCTGTTAGTTGAGGGCGAGCGCATAATTCCTGTTGAAATCAAGTCGGAAGTATCCACCCGAGAGATCTCGAGCATCGTCAAATCACTTACGGGATTAAATCTCAATCGCGGCCTCATGCTCACCTGGGATAAGTTTGGATCCAAGGAGATCGGGAATAGAAAAATTCTAATTTATCCGCTCTGGGCTTTTCTGCTGTTTAAAGATGAGATTTTGCGGGAAGTACTGAGCGAATGAATTCTCAAGATAATCCATACCTTGAGGAAAACCCCAAAACATGAAAATCAAAATAAAAAGGGAAAGTAAGGGGCAGGTTGGGCGTTTCTCCCCTTACTTCTTCCTGAAGATTGCGATCGCAGCCAGGATCAGCGCCACTATCACCAGGATTATCGCATAGGTCATCCACGGGGTGACCCTGCGAGTCACCTGGATGGTCGCTGGGGCGCTCACATTCCCTAGGGCGTCTTTTGCCGTCACCGTGATGGAGTTCAGGCCCTCACCCAGCGCAACGCTCCAAGAGAAGCTGCCATCGGAACCTATCGGGACCGTGACCGCTCCTCCAGTGGTTGACTGGAGCGTCAGGGTGAGTTCACTGAAGCTTTCCCATGGGTCTTTCGTCACCGTGCCTGTAACCAAGATTGCCGTGGCGTCAGTCTCGGTGCCGGTGGCTGGAGAACTTATTGTAACCGTCGGGGCTGTGGCATCGGGCTGGATGTAGCCGTAGAGCAGCCTATCGCTCTCGTTACCAGCCCTGTCCACCAGCTGAAGCTCTATCATGTTTGCGGTTCCTGGTGTTAGCGGAACATTTGCTGTCCAGGATGTCGATGTCAGGTCTATGGTGCTCACAAGGCTCCCGTTGACGTATATCCTCAGCTTGCCTCCAACCTCTTTCGGTGGAATCGTTCCGCTGATCGGCCATGTGGTTTTAGTGCTCATCTGCGGCGAAGTTAGGGAACCGATCAATCCTGTCCAGCCGAGGATGCTGATGTCGTTCTTCGACGGTGGAACTGTGTCAATCGTGAACTCTATCCACTTGTTCTCGTAGCGGAAGTTGTCTCCGACCTCAACCACGAGCCTGTACTTGTTCTCGTTGCCATCGAGTCCTTTCGACCAGGTGTTCTCGAAGACCCAGTACTTTATCGCTTGCCAGGTGAAGACATTGTCCAGGGTAGCGTAGCTTACCGGGCGTAGCCAGCCGAGGTTCTCTCCAGTAGTCACGCTCCAAAGGGTGATTGTATACCCGCTGTTGTCAACGGGGCTAAATCCAAGTCTGTTTTCAATTCCGAGAGTGGCGTCGCTTATGATTATCCTGAAGGTCGGGGTGTTGTCGTTAAGAAGGGCTCCGTTCTCTGGGGATTCTATGGTGATCGATGGTGGGGTCAAATCCACGAGGACATTGTCGGCGTTCTCAGGGCTTTCGTTCCCTGCCTTGTCGATCACCTTGAATCCAATTTCTGTGAGGCCCTCCGGCAGGTTTACTTCAGCCGTCCAGAGGCCACCGATGAGGGCCATGTCTGTGGTGCTTGTGCCAACCCTGATTCTCACTGTTTGGATGGAACTCACGTTGTCTCCATTGACGGGCTCGAGGACAGAGTTCTCGTAGGGAATTGAGATGGTAAATGTGTAATGGCTGTTGTCGGTGATGCGCTTGCCAGTTGTGCTATAGACCGCAGGAAAGCCCGTTACATCACTCAGTTTAATCGCTGCTGGAGCAGTCCTGTCGATCATAAACCAGTTATCCTGGTTTGATTTATTGCCACAGAGATCCGAGGCATTCCATACCTGGATTATTGCCTGCCCATCTCTGGCAGCGTTGTCGCTTGTCGTGTATGTCCCGGTCCAGACCTTGTTCTCGGTGTCTGCCGGGCTCATGGTCAGCTGGATCCAGTCACCATTGTTCTCTTTGACTCTTACGTTGTCGAGGCTTGCGAGCGGCTCATTGGCCGTGACAGTTATGGTGATGTCCTCGTTGGCATTTGCCCAGAACTTTGAGGTTGAGATGGCCAGCGTTGGGGCCTTGCCGTCGACTATCAGGGTGACGGACTTCTCAACACTATAGGCGGTTGTACCCTTAGCTTTGGCCCTGACCTTTATTGTGTAGTTCCTTTCATCGTTGATGTTCGGTGTGGTGAACGCAATCGGGAACACGAGGGAGCCATTTACAGGGATTTTGTTGTCAGCACCCAGCCCCTGCCACTGAACTCTCTGTCCGCTCACCCACTGAGCCCAGTTGTCCGGCTCGTTTTCATAGGTTGCTGCGGTGAACTGGTTATCTTTTGGTCGTATAACCAAGGTGTTTTCCTGCAGAGAAATCGCAAGGGGACTCTCCAAAGCCATTTTTGTGCCCACTGGTAGCTGAACTACCGCATTTTCTGGTATCTCAAGGACAGAGTCAGCGGGTAGATCACCTATGAAGCCACCCCAGTTCCTCGCCTCTATTGTTGTAACACGATTGTCGGCAAGAGTCGTCGCAAGTGTAACATTCTCTGGCACTTTCAGCAAGACATTCTCGCCCGCTGAAATGCCAATAGCGTTATCTGTTCCAATGATCTTCACCCAAGTGTTCTCAGGGAGTCTGAATATGTTATCTTTTACCAGCACAACTCGGGTGTCGTTGGCCAGCCGTACTGTATTGTCAAAGTTGCTGATACCACTACCAAAGATGAGTGTTACTTGCTTTTCCACAGGGAAGGCAATGTTGTCCCCAACCTTGATGTTTTCAAAAGTGTTTTCTGACACGGCTGGAGTTGTCGCTGCTCCCAACTTGACATCAACATTTGTGCTCAGTGCAGTGTAGAAGCCGGTGCCAGATCTATAGACAGTAGTGCCGGCAAGCAAGGTAATCACAGTGTTCTCGGCTAATCTGACAGCCTTATTTCCTACAACTTGTACAATTGTGTCTGCTGGCACGACAACCACATTGTCGATCCAGTTCCACACTACTGTGTCAGCCCTAATCAGCTTGGTTGGGCTCACCTGAGTAAAGCCGCTCGGCAGCTCTACTTCAATGTTGTCAATGTCTGTGGTACCGGTGTTCTGCACAGTGATGAACAGCACAACTCCGGTGTTTGCTTTCACCTTTGTCTTATCCAAGCTAACGCTTATGTCTGTTGCAGCGCTTACGGTGCCAGCCGATACCACCAGCGCAAGCGGCGATATCAACATGGCTGCGATCACTAGCAATGCTCCATACTTCACTTTATCACCTTCTCTATTTTTTGCGGAAATCACTCATTTCCCTCCTATTTAAGCATTTTGAGAGTTTATAAAGGAGAAATTTCCAAAAATCACCTGTTAAAATTCTCGTTAAATGTTGAAATTGGTTTCGACGATTGCCGAAGAACATAGATGACTACAAAAACGTGACTTTTATCCGGCTTCATTTCCCATGGTGATGGTAGTTTTCAGTCATTTAACACCTACGCAGAAGCTATCTTCCATCCCTTCCATTTCCCCATACACGACAACAGTTAGGCCAGCATCCATCGCCCACCTCCTAAGATCCTCTGGAGAATGTTTGTGCTTGAGAGAGGTTATTATTGCGGTCCCGCCCTTTTTAAGGACCCTCGCCATCTCCTTCACGGCTGCAGGAGGGTTGGGAAGGTTCTGGAGTAATGTGAAGGAAACGATGCAGTCAAAGAAGCCGTCTTCAAATGGAAGATTCTCGGCATCCGCAACCAAAAGCTTAGACTTTCTGCACCTCTTCCTGGCCACCTTCAGCATCTCGCTAGACAGATCCACACCGTAGGCCTCTTCAGCCCTCTCCTCAAGCTCAGCCAGCAGAAGTCCCGTCCCGCATCCTACATCCAGGAGCCGGGAAATCTTCTTGGGAAGATACCGCTGAAGATACCTCAGCTTCCCCCTTTGAATCTCCGCATACCTCGCATCATATTTTTCCGCCGTCTCATCATAAAGTCGCACAATCTCTCGCTTCTTCTCCATCCCTCTGAATTAGAGGGCAGGAATTTTTGTGATTTGCTGAACCCCACTCATTTTTTAGCGTGAGGAGAGAGGTGTAGCGATGGATACCAGCAGGAGGATAAAAGCGCTGAAGAGGGAGCTTGAA
The DNA here is from genome assembly GCA_038872135.1 of Hadarchaeales archaeon (SeqCode). Taxonomy (GTDB): domain Archaea; phylum Hadarchaeota; class Hadarchaeia; order Hadarchaeales; family Hadarchaeaceae; genus JAVZGN01. Next base: position 1,702 of record JAVZGN010000002.1, on the reverse strand, counting down.
AAAACAGGCTTGGATGCATACATCTCCTTTCACTCTCAGAGATATTTTTCCCTCACGAGTGCCGGAAAAGCTGCAATAATCCCAGCTGACGGAGACCCAATCCTCATCTGCAGCAGGCTGGAGTTCTGGCAGGCAAAGGAGGAGTCTGCAATTTCCGACATCAGGGCCTTTTCCAGCTGGGAGTCTCCAAAAGCTCCGGGAGAAAACGTCTATTTCATGGATTTCTGGAAGCTGATAGGACTATCCCTGCACGAAATCGGCGCCCTTTCTGTGGGATATGAAAACGCCTCCAGAGATTTCATAAAAAAGCTTAAGGCCGTTCACCCCGCCGGCTACCGGGAAGCTCCGGAAATTGTTGTCAATTTGAGGAAGATAAAGTCAAGGGAAGAGATAGCCTGTCTAGAGAAATCGGCGAAAATTGCCGTGAGGGGAATGAGGTGTGCAGAGGAAAGCATCGCGGTTGGCAGAAGTGAGCTGGAGATAGCTGGAGAAATTGAGCGGGAAATGAGGAGAGCAGGATCTGAGGGGACGCCATTTCCAACCATCGTGGCCTCTGGGAAAAACTCCTGGCACCCCCACTACACCGCTGGGCAGAAAAAAATAGGGCGAGGAGAACTTGTGGTGGTGGATCTCGGGGCTACCTGGAAGGGTTACGCCTCGGACATGACAAGAACCTTTGCGATTTCCCCGACAAGGAGACAATCAAAACTCCTTGAGACAGTAAAAGCCGCCCACGATGCCGCATCTAAAAACCTCAGGGCCGGAGTGGGGGCAAAAGACATTGACGCAGCAGCGAGAAGAATAATTGAGAAGGCAGGGCTTCTGAGATTTCTGCCCCACGGCTGCGGTCACGGCGTCGGCCTAGACATCCATGAGCCCCCAAGCCTCGCCCCAAACTCCAGAGACATCTTGGCGGAGGGAATGGTGATAACCGTGGAGCCTGGAGCATATGTGAGAAACATCGGCGGTGCCCGCTGGGAAAACATGTTTCTGATTCTCAGGAAGGGGTGCAGAGCCCTCACCGAAGCCTTTTGAATTATTTTTTGAGCAGGGAAAGAACTTTGTTAGCCGCCCTCTCGATGTCTCTCATGCTTTTCGCCCCGGCGCACACCCCCTTCCCGGAGACGAAGAGAAGCACCACGACTTTTGGGTCATCCAGCCTGAACACAAGCCCGGGAAAGACCTCCGGCTCATACTCTGTATTCTCGAATGTCCTGGCGATTGTCTCCAGGTCAAACTCCCTCCCAAAGTCAAACGATGAAACAATGTTCTGAACCTGAACCTTTGGCGGACCCCTTATCCTCGCCCCAGTCTTCTTCAGCTTCTTCGTCAGCCTCTCGATTGCAAGCTTGGCGTCCCTCATGCTCTTTGCCCCGACGCAGTTCATTTTTCCCGATGCGAAAATCAGAAATGAAGCCGATGGATCCTCCGACTTGTACGCTATTCCCGGGAAGACCTCTGGGTCATATCTTGCACCTTCCAGAGATCTCGCGAGTTTTTCAAGGTCAAATTCCACGCCGTCATAAGTCACAGAGAGAACAATATTCTGAACCTCAATCTTAACCTTTCCCATCCAGCTCCCTCCGATGGTATTTGGAAAAAGCATTTAAATATCTTAAGAAGCGGAGATTTTTCCAACCAAAACCCTCTTATTCTTGAGAAAAGAGAGTCTCTGAAACACATGGGCAGAACAGCTGGAACC
>JAVZGN010000001.1:0-128623 GCA_038872135.1 Hadarchaeales archaeon (SeqCode) | reverse complement strand
CCTTTAGGACATGCGCGTACGTAGTATTGGTTTTTTTAGCTATTTCCGCCTGATATAACCACTTAGCTTCCTCCTTTAATAATATTAATATTTTCAATGACTTTTCTTGGAAAAGGGGCCAATATTTTTCCTTTTCTTTCCCTCTCATTCGCCTCCCAAATTATATCTTATTGAAGATATATTTAAGCATATCTTTACTTAAAAATATATTTTAAACAATATATAAGGGTGAAAGCCTTTTATGAAAGAGATGTTTGCAGAAAGAGGGTTGAAAAACAAAGCTCGGAGCAGTGAAAAAGGCCCGGGCAAGTGAAAGAGAAACGGAGAGGTTTAATAATCATGGACTAATGTAAAATGATGATAATTGAAACCATTCCAGCCAAGCTTCTGGGAATCCCAAAAGTGCGGGCGCTGATCAAAGCCGTCTATGAAAAACAGCTCCTCGCGGAAATTTTTGCCAACGGCAAAATCCCGCAACACGTAGGAATAATTCTAGATGGCAACAGAAGGTTTGCGCAGAAACGCGGGCTACCGCCCGTGGCCGGCCACATCTATGGAGCAGAAAAACTTGAGGAGGTTCTGGAGTGGTGCAGGGAAATTGGGATAAAACACGTGACAGTTTATTCATTCTCCACAGAAAATTTCCAGCGCTCAAAGGAAGAGGTAGAAGCACTCATGCAGCTGTTTGCGAAAAAGTTTAAAGACGCTACCGAAGACAGGAGAGTTCACAAATATAAAATAAGAATAAAGGCTATCGGCGATGTCAGCAAACTTCCTCCAGAAGTTCAAGAGGCTATAAAAAAAGCCGAAGAAGCCACTGGGGGGTATGATGGATACACTCTTAACATTGCAATCGGCTATGGGGGAAGGGCAGAGTTGGCGCAGGCCGTCAAAAAAATTTGTGAAAAAATCGAAAAGGGAGAGCTCAGGTCCCATGAAGTTGATGAAAAGATGATCGAGCAAAATCTCTACACTGCAGGCCTCCCCGATCCAGACCTCATCATTCGCACGAGCGGAGAGGAGCGGCTCAGCGGCTTTTTGCTCTGGCAATCCGCATACTCTGAACTCTATTTCTGCGAAGCCGATTGGCCCTCCTTCTCGAAGCTGGACTTCCTGCGGGCGATAAGAAGCTTCCAAATAAGAGAAAGGAGGTTTGGAAGATGAAGGCGGAAGTTGCAGTCATCGGTGGCTCCGGGATATATTCTGCCTTTATGCTCAAGGACAAGAAAAATGTAACTGTCAAAACTCCATATGGCACATCGCCGGAAATAACAGTCGGCAGGCTTGGAGAAAAGATGGTGGCGTTCATCCCGAGACATGGCAAGGAGCACACTATTCCCCCTCATAGAATAAACTACCGGGCAAACATCTGGGCCATCTACAGGCTTGGGGTTGAGAGAATCCTGGCGACAACAGCTTCCGGAACCATAAACAGGAGCTTTCGCCCTGGAGAACTCGCCCTCCTCACTCAGTTCATAGATTTTACAAAGTCAAGGGCGCAGACATTCTACGAGGGGGGAAGGGAAGGAGTCGTGCACATCGACTTAACAGAGCCCTACTGTCCGGAGCTCCGGGAGATCCTCTCTAAGACCGCCAAGAAGATGGGGCTGAAACTCCACGAAAAGAGCACATACGCTTGTATGGAGGGGCCAAGATTTGAAACGCCTGCTGAAATCCGCGCCCTGAAGGTCCTGGGAGCAGACTTGGTGGGAATGACAAATGTACCGGAATGTGTGCTCGCGCGGGAGCTGGGGATGTGCTATGCGGCCGTCGCTATCATCACCAACTACGCTGCAGGAATCTCAAAAGAAATTCTCTCCCACGCCGCGGTCCTGGATGAAATGAAAAAGGCTGCGGGAGAGGTTCAGCGGCTTTTTGCTGAGACCATTCCAGATATTCCAAAAGAAAGAAAATGCATATGTGCAAGCGTGTTGGAAAAATCTAAAATCAGGGTGTAGGACTGGCATCACTCCTCAAAGAACTCTTCATAGTATTCTGGGGGTTCTAGCTCATACTCTTGCTCAACCACTTTCTTTTCACCCTTTCTTTTCTTCTTTTCCACGATTATTGGAATTTCCTCCTTTCCCTTGGCCTTCTCACTTATCTTGTAGGCCGTCCTTTTCTTTGGCTTCGTCTTTTTACCGCAGTGCTGGCAGACCAGCTTTGTGGCGCGCCCGATTTTTTGGGGAACCAGCATCCCCCCACACTTTTTGCAGAACTCCATGCCAACCCCTGTGTGATGGAGTTTATAAAAAGATGCTTATAAATCTATCGTTTCCCATCCTTTAGAGGGAGAGCATGTATCTGATGATAGGATCGGATGATTTTGCCTTTGCTATCGCCGAGAGCATAAGAGGAAAGGGGACAAAAGTTGTGGTGGTCGAACGCGATGAAACCCGCACAAAACATTTGAAAAACCTCGGCTATAAAGAAGACGAAGTTTTTTGTGGCGATCCAACATCTCCGGAGATCCTCTCTGCAGCGGGGATTTCCGATGCAGATGCTGTCTTAGTCATGCTACAGGATTATTCCACTACTAGAAAAGTTCTGATGAGGATAAAGGAGCTGAGGGAAAAATCAAAAGCAGGGGTTCCTATAGACCCGGTTGTAATCGCAAGAGTTCCCGACGAGGCATATGCCGGAGATGCAAAAGGGCTTGGGGCAAGCGAGGTTCTTCCAGAGAACCAGCTTCTGTCCAACTCAGCAATGGAAACTTTCACCCGACTCAAGTGCATGATGAATGAAAAGAAGCTCAGGAGGCTCATCGAAAGGGAGCGCCCGAGAGGAGGAAAAATGGCGATAGTCCTGCAGACCAATCCAGATCCAGACAGCATTGCAAGCGGGGTTGCACTCAAATTGTATTCAAAGAGATTTGGCATCGACGCAGACATCATCTACGACGGGATCATCGGACACCTGCAAAATAAGGCGCTCGTGAACCTCCTTGGGGTGGAGATGATAGAAGCCAGCCGCGTAAACTTTAATGACTACCGGTGGTTTGCATTGGTGGATGTCGCTACCCATTCTTACTGCGCCCTCCCAACATCGATCATCCCAACCATCATCATTGACCATCACACCGTCCCAGAAAGCGAGATAAAGGGAACATTCGTCGACATTACTCCTGCGGCCGCCGCATCCACCCTCCTCGCCAACTACCTCCGGTTTGCAGGAATAGATATTGATCCTCCCACGGCGACAGCATTGCTTGTTGGAATCCTCACCGACACCATCAACCTCGTGAGGGGATTTTCTTCACTGGACATGGAAGCCTACCAGTTTCTCTCAAAGTTTGCCGACATGGACATGCTAAGACGCCTGATGTCGCCATCGATACCGCCAGAGAACTTTGAGGTGCTCATAGCCGCTCACCGGGCCTCTAAAATAAAAGAGGGATTTCTCTTTGCAAATGTTGGGGAGGTGAAAAACAGGGAATTGATAGCCTTTGCCGCGGATGTCCTCCTCAACAGAGAGGGTGTGGGGACAACCTTAGTTTACGGAATAGTTGGGGACAATATCTATGTATCGGCTAGGACGAAGGATGTCTCAATTCATTTGGGAAATGTGCTGCGCGAGGCCTTCAGAGAAATCGGGTCTGCGGGAGGGCATCCGAAGATGGCTGGGGCGACCATACCCCTTTCGGCATTTAAAGGAAGAAAAGAAAGAAGAGTGATCGACAGAGAGCTGAGCACGAGATTTCTGGTTGCTGCAGGCATCGTCAAACCGAAGAAGAAGCGAAGGCCGGCCAAAAAGAGGATAACTCCACTGGAAGCTTCCCAAAAGCTTACACTTTTCAAACTCGCGGAAAAGGCAAAGACTCAGTGAAAGCATGGGGTTTCTCAAAAATGCCCTGGCCGGTGTTCTCTCTAGGGATGAGCTCAGCATCCTGCCAGATGGCTTTGAATGGATTGGCCATGTCGCAGTTCTCCGCCTCCCAGACCTCCTCCTTCCCAAGGCCGAGATAATTGCCGAAAAACTGCTTCAGAGGAAGGGAATCGAAACAGTTGCCATGAGGACGGGGCCCGTGAGAGGGTGGCAGAGGGCGCCCGAGATAAAAGTGATTGCTGGGAACCCATCCACGGAAACTATTCACAGAGAAAATGGCTGTTTCTTTAAGCTTGATGTCGCAAAGGTGATTTTTTCCAAGGGGAACATCTTTGAGAGGGCGAGAATACCAAGGCTCGTGAGAGAAGGAGAGGTTGTGGTTGACATGTTTGCAGGGGTTGGGCAGTTCAGCATCCCAATCGCCAAACATGCGCGACCAGCAAAAATCTATGCTGTTGAAAAAAATCGAGAAACATTTGGCTACCTTCTGGAAAACATAAGAATGAACAAGGTCGGGCATCTCATCCATCCAATTTTGGGGGACTGCAAAGAAGTCGCTCCAAGAGGGGTAGCGGACAGAGTGATAATGGGAATAATTCACGTCACCCACACATATCTTCCCACAGCAATCGATGTTCTAAAACCCTCCGGCGGAATCATCCACTATCATGAAACAGTCCCCTACCGGATGCTTTTTGATAGGCCTGTGAAGAGAATTCTAAACGCTGCTGGAGGAAGAGAGGTCAAAATCATTGAAAGGAGGGTAGTGAAAAAATATTCACCAAACGTCGCTCATGTTGTGATCGATGCTTGGATTGGTCCAAAGGAGAGTGAGAAGAATGCTCACTGAACCATCAGAAAAGGATGTCTACAGGTTGCAAGCAGTTGCCGACTACCTCTTTGGAAAGGGAACAGGAAAAATTCTCTTCCCTGCCGGGATAAAAGTGATGAAGACAAAAGGCAGGATAAGGCAGGTGTGGCTGGGAAATGAGCCAATCTGCGCCATCCGCGCCACAGATGGATTCATTGTTTTAAATAGAAAGGGCGCGGAGCTTCTTCACCAGGCGGTCCCCCCACCGAGACTGAGGGTTGTCGTGAAAAAAGATGTGGGAAAATTTATCACAAGTGGGAAAACTGTCTTCGCAAAACATGTAGTGGCCGCAGACCCAGAGATAAGGCCTGGAGAAGAGGTCCTTGTAGTTGATGAGGATGGGAAATTGCTAGCCACCGGAAGAGCCATTCTCTCCGGGGAGGAGATGCCTGCTTTTAAAGCTGGTGCTGCCGTGAAAACTAGGAGGGGCTTTAATGAGAAAGGGGAAAATTCTACTTAGAAAAACTGGGTTAACGAAATCAGAAGTTGCAGATATCAAGACCCTTTGTGACCCACTTAAAAATCTCGACGGGGCGGAGACGGCGGAGCAGGTGGCGGAACTCTCAGACACGATGCTTGAAATCTTTCTCTCAACAATGAAAGAAGCAGACAAACGAAAGGCTATTGAAAAGATGTGGGAGATGGAGGAATGGCTTACAGGGAAGTTGTGAAGAGAATCGCCTCAATTTTAAATTCTGCCGGGGCGACATATGCCCTGACGGGAGCACTCGCCGCCGGTTACTATGGGATGGCCAGATCAACGAGAGATGTTGATTTCTTAGTCGCTCCAGAAGAGAGGAAGCTCCATCGGGCGATCGCCTTGGCAAGGAAAAGAGGTTTTCGCTCCATTGGAGAGCTCATTTTTCTCCCAAAGACCTTTCAGCTGGAGGCGGAGGAGGGCTATAGGGTTGACTTCCGTCAGGCCGAAACTGATCATGACTACATGGCCCTCCAGCGGCGGCTGAGGGTGAGGCTATTCGGGCGGAAAATCTGGATCATCTCCGCCGAAGATCTGTTGCTCCAGAAGCTCAGAAAACCGAGGCACAAGGATCTCGTCGATTGCGCCGCCACGATGATCAGGCAAAGAGAAAAGATAGATATGGAATATCTGAAAAACATGGCGGCAAAGCTGGGGATTGCAAGAACCTTTAATGCTCTGGCGAAGAAGGTGTGGTGATGTTCAAGGTGGACAGGAGGCAGATGGAAAGGATCATGAGACAGATGGGGATAAAGACCAGGGAGCTGGAAGGAGTCAAAGAAGTTCTGATCAGGATGGAGGGAAAGGAGATCTCAATTCAGGATCCACAGGTGACTCTCACGGAGATGGCTGGGCAGAGGAGCTACCAGGTCACAGGGCGTGAAGTGGAGCGAAGTTTGCAGATGCAGCCATCGGAGGAGGACATAAAACTTGTGATGGAGCAGACCGGCGCCACCAAAGAGGCAGCCGTGAAAGCGATTTCCGAAGCAAATGGAGATCTGGCGGAGGCAATAATGCTGCTGAAAAAAGGGGCTACTTCCACCCCAGCGCCGTGAACAAACGCTCTCTCAACCCCTTTATCAATTCTCCGCCTCGCTCCAGCTGAGTTTTCTCGATTGTCTCGATCTCCACAAGTCCTATAATGGAATTAGTGAGAAATGCCCCCTGGGAGTTCAAAAGTGACTTCAGTTTGAAGCACCCTTCTACAACCTCCACCCCAGCATCTTTGGCGAGATCCATCACCACTTTTCTCGTGATTCCCGGCAGCGCACCGCAATCGATTGCAGGTGTGAAGAGGCGCCCATCATTTATCCAGAAGATGTTTGTGGTGGTCCCCTCTGCAACCTCTGCCCGCTCGTTCAAAAATATTGCCTCATCAAAGCCCTTCCCCTCAGCGGTCCTCCTCGCGACCACGTTTTCCAGATAATTCAATGATTTAATTTTACAGAGGGGAGAAGAGGAATTTCTCCTCGTTGTAGCTATGCAGCATTTCCACGGGCCCGCCTTTATTCTATATCTCTCAACCAGAACTACCGTCCGGGATGCCGCCGGCCTAGACGAGAACCTGAGAGGGCCCAGAGAAACAACACAGACTTTAACCCTTGCATCATCTATTCCTGCCAGTTCAACTGTTCTCTCTACCGCCCAAACAATTCTCTTAGGAGAAAAAGGAACACAAAGGAACTTACACCCCCTTTCCATCCTTTTTAAATGATGTCCAAAGAAAACTGGCGGTCGCCCCTTCCACCTAAATGTTTCAAAAACCCCCTCCCCATAAAAGAGAGATCTCAGGGGCAGGTCCCCATCAACCGGCTTGCCGTCAATTGTCACAAATGACCTCATTTTATCCCAAGAGCCATCATCGCCGCCCTTCCTTTTAGCAATGTTTCTTCATATTCCATCCTGGGAATAGATCCCCATGTTATCCCGCCCCCAACCCAGATGCTGCCTCTCATCCCATTCATTCCCATCACCCTGATGGCCACGCTTAGGGTGAAGTCTCCATTTGGCTCTAGTACACCAATCGCCCCACAATAGGGCCCTCTGAGATGGGGCTCAAGCTCGTTGATGATTTCCATTGCCCGCCGCTTTGGTGCACCGGTAACCGAGCCAGGTGGGAAGGTGGCTTCCAAGGTGTCCCAAAATGAAGCCTCCTCTCTGAGCTTCCCCTCCACCTCGGAAACCATCTGGTAGAGGGTGTTGTATTTCTCCACCTTAAAAAGGTCATTCACCCTGATGCTCCCAAACTCACACACTCGTCCCAAATCGTTTCTCATCAAATCAACAATCATCAGATTTTCCGCTCTTTCCTTCTCGCTCCTTAGAAGCTCCGCTCCCCTTTTTTCTCTGGTCCCCTTGATGGGCCTTGTGACAATCTTCCTACCACTTTTCCTCAAAAAAAGCTCCATCGAGCCACTCAGCAGCTTCCACCTCCCAAAATCGAGATAACACCCGTATGGCACCGGCTGCACTTGGTAGAACCGGCGGAAGATGGCGGTGGGGTCTGATTTTATCGTGAAATCAAGTCGTTGGGAAAGATTTACCTGATAAACATCACCGGCCGCAATATACTCTTTCACCCTCTTCACCATGCCGATGAATTCTCCCCTGCTCAAGTTTGGAACCAGCTCCCCGCACCTTCCAAAATCTCGACCATCGCCTTCCAGCAGCTCTGAAGCTTTTTCGCGGGACTCGAAAAACATTACCGCCGCTTCTGGCCCAATTGATCCATCCTTTCCGGAAGATGGCGGGAATCCGCTTTTCAGGTATTTGAAGAACTCGTACCCCAAGTACCCGACTCCCCAGTACCCCCTGCTCAAAAGCTCGTCGAAAACACTTGCGGGGTGTTTCCTCATTTCTCTGAGCCTGTTTCTCTCCTTCACAAAAACCTTGCCGTTCATTATCTCGAGCGAAAAAGCGCAGTTTCCGAAAATCCCCCTCGCCTTTCCCCATCCCTCTCCAGCCAGAAAAGCGAGCATGGGGAGCACCATCACTTGAGGAAGAAATAGAGCAATATAGAAATTAGCGAGATCAGGAGAAGAAGCGGTGACGTCACAAAATAAAATCCGTCACTTCTATAGATGTATATCAGCCAGGGAGGAATGTTTGAAACATCTATGTATTTTCCAATAATTGGAAGTATCACAAACGCCACCCCTAACATTATCAGCGCCAGCCCAATCCACGTAAACGGGTGCATTTTCCTGCCCTAGAGAATCTCGGTTTTATCGACGTGCCCGCCGCAGTATTTTTTGAAGTAGGTGCTCAGAGAAGATATCGCCGCCTCAACATTGGACCGGGGTATGCCTGGAGCATTCCACAACACCACCAAAACTCCTGATGTCTCGAATGTTATCTTTGCATATTTTGAGTCCCCTATAGTGTACGCGGAGATGATTCTTTGAGCGTCCTTCAGAACTATCTCACCCGGCTTTGGCGGCAGCTTTCTCCCGTCTATGAGTTCGAATGGCCCTTCCTCTCCTGTGGCCAAAGTGGTTATCGGCTCCCCCTTCATCTTCAGCACATCGTAGACTCCGCCAGAGATGAAGTGCTCCACAGAGGCAAGCAAGCATGAGTCGACGACATTGTTTATCGCCGGAAATCTGTCGTCCAGGACCCTCCGCAGGAGATACTCGGGGGCCGGGCGGTAGCTCGAGGGATCCGCCCCCATCAGCTTGAAGAAGTTTCTGTAGTACTTCAACTCGGGAATCTCCGTTATTGGAAGCCCGCCGAACTTCGTCTTCAAATCACTGAAAACCGCCCGCTTCCTTTCCACCAGGCCCTCGACTGTCTGCTCAACCGTCACCCCACTGACCATGAGATATCCCGCTAGAAAATCCGGATATTTTTCCCTGACCGCTGGATCAAGTTTCATCTTCCACCTCCACTATCACTTCCAGCGGCGCTCTTTTTAATTTTCCTGTTCATGAATTTCTGATGAAGCCTCTTCCTAGGAGATTCTTTGAGAGATCTCCGGCGAAGGTTGCAAGGGAACTTCTGGGAAAAGTTCTCGTCCACGACTCCAAAGAAGGAAGAACCAGCGGGATCATCGTGGAAACTGAAGCATACTTTGGAAAAGGTGATCCGGCCTCGAGAGCCAGCAGAAAGAAAACACCGTTAAATGAGCTGATGTGGGACCGGGGCGGGCTTGCCTTCATATATATGGTTCATGGAAAGTGGATGTTCAACATCACCGCGGAGAAGAGGGGGGTTCCTGGCGGGGTTCTCATTAGAGCTCTGGAGCCTTCTGAAGGAATAGAACTGATGAAGAAGAGGAGAGGAGTCGGCGACGAGCTTCTGCTCACATCTGGACCAGGAAGGCTCACAGAAGCCATGGGGATAACAAAGGAGCTCCATGGAAGTGATTTGACGGCTCCAGATGCGCCTCTCAGGGTTGTGCCAGGCTTCTGGAAAAAATTTTCTATCTCCTCCTCTCACAGAATTGGAGTGAAAGAGGATTTGAAAAGGAAACTAAGATTCTTTGTGGCTGGAAACTCCTACGTTTCAAAATAGGTTAAAGCTGTCCATTCATTCTACAGGTGCGGGGGGCAGGATTCGAACCTGCGAAGCCCCTTGGGGCACAGGATCTTAAGTCCTGCCCTTTAGGCCATGCTCAGGCACCCCCGCAATAAAACTTTGAAATCTGATTATTAATCTTCAACTCAGAAATCTTTTTACCCCAACTGAAATCATTTCATTGATGTTCAAGAAAATGGTTGTTTGCGTCACCGAGGCCACCTCAAGTGAAGTGATAAAGATTGCAAGCAAACTCTCCACAAAAAAGACGGAGGTTTATCTCCTCCATGTTGTAAGGGTTCTCAATGAATTCGCGCGGAAGAAATCCGAAGAGCTATTCTCACCATTTCTAAAATTTCTGAAAAAAAATCACATAAACGCCAAGCTTGAACTAGTGGAATCGGTGGATCCAAAAAAAGCCATCGTAACTTTCGCCAAAAAAAATATGTGCGATGTGATCATCAGCGGCACCATCCCAAGAAAGGGCTTGGTTGGCTACCTCTCAGAATCGGTAACGGACTATTTGGTGAGAAATGCTCCCTGTACCGTTATTCTCGTCAGAAAGCCCCAAGAGCCCCGATGAAAATTCCAGCCGGTGACTTCGTTGGAACTTCTTCCCCTCTTCATTTTTCTACTCACGATTTTCTTGATCTTCAAACAGCCCTCACTCAGGATTCCTTTCACCTCAAGACACTTTCACATAGACTATGGGGTTGCTCCCCTCATCGGCGCCATCCTTCTTTTCATCCTTTCCTCAGGTAATCTTTCCATCCTCTACAAAGGGATGGCCGGCACCGATACCGTGAGACCCTACTCAATTCTCATCATAATATTTTCACTATCGTACATCTGCGTCTCCCTAGACCACACTGGCTTCTTCGAGTACCTCTCGTTGAAGATGGTGAAAGCAAGCAAGGGGTCCGGCTTCAGGCTCTTTATTTACACATTCCTTCTCTCCTCTATTCTCACGCTCTTCACAGACAACGACATCGTCATCCTAACCTTAACATTCCTTCTCATCTATGTTTGCAGAAAAGCTGAGATAGACCCACTGCCATTTCTTTTGGTGGAATTTTTCTCCGTGAACATAGTCGGAATGGGGCTTTACATCGGAAATCCCACGAACATCATAGGAGCCGATGCCTATGGGCTTTCATTTCTCGACTATGCAAAATGGATGATATTACCGTCTTTCATTGGTGGATCTGCCTGCTTTTTTATCCTCTGGGCTGTTTTCAGGAAAAAAATCTCAAAAAAATTTTCAGTGCCACCGATCCCTCCCTCAGCCGCAATCAAAAACAGGGAGAGTGCAATTTTTGGAGCAAATGTTCTCTGCTTGACCATTCTTTTCATGAGCCTCCCTTATGAGATTACCCTGGCTCCCCTCTGGATGATAGCACTCTTCTTTGCCTTAGTGATGATAATTCACGACATAATGGTTTACGGCCCATACTTCACTGAAGTTTCTGCGAGGGTTCCATGGAAGATCTGCCCCTTCCTCTTTGGACTTTTTGTTATCGTCGATCAGCTTTCCTCCGCAGGAATACCGGAAAGATTTGGCAGTTTTATTTCTGGAATATCACCAAATGTTCCGGTGGCGATGCTTTTTATCCTGCTAACATCGGTAGTGGCAGCCGGGTTTATGAACAATCACCCCATGTCCCTGCTCTTCGTCAAGGCCATTCACGGTGGTGCCTTTGCCCTTCCAAAACTAGGGCCCACACTCGCCCTGATCGCCGGTAGTAGCCTTGGGGGAAACCTCATGCTCACGGGGTCTCTGGCTGGCATCATGTGGGCGAGAATCCTTGCAGAAAGGGGGAGGCCCATTTCTTTTTCAGAGTTTTTGAAATATGGTGTTATCATCACATTTCCGGTAATTGCGGTCATTTGGGGAGTGCTTATCTTTGAGCTATCCATGTTCTAAATTTCACTGCCCCATGCCCAAGAGAGAAGCAAATGACGATTTTTAGGAGGCTTAAACCATTGCCTTCAGGCCCTCCACCGCGAACTCAACTGCAACAGCCACCAGCAAAATGCCTGTGATCCTCGAAAGAATTTCCACTCCATACCTCCCCAGAATTTTTGAAATATGGTGGGAGAGCCAAAGGATCAGCCAGCTGAGGAAAAGAGCGCCAGCTGCTCCAATGCCAGTGATGAGAAAACCATACATCTTAACAAAAAGCATTGTTGTGACTATGACCCCGGGCCCTGTGAGGAGTGGTGTGCCTATGAGAACAATCGGTGGAGAATACCGATATCTCTTTCCTGCGAGAGAAATTCCAAGAACCAGCTCAACGCCCAGAATCGAGAGAACTATTCCACCAGCAACTCTCAGGGAGTCAAAAGAAATTCCAAACGCCAAAAGGATCAGGGGACCTAGAAAGAGGAAGATGTAAAGGAGAAGCGCGGCAATGGCAATGGCTTGGAAGGCTGCGGCAGATATGCTCTTTTCCTTCATCGTCTTTGTCACGGAGATGAAAACCGGAATACTCGCAAAGGGCCCCATGATGACAAAGAGAGAAACAAAACACTTCAATATCTCTGCCAGCATCTCCATCCCTCTCAACCGTCTCCTTGGAGGCTTAAAAGTGGTGCTCCGGCCGGGATTTGAACCCGGGGCGCGAGCTCGAGAGGCTCGCATGTTTGACCGGGCTACACCACCGGAGCACCAGACTATTATCCTCCCGCTTATCTATTTTCTTTTTCACAAATAAACCGGGTTTTTCCCAGCTTTTGCCCGCAAAGAAAAGATTTTTATCACCATGCTCGAGTATTCGCTTAGGTGGGCGATTGAAAATTTTGGTCGCCGCCGACTTCCACGGGAATTCCAACGCCGAGGCAAACTTGGCAAAATTCCTTGAGCGCGGCTATGATTGTCTGCTGATGATTGGAGATCTTACAAACTTCGGCCCCTTGGAAGCGGCGGAAAGCCTGCTGGAGATGGTAAAGAAACATGGAGTGCCATCATTTGCCGTACCAGGCAACTGTGACCCCAAGCAGATACTCCAGCTGCTTGAGAAGTATGGCGTTAACCTTCACGGGAAGTGCCAGTCACTCGACAACATAACCTTTGTTGGGCTCGGCGGCTCTAACATCACCCCATTCAAAACTCCGTTTGAGCTGACAGAGACGGAAATCAAAGAGGAGCTGGCCGCAATTGGGTGTAACCTCTCCGGGCAGTGGATTCTCGCAACCCACACACCGCCATACGGGACAGCTCTAGACATCGTGAACAGTGGAAATCACGTTGGGAGCAAAAGCATGAGGGAGTATGTGGAAGCGAAACAGCCGACAGTCGTTGCATGCGGTCATGTCCACGAAGCCAGAGGAATAGATGTTCTCAACAACACCCTGATGGTAAACCCAGGACCGATAGCAAAGGGATTTGCCGCGGAGATAAGGATAAATGGAAACACAAGACCTGAAATAGAACTCCTACAGATCTGATGAAGAAACCTCCTCCAAGAAAGTACTGCCCAAACTGTGGCTCTGAGAGGGTTAGATGGGCATCTGGATTGCCCCAGCTCTGGTCCATCTATGAATGTTTGAATTGCGGCTATCGGGGGGCGCTAATAATCGAGGATGGGAAAATTGCCAGAAAGATAAGTGAAAAGCGCAGATCATCGAAGTTTAAGAAGGGCGGTGCCTGAGCGCAGGAATTCTGGCTCTTCCGTTAAATCCTCCGCGCCTAGCATTTCCCCAGAAGCTCCAAAAAGGTACAGCCGCTGCAGTTTTCCCTTCTTCACGCAGACGAAGTATTTTGGGCCAGAGCTCCCTCTGACCATCATCCCAGGAACTCTATCTCTCCTCATGATGAGGGACGATGGCGCCCGGTAAATTATTGCCTCCCCCCAGCCCTTCTCCCGCATCTCCGCCAGAGCAAATTTCTTGAGGCGCCGCAGCACTGCCCTCTCTTCCATCCTAAACCCCTCCAATCATCACATCAAGGACTATGTGATAACACCTTGGGGCGTAGGACCTCACCTTTCTTCTCTTGACGACAGTCGCCTCCAGCCCTCTCCCCGCCGCTTCTTTCCTTACAAATTCTTCTGAGGGACCGAAAACATCCGGCTCGCTCCCGAAATCGTAGAAATGAACCATGCCACCACTGGATTTAAGAGCATCCAGCGCCACCCCAAAAAACTCCCTCCCAAGCTCTGGAAGCGGCATCAGCACCCTGTCGGCTTTTCCAACCAGCATTTCCTCCACGATTTTTCTGCTGTCGCCCAAAATTGGAACCACTCTATCTCCAACCCTGTTCAGGCGCACATTTTCAACCATGAGCTCATACGCTGCGGGGTTTATGTCAATGGAGTAGATTTTTGTAGCTTCACTCCATTTTGCGATGACTATTGAATAGCAGCCAACACCAGCAAATAGATTCGTTACAACTTCGCCGCTCTTCACTTCTTTTGCTATTCTCATTCTCTCGGTGGCGAGGCGCGGGGAAAAATATGAGGTTGCAAGATCAACCTTGAAAAAACAACCATTCTCCCTGTAAACTGTGAGAGTTTTTGGTTCCCCGGCAATCACCTCCAGCCCCCTTGTTCTGAACTGCCCGGAAACTGGAGTTGTCTGGTTGAGGACGGTTTTCACGTGGGGGTGAACCTCCATCAACGCTCTGCCTATCTCCTCCTTCTTTGGGAGGAGGGCCTCTGGAATCTTCATGACGGCGATATCTCCGATGAGATCAAACGCCCGCAGCATTGCAATTTCTTCATTTGAGAGCTTCCCAGCTAGGGCCTCGCGGAGATTTCTCGCCAAACTATCCAATTCCTTTGAAAAGTGCTGGGATTTATACATGAACAGTCGGAGGGACGGCGAGGCGCCCTGTAGTCGGGGTTTATAAACTCCCGAGCAGGCAAAAATTTGGTGAAAGGATGGTTGAGCTCTATGGAAGAGATTTCATAACTACGCAGGACTGGAGCATCGAAGAACTGGAGTACACGATAAAAGTGGCGGAAAAACTTCAGAAGATAGTCAAAAGGGGAGATAGGCCACCAAGGATCCTCGACCGCAAAAATTTCTTCATGATTTTCTACGCGCCTTCTACCAGAACCAGGGGAGCATTTGAGGCCGCAACTGCGATTCTCGGAGGACACCCAGCCTTCATCGATGTTTCAACGACGAGGATGGAAGAAGCAGTGAAGGACACCGCTCACATGTATGCCTCCTATGGCGATGGAATAGGTGTGAGAATCCTCGACAAGGCAATTGACTATGTCTATGGGGCTGGGTTAAAAGTGGTGAAGGAGTTTGCTGAAGCCTCCGACAAACCAGTGATCAACATGGCCGACTGCACATACCATCCCACCCAGGGACTTGGAGATATCTGGACGATAAGGAAGAAGCTTGGAAATCTGAGCGGGAAAAAATACACAATAACTTGGGCATACTCCAGCAAACCCCGCGGACGCTGCAGTATTCAGGAAGAAGTCCTGATAGCAACTAGATTTGGGATGGATGTGACGCTGGCCCACCCACCGGGCTTTGACATCGACCCGAAAATCGTTGAAACTGCAAAGAAAAACGCTAAAGATGCTGGAGGAAGCTTTGAAATAGTCAATGACTTCGAGGAGGGGCTGAAGGGAGCAAATGTCGTCTTTCCCAGGAGCTGGGGGACATCAGAGTTTCTGCGGGTCGGGGCATCGAAATTCGGAGTTGACAGAGAAGTAGCAATTTACCAAAAGTACAAAAACTGGAGGCTGGAAAAGCGTCACATCGACGACCTCATGGCAAAACCCGCGATAATGACCCACGTCCTCCCTGTGATGAGAAACGAAGAAGCAGCAGACGATGCAGTGGACTCGCCCAACTCTGTAATCTATGAGCAGGCCGACGACAACTTCTATGCAAAGATGGCGACCCTTGCCGTAACCATGGCAAAAGAAGTTCCCCTTTGAAAGTCTATTATAAGGTATGATGCCAAATCTAAATCGAATGCCTGCCAAAAGTAGCGGGAAAACTGTGAAAAAACCGTTGCCGAGACCCACCGAAAAACCGGCTCTAGGAAAAGAGCCGTGGTGGCTTGGGCCGTTAGTGGTTTACATCTGCGTCCTCAGCGCTATGCTTTTTGCCAGCGTTGTTGCATCAGCCTACGGCAGCGAGGCCATTTCTGTTTATGAAATGGAAAATGCACCTCCTCCCATTGATAATCTTCTCATCTATATAGTGGAAAACCACGAGCCCATGACAATCTATGAAAATTTGCTGTCAATTATTACAGTCAATTTCTCGAACCTCTCGGAAAATTCTGTGGCAAAGATGTATTCCCTAAAACTTGGCGATGCCAGAGCTGATTTCAGTGTTGCTCTAAAGGCTGGAGAAAATAAACCGGTGCCGGTGGTCCTAAGCGTTGAAAATCTTTCATATGGCTTTCATGAACTTCTGATGGTTGACAACGCCACAGGGGAGAATGTGGAAACGGCGTGGGTTCTGCGGTGGAGAACTGGGAGAGAGATCTCCGATGTCCTCTCTCACGCTGTAACTTTCACAACAGCCCTTGCTATAGCCTACCTCCACACAACTAGGTTTGAGGGGAGGAAGTTCTGGCCATCTGTCGGGGTGAAGCGGGAAAAAATGCTCGACAGCGTCATCTGGGTTTTCGCCCTTTCAGTAATTTTCACCGTGATCATCTACTTCTACTGGAGCGTTGTGCAGCTTTTTGTTGGAGCAAATCCAGAATCAATGATGCGGGGGTTCTTTGGAGCCTCGGCCGACTGGTATTTCATTTATCTTGGCTTTGCCTTCTTCTTCCCGGTTGCTTTCACAGAAGAAATAGTTTTCCGGGGTTTCATGATAGAGAGGCTGTCTGTGCTCGGAGGGACCAAAGCAATAGCCGCCAGTGCAGCGCTCTTTGCTTCCCTCCACCTCTGGTACCTTTCCTTTGGCCCAACTGGTATCTTTTTCCTCGGAGGACTCTTCTTGATTGCCCTGTGGTGGGGGATAGCCTACTACAGGACGAGAAATGTTTTTGGGCTGATTCTCTTTCATGGCCTATACAACATTGTCCAGCCTGGAACGGTGATGGAGCATTTCTGGCCTGAGGGAGGAATGGCCCTGCAATCGCTGATGTTTATTTTCGGAGTCATTTGCTTGGGTTATCTCATATATCTCTACCTTAAGAAGCTGTTTATGGAGATGGAGGAACTGGTCAAAAGGTGACCTCACTCCACTGGTAGCCTCTTCGTTCCTAGAGAGATGTACCTCCAGACCACCGCCAGAATTACACCAATTAATATCAGCGCTGTTATCGCCACAAGATATATTGACGGTATCGGGGCAAACGGCTGGGTTGGAAGGGTCGGCGTAACGCCGGGTGGAGTTATGGCAGCCGCCCTTTCCCCAGATATAGCAAAGATTGAGAAGCCTGGGGAGATGGCAGTGAAGTAAAGATATCTATCATCTTCGCCGAGTTTCTCTGTCCTGAGCTTTTGCCATTCGCCGGAGTGATATCTTAGGAGCGCTATCTCATTTTCTGCTATATTTTCACTTATTACCCAGGATTTCTCAACCTTGAATGAAATCAGAGCATTGTTTATGTCTGAGCTTGGAAGCTTCTCGGCCGTGATTTCAAGGTATGTAAAAACTGGTGTTTCCGGGACCGGAACCTCGGATGGAAGGGCTTTCAACTGCTTTATCTTCAGAATAACTCCAGAAACTTCTTTCCAGACGCTGAGGGTCAACTTGGTTATCGCAGTTTCTGTGAAGCTCAGTGTTAGCGGGGTTTCAACGGAAATCCTGTCTATGTAAATGGGCTCCAAGCTCACCGCCACAAGATCTTGAGAAACGATCAACTCTGGCAGCACTGTGAGTTCTGCAGTCTGCCCAGCAATTTGAATGAGAAATGTCCCTATAGCCGGCGGGATAACTTCAAAGCTTACCCGCTGGTTCTCACCTGGAGCCAGCGTTATCGTCCTGCTCTCTAGAACAACATTGTCCAGCGAGAGAATCACAGTGTAAGTCCCGGCCGTCCCCCCAGTGTTCTTTATAGTAAAGCTTATGACTGCCTTCTCGCCTATCTTTATAACATCCGGAACTTCAAAGACACTGAACTCAAAAGTCGCTGGAGAGGGGCCAACTGTGGGTGGTCCTGGGGATGGCGGGGGTGGTGAAGGCTGTCTCAGCTGCCCCACCACCACGAAGAACGAGAATCCTGGAGTTCTGGCCGAGAAGTAGTAGTAATTCGCATCTTCACCCTCTAACCATGTTTCCAGCTCAACTGTGGTACCGGTTAAAATATTTTCCCGCCTGAGTCTTATCGTGCTAACATCGATGTTCTGCTGGCTAACCACAGATTTCGGAATCTTGAAATGAATAATGGCGCTTTCTATGTTCTGCGCATCTGAAACCGTGATGTCGAAATACTTGAGCTCTTCCCCAGTAATGTCTTTTGTCCCGAGAGGTGCTTCTTCATGCTCGGTTATGTTTATGACCGAGGCCGACGACCTGTTATTTTTGGCCCTCAACTCAACTTCAGTAACCGATTCAGCATCTGTGTTTTCTAGATTCACCAAAACTGTTTCACCTGCAGCGCTTGGCCGGACAGATTTCCCTGCGACTATAGCGAAGCGCGCCCTCTTTGTGTTCTCAAACTGCTCATAAGAATAAGAGGCGTTCGTGGGTGTAATCTCAGTATCTAGCCACACACCGTTCTCATCGAGAATAGCCAGCCCAATGTATATTTTGCCGTTCACCCTAGATTGAACCACCCCATACCCACTAAAGAGGAGGGTAACAGTGTTATCGCTGGTCCTCAGCGTCAGTCTATTTTCGGCCCAGTCGATGGGTGGACTCCCAGCTATGTTCTGTGCAAATAGCGCCCCCATCACGGTGTAGACCCCATTTTCCATGACCTTAACGCTCACATCCACCTTCAGGAAATCGTAGAGATTATCGTTCTCTGGATCTATGTTTATGCCTGTGTCCGAAATCTTCACCTGCGGCGGGACCATTGGAGATGATGAGACAAGACCCTGCCGGACCAGCCCTACCCGCGGAGGATCAAACTGGTCGTATCTATAATTGCCGGTCTGGTGATTTCCCCAACCAAGCGGCTTCCAGTTTTCATCCATGATGCTGAAGTATGCCCAGTAGGGTCCATTCGTTTTGTTTGCATAAATCTTGGAAGCTGAGAAGCGGAGTTCCACCGTCTGAACACCAACCCCTAGCTGCTTTTCCTCCATCGCATGCCCTGCCGGCCAAAGATCCCCTCCGATTATATACCTGCCAGCTTTGTTCACATCCACCTTGAACCTCACCACTATAAAGTCATACAGATTGTCACCATCGGAGTCGTAACCGTAATCTGCGTGGGGCGGCGGAAGGATAACAACAGGCGGAGGATTGAACTGAGTACTAAAGTATGCTGCCGTGATGTAGGTGGTAGACCCAAACCAATCCCATCTTCCACCGACAAAGCCTGAGATATTGATATCTGCCCGATAGGGGCCATTTTCTCCGCTTCTGTTTATATCTGCTCCTCTAAACCTCAGCGGGATTGAATGAACCCCGGGCGTAAGGTCCACCTCAGTGCTCGCCCATGTAATCCAAACAGGCGATCTTGGAGGCATATTTTTCTGAATGAGTGGGCTGGTAAACAGCGATCCCCCAATGTAGTATCTTCCTTCAGTGGTGACCTTAACGCTCACATTTACAGTCAAATAGTCATATCCTCCTCCATCCTCGTCCACAACATTCTCCGTGAATGACGGCAGAAATTCTATTGGTGCGGTTTCAAAGTTCTCCGGGATGTATGCCCGGGTGGTGTAAACTGTCCTCTCCATCGCCGGTATCCATGGCCTGAACGGTTCCATTTCTTTTACCTCATCCAAGAACAGCTCAACAATGTATGGGCCGCTTCTCCCAGAGTTGCGGATGCGGTAACCGCCAAATGAAAGCCCAACACTCTTTCCAACTCCAGCATCCAATGTTACAATGTTCTCTGCCCAGTCGATCCACATCCAGTTATTGTCGAAGAGAGAACCGCTCAGGCGATATTTTCCCGGTGTGGCAACATTCACCTTTACGTCTATGTAGAGAAAATCAAAATTCTCATTGTTGTTTGTATCTATTCCTTCGTCCGTGTGCCCGGTTGAAGCGATGACGGCTGGTGGACGCTGGAAATTTTCATACGTGAACTCTGCACCAACTTCTACAGAATTATCTGTAACTGGGTTCCACATTTCATCGGAAATCCATACCTCCAAGGTATATGGGCCGTTTTCCCTTGATGAATAAATATTTCTTCCGCTGAACCGCAGCTGAACCGTTGTGTCCGTCGTCAAATCATTCTCAGACCAAGCCCCATCTATCCACTTCCAGTCCTTCCTGAGATTGGCAGTTATCCTGTATTTCCCTGGCTTGTTTACCTTTAAATTAACATTCTCTACCAAGTAGTTGAAGTAGCTGTCTTCGTCGGTATTTTCACCAAATGTCACTATTGAGAGTATCTCGACGCCGCCTGGTTCGAAATCTTGGCAATTAAATTGCCCCAAATTATTCTCCATCCACCCAAGCCAATTCCAATACTCATCGTATGAAGAAACTGAGGCCTTGTAACCGCCGGAAATCCCCGCTTTCCTTATTCTGGAACCATCAAGTCTTAGTTGCACCGTCTGGACGCCTATTGGCAGGTAAACGTAATTTTCTGCCCAGCCAAGCCACATATAGTTCTCATTGTCAAAGAGGTTCCCACCGACCCTGTACCACCCGGCGGCATTTACATTTTCAACCACGTTCACCACTAGAAAATCCTTAAACCCGTTCCCGTTCGTGTCCTCGGTTCCACCATACTCCACAGAAAGGATTTCAGCCGCTTGGGGCTCGAAGTCTTCCCATGAATAGTCTGCGCCGACTCCTCCCGAATAACCTTCAAGATACGTGCCGGTATCCTTCTCATAAAGAGAAATGTAAACCTGGTAGGGACCATTTGCGCGTGCCTTCCTTATCTCCCTGCCATCAAATCTCACCGTTATTTGCCCATTACCACTCAGATAATTCTCACCGCGGCTCCAGCCGACGTACGTCCAGTTGCTGTCTGAAAGATAGCCATGGGCGGAATAATTTCCAGCCTTGTTGACATCTAGATTGACTATCACTAATAGTGAATCGAATTTTTGGTTGTTGTTGAGATCTTCAACGTCGCTGTACACAGACGTGATCGTTGCCCCGAGTGGCTCGAAGTTATCCGACGAATAGTAATTCTCCACCACATAGCTATCACTTTCGAGCCAGTTCCAGTTGCCATCGTATAACGACATGTCGACCCTGTAGTGGCCCGAGATCCCAGACGATCGAATTCTCGTACCATCGAACAGCACCCGAACAGTGTATTGGCCTGCTGTGTTTGCTGATAGCGAAGTTGACTCCATATATGTGACGTAGCTTCCAGTTATATTTTCATACAAGCTGCCACTCAGCCAGTACCTCCCCGGGACGTTAACCCTCAGCTTAACATCAACCGCAAGATAGTCGAATTTGTTGTCTTTGTCGTTGTCTATCATCGCGAAGCTGTGGGGTGGATTGAAGCTTGCCGCCGGCGGCTCAAAATTCTCCCAAGAGTACTGAGTGTCTGAAACTGCCTCACTGCTGTCAAGCCAGTTCCAGTTCTCATCAGAGATATTAAAGTACGCTCGGTAGAACCCTGACCGCTTTGCCTGACGTATGCGGCACCCGTCGAACGCCAGCTGGAGGGTGGTATCCGAGGACAGATAAATCTTCTGCGAATCCAGCCACGTGATGTAATATCCGCTTTCATTTTCGCTCAGCCATCCGTGGATCCAGTAGTAGCCGGCTTTCGTAACTTTTACACCGACGTTAACCGGGAGGTTGTCAGCATATGAGTTTCCGTTGGAATCTGGCAGGCTCGATGGTGGAGTGAAAGAGTGAGGTGGATTAAACATGACAGGTGGAGGTGCAAAACTGGCGGAAGAATATGTACCAGTAATATAAGAGATGTTATGTAAGTACCACCAGTTTTCATTGTAGAGCCATGCCTCGATCCGGAAGTTGACGCTCGGATTATTCAGCCTGTATATTCCACTGCTTTTGAATCTCAGCTGAACTGTCTGCTGTCCTTCTGCTAGGAAGAGTTGATCACTGGTGGCCCACGAAACCCATGTGAAATTCTCATTCTCATATAAAGAGGCGCTCACGTAATATTTTCCAGGAGTTGCGACATCCACCTTAAAATTCACCCCAAGATACTCGTAAATGCTATCACCGTTCTCGTCGATTCCGCTGTCGGTGTGGCCCGTGGATGCAAACATTGCGGGGACGACCGTGGCTGAAACAGGGAGTGCCTCAAACAAAGAACCTGAGTTATCTTTTGTTGAAAATGCCCAATTAACGTAAAGGGGCTGAGGGGAGGAAAGATTTGGGGTTGTGGCTTTGAACTTGAAGATTTTACTAGAGCCGGGGCCAATCTTTTTTGCATTGTCCATTGTCCAGTAAGTTATTGTTCTGGAAGCAACATCATACAGGTAAATCCAGCCAGCATTTTCATTATCTTGGATAGAGGTAAAGTTTTCAGGAACATATATCCTGACATTTTCTATGTTGTCTGCGGTGCCTGTATTCGTAACCACGATTGTATACAGGGTTATTACATTATCGAGCGTTAGCGTTGGCTCCAAAGTTATTTGGCTGGAGTGATCAGCTGAAACAACTGGAGAAGCCAAGAGGGCTAGAACCAGTAGCAGAGACAAAACTCCCCGTGCCTTTTCATTCCTCCATGAATAGCTTTTTATCGCCATCTATATCAATTTTCTCTCGGAATTAGTGGGGTAAAAGAATTATGTGAAACTTCCTGTTCCATTTTTTGCAACGGGGGCTACCCCAAAACGAAAATATTTTTTTAAACTTTTGCAGAATAGAAATGATGGAAAAGAAAATTGTTCCTCTGCTACTTGTCTTTCTGCTTACCATCCCTGTAAAAGCGGCGCCTACTTTTCAGATAACCTGGGCTGAATCTACCATTGAAATCGGCGAAAACTCTGCAAAGGAAATCATCTCCATCGAGTATGCAATGGTTGCCTCTGGAGAAAATGTCTCGGATGAAATAATCGTCATGGGGAGACCCACAACCATCTCCATCAGGGACAATTCTGGCCGAAATTTAATTTTTGAAAACAGAGGAGAAGACAACACAGCTGTGATCAAATTTTTCTTCAGCTCGGGGATGATGGAGGGTGAAAGGTACACTGTAATCATTGAGCTGACAAAACCTGTGATCGCCTCAGATAATGGGCTTTTCTATGCAATCGGATACCAGTGGACGACCTCCCCCATGCTGTCAAAAATCTCTGTCACTCTCCCAAAATTTGCAAAACTCCTGCACTCTGAACCCTCACCTTCATCTATCTCATCCTCGGGAGATTCGATATCTCTCAGATGGGTGAGAATATCGGAAAGTAGATTACAGGCGGAGATGACCTTCCAGCTTTCCTCCCCGCCTCCTGCCCCTTCCGAATCTAGCCAGGGGACCCAACAGGAAGGATCTTATTGGACTCTCGTTCCTATCGGTGCTGTAGTAGCAATCCTTCTCGCAATCCTTGTAAAGATGGCTGCTGGCAGAAAAGTGGAGATTCCTCAGGAGCTGACTAGACCTGAACCACTTAGCTCTGCTGACGTTGAAAAAATCCTCAATCTCTTGACCGACCACGAAAGAGCTGTGACCAAAGAGCTCCTGCGCGAAGACAACCTACTCCAGAAGACCATCTGTGAGAGAACCGGGATACCAAAGGCCACCCTCTCCCGCACAATGAAAAGGCTGGAAGCAAAGGGGATAATCAGGAGAACTGGCTTTGGAGCCGGTAAACGCGTACAGCTGACGAGATGGGGCAAAAAGCTGAGAAGAGATTAAACGGCTGCAGCTACTCCCACGAGAGCGCGAGGAGGCCCCTCTCTTCATAAACCTGTGTGGGAGGCCCCAACGCCTTGCTTTTTATCGCCTTTAAAAGCTGCTGATTTTCCTTCGGGAAGAGAATTCCATAGATAGAAAATTTCTCCCCCGGTCGCTCAGACGTCACTATATAGCACAAATACTCCACGCCTTCTTTCCCAAAGCCAAACATTTCTAAAACTTTTGGCGCGTTTCCATGCCGATATTCCATGTTTTTTTCTGGGACAAGCTTTTTCACTTTTTTCAAAACTTTCCATGGCACAGGTTTTGTGTAAACTTCCCCCTCTTCTTCAACCCGGATATACGGCCGCAAAACTCTAAGAATCGGCTCAGTGAATCCCAGCGGGCCATAAATTCCTTCCTCAACCATTCAAACACCTTCCTCCCGCATTGATAAAAATTTGCCGGCTTCAACTTTTCCAGGCCCTTGGATATGTTCCGGGAGCCATTACAACCCTTTCTGGTTTAGCGACAATTCCGTGATCAGCATCCACGATTTCCTCAGAACCCATTGTTGTCCTCGCCAGCTCGACCAGCTCCCCTTTAAGGGTGAAGATTCCAACCAGCTCCCCCTTCCCAATTCCTGAATCAACCTTGAGAACCCCGGGAGCCGCGAGATCCGCCCCATGACACAGGGCATCGACGGCCCCATCCCTCACAACTATTTTGGGAAGGTGTCCAAGTATCTCCTCTATCGGCACTATCACCTTCCTCAAAAACTTCTCCTCACCCTCCTCTTTCCAGATGGCATATGCATCCGCCAAGTCCTGTAAACTTACAGAAGATTTCTCGTCAACCATCCCCACTCTGGTCCTCCGCAGCTCCTTCATGTGTGCACCGCAACCGAGGGCCTCACCGATATCGTGACAAAGCTTCCTCATGTATGTTCCAGCCTCACATCCAACCCTGATCAAGACATTTCTGTCCTCCCGCTCAATCATCTCTATGTAGTAAATTTCCTTGGTTCTCACCTGTCTCCTGACAGCCGCTCTCAGGGGGGGCTTCTGGTATATTTTTCCTGTAAACTCTCCAAGCACCTGCGCCAGCCTTTCATCTTCGACATTTCCATGAAGGTGCATCACACAAACATATTCCTTCCCGGCCGGGAGGAAAGCTTGAAGGACCTTGGTTGCATCCTCGATAGCCACAACAAGGACTCCACTCACCGCGGGGTCGAGAGTCCCCCCATGCCCAGCCTTCTCAACTTCCAGAACTCTCTTCACCCACGCAGTCACTTCATGAGATGTGGGGCCTCTTGGTTTATCCAGGTTTATTGCGCCAAGCCTGAGGTAATCTTGAAGCCGGCGGCTCCTCGGCTCACAACCGTGGGCTGGGTCGGTGGTATCATGGGCCTTGGTCAAAACGGTTCTTCTGACGTCACAGGGGAGCTTACCCACCTGCGCCACCTACCCCCGCCTTCTCCAGGGCCCGCCTCACCTCTTCATCAGAAGCCCCTTTAGAAATCTCAACAATTTTTTCGGTGGGCTCAAGATGGGCGATGTTACATCTTCTCCTTTTTACTCCTGGCCCGCTAATCACGACAAAGTTTTCATCGAGCCGCTCCACCACCACGCAGTATTTCCCCGCCTCCTTCCCGGCGATTTTCAAACAAACTCGCCCGACATCTATCATTCCATCACCTTCTCATAATGGATGCCACAGCCGCTTCTAAAATTTTCGCCACTTCCTCGGCCGAAAGGTTGGCTGTGTTGACTACTAAGTCAAACTTTGAATAGTCGTTCACATCTATGTGGTAAAATTTTCTGAACCTCTTTGCCTCACTCCTCTCCCTTGCCCTTGTCTCTCTGAGCACCTCTTTATATCTGCGCCTTTCCCTCCCAACGATTCTCTTCACCCTTACTTCTAAGGGAGCTGTGAGAAGAATTCTGAGATCCGCTTTCTTGGCCATCCATCCAGCAAGCCTTCCATCTATCAGAACATTTCCCCTCCTGGCCATTCTTGCCGTTCTTTTATCAATCATCAGATCTATGCGCGGGTCTCGCTCCGCCACCTTCGAAAACTCCTCAAGCGTGAGCCCTCTTTCTTTCGCCATCTGTCTAAAGACATCTCCAGCGCATACATATTCAAGTCCAAATTTCTTTGCCAGATGCTTGGCTGCGGTTGTCTTCCCTGCTCCATGGAGGCCGCTGATTGTCACGACCACCATCTATCACACCCTCGCCCTCTCCTTCAGAATCTCCCGCATGCATGAGGAGCAGAGATTTCCACCAAATGGCCTGTTGGGCCTCTTCTGGCTCTTCGGAAGCGCACGCACCACCCTTGGAATACCACTCAAAGGCCTCCCGCACATCCCACACGCGGCTATTTTTGGCAGTCTTCTTCTGAAGTGTTCTCTAACCCTTCCCGAAGTCCCCTTCACCTGTCGTTTTCTATAGCCTGCTGTCCTGAAGCGTGGGGCTGGCACTTTCCATCACCTCCCACCAGCAGTTTCCGCTGGGGCGCTCTCCCTTATAAGAAGGCCCCTGAAGAATGTTGAGCAGCCGAGATAAGTTATGAAGTACCACCAGCCAACTCCAAAGGTAACCAATGGACCGACAAAAGGAAGATCAAGCCTGAAGGGAAGGAATGCAAACACCCATCCGCTAAACATGGAGAGGAGGATATACCACAGGACGATCAGCGGGACAAAATAGTAGAGGGTTGGCTTCATCGTCTGAACCATCACGACCGATTGCATTCTATTGATTTCACCCATTCTCTCCGAAAGCTTCATCATGCGCTTTTTGTCACCTTTTCTCGCTGCATCCCTGTATTCTTTTGCGAATGCCGAAATCTTCGCCCTATACTCTCCAACCATCCTCCAATCAACCTTCTCCCTCGTGAAAAGGGTCACTGTAAGAGAAGTTAAAGCGGAAATGAAGAAAACTATCAGGAGGGAATGCTGCCTAACAAAGGTGAGGGAAATTCCTGATGAGGCAGCAAACGCTAGGATGTTGTTCCTGAGGATGAAAATATTCTCCTCAGACTGAGTCTCTCCAAAAGCCGCCACAATGCTGCTGTAGAGATCTGGATTATCATTCTCGTACTCTGAGAAGGTGGACTTGAAGAGATCCGCAATGTGGCTAACTGTTCCGGTAGTCTCTCTGTTTATCCTCATCTCTCTGACCTTGGAGTCTATCCCGGCGATTATCCTCTCAAGATTTCGCGTCTTTTCGCCAGCGGTGGCCTGTACAGCGTAAGCTGCCACAAGAATTAGAACGACTGCTATTGCCAGCGAGTAAACCGTCTTCACCAGATCACCTCAGCACCGAAACCATCTCTTCCACCGCCTCATTTAATTTTCCGTCCCTGTTCTTGATTATCTTCACGGCCGCCCCAGTTAGAGCAGCATAGGCCATTGCCGTGGCCCTGTTCAGAAGCTGGTGTTCCTCTATCTCAAGCTGAACCTCTGCATCTCTCTTTCTGTCTGCGTCTTTCACCCTCCTCCTCGTGATCTCCTCCGGCGCGGCCTCCACTATCAGGAGAAGATCTGGCTTGAGCTCCTCCAGGACCCAGATGGGAAGTCCAGGGTAGTAACCCTCCGGCTTCTTCACAAGGCAGTGGGTATCGACCAAAACATTTTTTTCTTTCGCCACCTGAGCTATCCTCCTCCCGGCCTCCCTTTGGATTTCCCGGTAGCGCTGAGTTGGAACCTTCCTCATGTCATCTCTGTGGGTAATTCCTTCTTTTTCCCTCATCAGCTCGAGCATCACATCTCCATAGTTCACAACAGTGTATTCAATCCCCTCCTTTCTGAGCTCCTCAAGTGTTCTTCCAACCACAGTGCTTTTCCCAGAGCCCGGGACGCCAGTTATCACTGCCACCCTACTCACCGATCAACCTCCTCACAGCCGGGAACATTTCAGCCACCTGCTCCCTAGCAATTTGCTCGTAGAGGGAATAAATAATCCCTACAGTGAGGAGTATCCCGGTTCCGCTACCTATCGCTCCCAAAACATCCGCTCCAGCAGAGATCAGCCCAACGAATAGCCCGCCGAGGATTGTGGTTGTTAGAACATACCTGCCGAGAACCTCTTCCATAACCCTCACATCTTTTCTGAAGCCGGGGATGATCATCCCGGCATCGTCAAGCTGCTGGGCAATGTCCCTCGGAGTCATGCCCGTCATATAAATCCAGAGCCAGGAGAAGCCTACTGCAAACCCAAGCAAAATTATGACATAGATGATGGTGTTGATGGGCGCTTCAATGACGGTGTGGATGCCGTTTGGCGGTGTTGTGACTTGAGTGAGCCAGGGGATGTTGAAGATGGCAGAAATTATCTTGAAGTTTGCAAAAATTGTCATGGCCAGGATCACCGGGATGTTTGATGTGTAGAGGAACTTTATTGGATATTTTCCCCTGATGCCCCCATACTTCTCGTGGGCAACCGGGATCTCGACCCTGAGGCTCTCCGCATAGACAACGACGAGGAAGACGAGAATCGTTGCGACAAGTCCCATCATGTTCGCTGGCCCGGGAGCAAAAAACGCCTGGACTGGATCCTCTCCGCTGGCTATGTCCCGGAAGAAAGCCGGGAGGACCCCTGTCGATGGGTTAAATATCTGCCAAAAGAGGGTCATACAGACCCCTCCGGCTATGAAAAGGCTAACCCCACTCCCCAGCCCATATTTTGAAACTATCTCATCGAGATAAATCACTATGACGGCGCCCAAGACCAGCTGAAAGAGAATGAAAAGACCTGCGGGAGTGTCTATTCCCACCCCATACCTTCCAGCGAGCACCAACATGCTTCCCTCAAAAAGCCCCATGAGAACGGCCAGAAACTTCTGCGCCCCCGTGAATAGCGCCCTGTCATCTGGATCCGTCATGTCCAGGTTGATCACCTTGCTCCCGACCAGCAGCTGGAGGATAATCCCAGCTGTGACTATCGGACCGATTCCCAGCTCCATCAAAGTTCCTGTCTGGCTCGCAAACACATACTTGAGCTGCCCCAGGAGTTCTCCAACACCATGTCCCGGAGGAATTCCGTAAAGAGAAATCTGAGCCATCACAAAGAAGATGACGAGCGCCGCAACAGTCCACATGAATTTTTCTTTGAATGGAACATGCCGCTTTGGAACTTCTATCTCTGGGATGTGGCGGAGCAGCGGCTCAAGGGCGTAGAGCTTAGACCTGGGCTTCTCCACTTCTTCCATTTCCTTCACCAGCTATCGCCCTGCCCCCCGCCTTCTCAAGCTTCTCCTTTGCCAAAGCTGAAAATTCCCCGGCCACCACCTCAATTGGCTTGGTCACCCTTCCCCCTCCAAGAACCTTGGAAATCCCGAGCTTGCCCAAGTCCACTCTTATCTTCTCCCCTTCCCGGGAAGCTACCCCCTGAGCGATCAGCTCCTCAAGTCTCTCCTCTATTTCCCCAACATTCATCGTTGGCGCTTCTCTGGTAACTGGGTGCATCTTGAACCCGTGCTTTCCAAAATAGTCCGGCATATATCTGATTACATAGGACCACTTGTGCTTGTGGCCGCCGCTCATCCCCGTTCCGCCTTTCTCCCCGCTTTTCCTTCCCCTCTTTGCGCATCCTCGTCCGTGGGTTCTACTCCCCCTTTTCTTCACAACCTTTCTCCTTCTCCTAACCACCATCTTCACACCATCCTCTTCACAAGTTCATTTATCGCCTCCCCCCGATAACCCAGGTCTCCCAAGTCTCCAAAGTGTCGCTTAGTCGACTTGAAGCCCCTTCTGGGAGGGTGCAATCTGAAGACCTTCTTCAGCCCTGGAACCGCAGAAATCTCAGCTTTTCCCGCGCAGAGCTTCTCGGCGAAATCCTTGATGGATGAAAATCCAGCCTTTTGAACGATTTCTTCCGTAACTCTTCTATCCCCCACCAGCCGTCCTCTCTTCCTCAAAAGGATTTCAACAGTTTCTGGGCTTGCTTCGCCCCAGGTTATGTAGTCTTTAGCTTTCTGGAGCATCCCCTGAATTGAATCGGTGTAGTCGACCAGAACGCAGTGGTTTATCCTCGTGAGGCCCAACATCGCAAGAGTATCATTCACCTCCTTTCTGGCCTTCACCCCGCCCCTGATCCTCACAACCATAAGCTTAACCATGGTCACCAGCCTTTCCGATCACCACACTTTTGGCAATCCTTTCCGGAAAAGCCAGCCTGGACGTTTGCTTGAGTGCCTCATATGTTGCAAAGGCAAAGTTGTATGTGCTCCTCGTCTCCCCGAAGGTCTGCGTCCAGACATCTTTCACCCCCGCCATCCTCAAAATTATCTTCGGGACCTCGGCCGCCACTATTCCAAGCCCTCTCGGGGCGGGCTTCAGCGAAACCTCAACGCTCCCACTCTTACCGCTGACCCTCGCTGGAACGGAGTGGGGCCTCCCACATCCACACTCCCAGCTCCCGCATCCCCTCGCAACCTCAATCACATTCAGCCTCGCGGCATTTGTGGCCTTCTCAACCGCTGCCCCAACCTCCCTAGCGCTCGCCGCACCTACCCCCACAATTCCATCACCATTTCCTACTACCACAACTATCCTGTATCTCACCCTCCTTCCAGACTTGTGCATCCGCTGCATCATCCCAAGGCTGAGGATTTCCTCCCCCATATCCGGGACTAGGGCGGCAACTATCTCTGGCTCCATTATTCTCTGTCCGCTCCTGAGGATTTCAGAGATGCTTGTGATTTCCCCAGCCTTCACCTTCCTCCCGAGAGATGTCTTCGGCTCCCAGAGATTGATGTCAAAACCCTTTCTTTCCATTCCTATACCTCCGCCCCCAATATCTTCTGCCTAACTGAATTAAAGTGGTCGGGGAGCTCTTCGGGAGGAAGTCCCGCAGCCAGATATCCTGAGAACCTCTTCCTGTAGAGTTCTGGAGAGGTTTCCTTGAGGTGTCTGGCGAAGGCGGCTATGTGCTCCCCTCGGATTCTGCCCTCATCTGGAAAAACATCTTCACTACAGTTCACAGCAATTCCCCCATCAATCGCTCCTTTCACCAGTGAGAATATTTTTCCTCCCTTCACAGGAACGTGAAAACCCATGTCCAAAACGCACTCCCCGACTTTCGCTTTTGCCGCTCTTTTTCCACACAGGAGCCCAACGAGATATGCCGCGGGGATATTTGCCGTCCCCCCCTTCCACCCATACTTCTGAAGTTGCTTTGAGTGGGCAGATGCCACAACTACATCGCCGATGCTGGAGGCTCTGACCACTTGGGCGCTGGAATGCTTTGAGGAGGGTCTCACCACTAGCCTGGGTTTCCCAGACTTCAGAAGTTTCAATCTCAGCCGATAGTCTGTCTTCCCTTCCCTCTTTCTTCTGAACTGAACCCTGAACCTCGGTCCATGCTTCATGCTCATCCCTTCAAAATCCCCCTCTCTCGCAGGTAGGCGTCGACGTGGGCCCTGCTCTTAAAGGCCCCCCCTCCGGCCATCCTATAAAGTCGCCTATAATCTCTGCTGCTCAGTACCCCTTTCTCCCGGAGCTCCCTGAGCCTTTCCCTCACCGCCCTCACAGTTCCCATCCATTTTTCCTTTCTAGGTGTTCTTGCCCCGGAAGCACCCTTTCTGCTCCCATGCCCTCTTCTTCTCCCAGCTCTCCTCTTCTTCATCCTCTCCCTCCACCTTCCCCTGCTTGGGGTTGCCTCATCTCTTTTTCTTATGACGCCGTCCTTGACCAGCGCCCTTATGTCTTCCCGGGTCAGAGCTGCAGCCACTTCATCTGCTCTTTCTGGGTCTATCCACACCCTGCTCACGCCGACCCCGAGGATCTGGGCAGCAATTTTTTTCTTTTTGTCCAGCCTCATCTTTTCTCCTCCTTTGGCTGGTTGAGAACTCTTATTCCCCTCTCAGCCGCTTTTTTAGCGATTTGAAGCCTGAGCCGCAACCCAGCACCGGAAGCTATCCTAACCACATTCCTTGCTGGGTCTGCCTTTTCAAGGTCCTTCATGTTTCTTACCAAGATTTCCACTTTTCCAGACGGGTGAAGGTTTCGCGCCGTCTTTGGCGACCTGTAACCAACTGAAACTAGTGGGGGTTTCCCCTTCTTTTTGAGCCTCATCTTGCTGTCGATGCCCCGGGGTCTCCGCCACTTCTCCCCAACCCTTTTCACCGCCCACCAGTCCTGTCTCCTGAACTTTGGCTTCATCCAATCACTCCACTATAAAGCATCCATCCTGAAAGATTCTCCTGTCCCTGTATTTCACCGCAGTGGCTCTCTCTATGTTGATTGCAGTCTGCCCGACATCATCCTTGCTTATCCCTTTCACAAGAATTTCGTCCCCGGCCACTTCCACCTCAGTCTCCCCAACTATTTTCGCCTGGCGCGGCGCCCGCTCTCCTAGGAAGTTGCTTATCAAGACCTTCTTTCCCTCCACCTTTACTGTGATCGGGAAGTGTGAATAGACGACCCTGAGCTTTTTTGTGAAGCCATCAGTCACTCCAATGATCATGTTTCTGATGTGAGCTCTCACGGTGCCTACTGCTGCCCTGTCCTCTTTTCTCTTTCCCATGGTCTTCACAATTATTTTTCTTCCATCGACGCTGAGGGTAACGCTTGGAAATCCGAACTCTCTTTTAATCCTCCCTTTTGGTCCGATGATTTCCACAGCTCTTCCATCCACCCTGAACTCAACTCCTTCCGGCACCTGAATCTCCTCTTTTATCTCTATTGGCATGCTCTCCCGCCGCCTATTCTCTTCCTTTTTATTAAAACGGTTTTCCCTTCCTCTGAGCTGGTAGTCAATGCGCTCCGCCACTCCATTGTTTTCGAAAATGCGTTTGTCATTGGGAGCTGTGGGGAACTCGGTAAACCGCTGTATCCCGATGCTCGCGCTTCCTCTAATTCATCTTAGGAAGCAGCGTTTGGACAAACTCATCAACCGTTCCATCGGCTTATGCCGTCCAAAAATCTATCGCAAACCTTTGACCAAGTGTAGTTCGACTCAACAAAAACACGTCCTCTTCTAGCCATCTTCTTCCTCCTCTTTTCATCGGCCATAAGCCGGACTATCTCATCGACGGCATCGTCAACATTTGAAAAGATGTAGCCGTGGTTCTTTATCACTTCCCGGTGCGCCGGTATGTCTGAGAGAACCGGAACTGCTCCGCACGCGAGCGCCTCAATCGGCGGGACCCCGAAACCCTCAAACTCCGAACATGATAAGAGAATTTTGCTCCGCCTCAGTATCCTTATCTTTTCATCTTCTGGCAGGATGCCCGCAAGCTTTATGCTTTCATCGCCGCGAACCAGTTCCTCTATGCGCTTTCTGTCTTCACCGCCACCTATCACAACAAGCTTTGCATCTTTTATTTCTTCCCTAACTCTCCTGAATATCTCTATCGCCATGTCTACTCTTTTATAGGGGGTGATTCTGCCAACTACTGCTATAAGATTTTCCTTATCTTCTGAATATTTGTATCTGCTCGTGTCTACTCCATGCCCGGTGGCAAATATCTTCTTCTCGTCTATACCAAATTTATCACTCAGCTCTGGAATTGTCGTTGGTAGAAGGGTCTCGATGAGATCTGCATATTTTGGGATAATTGTGTAAAGCCACACGTAGATTCCGCCGAGAAAGTTTAAGATGGTCCCCTCCACATGCCTAAAATACAACCGCAAATCGTTTGGATCGTAAACCCCGGCGATAAATGGCACCCTGTGAATTTTTGAAAGAAAGATTGCTCTCGGTGCTGAAAATGACATGCCTGCGACGAGAAAATCCGGCCTTTTGCGCTTTATCTCCTCATTTAGCAGTCTCAGCCCAACCACATTGTTGAGGAGAGCGTTCTTAACGCCTATCACCGGCGGTCTTTCGGACCATGGGACATACTCTCCATATCTCTTGAACTCTATTCCATCGATCACCTCTTTTGCCGGAGTACCTGGAACTCTCCCACATACCATTCTCACCTCATGCCCCCGTCTCGTGAGTTCTCTGGCTAAGAAGAATGCGTGGGCTCCGCTACCCGTTTGCATCACCAACTCGCCATCCCTTTTGTACGGAAAGACCTCTTCCACAAAGCAGAAGTCCATCGGTAGAATATTGCGGCTGGTTGTATTAATCCCTCACTTTCCACAATCTGGGCCGAGTTCTCGAATGTAGAGAACTTATCCCCTTTTTAAGTCTAGGCTGATTAAGAATTAGAGAAAATGCCAAAATTAAAACCCCTTGACGAAGTGATGAAAAAAATGGACATAAAACAAAAATTGCGCCCCCTCTATGAAAAGAATATTTTGATCGATGATGAGAATTGGGAAGACTATCAGCGGACTAGAAATTTGAAGTCTTCATCACCCAGGCGGAAATTCTGGAAAAATAAAAAAGTTCTGGTTACCGGCGTTGGGGGGTTCGTCGGTAGCAACCTCGTCGAGAGGCTAATCGAGCTCGGTTCAGAGGTGGTGGGTATCGTGAAAAGCCCCGAATTACAGAAATATCCAAACCTAAGCGATTTAAAAAACTCGATCAGGCTGCATGCCTGCGACTTAATGGATTATGGCCATGTCGATGAAATAATCAAGGAGGAAAAGCCGGAGATCCTCTTTCACTATGCGGCGATATCTTTTGTGCCAACTAGTCTAAAGGAACCGAACTTGGTTTTCCAAAACAACGTGGGGTCAACAATAAACCTGCTCAAGGCGCTCTCAAAACATGCCGGGGACAGCATTCAGACGGTTTACACTGCACTATCATCTGAGCAATATGGGTATGTGATGGGGGTAAACGAGCTCCCCATAAAGGAAACTCAGCCGTTCAGGCCAACTTCTCCCTACAGCGTCAGCAAAATAGCGACGGAATACATCGGGGAAAGCTTTTTTTACAACCATGGCCTCCCCGTGCTAAAAATCAGGACGTTTAACCAGGAAGGGGTGGGGAATCCAAAGAAAATGAAAAGGGCGAGGGACGATAGATTCTTTACAATGGTGGTGGCGAAGCAGATAGCAGCCTACCAAAAGGGAAAGAGTAATCGCATCATCATTCAAAATCCCAATTCCTTGCGGGATTTCACTCACGTCAGAGACAGTGTCAACGCGCATCTATTGGCCGCAGAAAAGTGTGAGCCAAACAATCCATATAATGTGTGCTCTGGTCGCGGGGTTTTGACCGGAGATTTTGTCAAAATCGCGTGTGGACTGTACGACATCCCAAGCGAAAAAATCTATTGCGATGTCTCTGGACTCAGGCCATATGAACTGTATCCCGGGGCGCTAATTCATGGGTTCGTGGGGGACAATTCTAAGTTCTGCCAAAAGACGGGATGGCGACCAGTCCTAAATTTAAAAGACATTGTCGAGGAAAGTGTTGAGTTTCAGTTGAGCAGGAAAAGTTCTTGACTTCAGCAAATCTTCGACACACGAAATGATGACAAAAACATTTAAGTTTTTTCCATTTGACAGGAATTGATGCACCTTCTCCAGCTCGATCGGGTCCACCGGGAAAGCGGAGCGAAGATGGTGGAGTTCGCTGGGTGGGAATGCCCCATGAGCTTCAGCTCTATCCAAGAAGAGCACATGGCGGTGAGAGAAAAGGCCGGGCTCTTCGATGTCAGCCACATGGGGGAAATACTTGTGGAAGGGAAGAATGCTATGGAATTCCTTCAGCTGGTGACTTCAAATGATGTTTCTAAGCTCCAGCCCGGCGATGCACAGTACTCTACAGTCCTCAACGAAAGGGGCGGGGTGAAGGATGACATCCTCGTTTACAGGCTGGGCGAAGAGAAATTCATAGTTGTGTGCAACGCCGTCAACCGTGAGAAGATTGTTTCATGGTTTGAACAGCACCTGCCGAAAGAGGCAATAATGAAAGATATCACGATGACAACAGTCCTCCTGGCGTTGCAGGGGCCAAAAGCGCAAGAATTCCTTCAAAAAATCGCATCCATTGACCTCTCCAAGGTTAAAAGATTCAAGGCGGCTTGGGGGGAGGTGGCCGGTGAAAAAGCCCTCATCAGCAGGACCGGCTATACCGGGGAGGATGGTTTTGAAATATTTTTGATGGATGTCACGCGGGAAGCTCCCGAGAGGGCTGAAAAAGTCTGGAAGGCCATTCTCGGGGCTGGCGAGATCCTTCCCTGCGGGCTTGGAGCTAGAGATACAACGAGAATAGAGGCTGGGCTTTGCCTCTATGGGAATGAGCTGAGTGAAGACATCACTCCTTTAGAAGCGGGGCTCGGGTTCGTGGTGAAGTTTGACAAAAAAGATTTTATTGGGAAAGAGCCGCTTCTCTCCCAAAAGGTAGGGGGGGTGAAAAAACTCAGAGTTGGATTGAAGATGGCTGGAAGAGAGATTCCTCGGAAGGGGTACTCAATTATGAGAGATAACGAGAAAATTGGGGAAGTAACTTCTGGGACATTTTCACCTCTTTTAAAAATTGGAATAGCGATGGGATATGTTCCGGCTGGATTGAAAGAGGGGGAAACAGTCTTCATAGATATCAGGGGGAAACTTGCCAGAGCAGAGATCACAACCCCACCGTTTTATGACAAAAGGAGATATGGATATTCACGGGTAATTTCATGACGGTAAAAACGTTCAAAGACCTTGAAGGGGATGTCGCCAACCGTGAGCTTTGCTTGGGATGTGGAGCATGCGTTGCTTCCTGTCCTGTTCAGTGTCTGAGCCTCAGGGAAAACAGGGCTGCTCTCACCGGGACTTGCATAAACTGTGGGATATGCTATGGGGGATGTCCGCAGACGGCATCGCTTGAATCGATAAAGGTGAAACTCTTCGGTAAAAGTGGGGATCCAGCGATAGGAAACTATTTGGAGATCTTTTCCGCGAGAGCCGAGGACCAAAATTTGCTTCAGAGAGCTCAGGATGGAGGGGCCGCCACTTCACTTCTCGGGACTCTCCTTGAATATGAGTTTGTCGATGGGGCGGTGGTGACGGGGATGGGAAGCGAGAGGTGGATGCCGGCTCCATTTGTTGCAACTACGAGGGATGAACTCCTTGACGCTGCCGGGAGCAAGTATGTGCGGGGGCCGCTCTTAACTGGACTGTTGGATGCCATTCGCCACTTCTATAAGAAAAAATTGGCAATTGTTGGGCTTCCCTGTCAGATAGCCGCAGTCAGACAGATCCAGATGGCAAATCCAACAAACAGACAGCTTTCAGAAGCAGTGAAACTCTGCATCGGGATCTTCTGTCGCGAAGCTTTCAAATATGATTTTTT
Organism: Hadarchaeales archaeon (SeqCode); assembly: GCA_038872135.1. GTDB lineage: Archaea > Hadarchaeota > Hadarchaeia > Hadarchaeales > Hadarchaeaceae > JAVZGN01. The sequence continues at coordinate 91,898 of JAVZGN010000001.1, read as the reverse complement.
CGTGGAAGTTGTGGAAGGACAGACGAAAACCCCGCTTCTGGAAATAGATAAATTCGACATAAAAAATGGGAGAATTTTGATTTATAGGACCATGAAGCCTACCAGAGAGATACCGCTTTCAGTTGCAAGAAAATATGTGGATTTGCCCTGCAGAGTTTGCATGGATTTCTCGGCAGAGCTAGCCGACATCTCCATTGGGGCTACTGGAGCTCCCGAAGGGCATTCTACACTCATAGTCAGGACCGAGAGTGGAAAAGAAGCGCTTGATTTTGCTATAAAATTTAGGGAATTGAAGATTTCCCCGATGGGCGAAGAAAGCATTCAAGAGATAAGAAGAAATGCTGGAACAAAAAAAGAAAGCGCGAGGAAAGTCATTGAAGAGATGAAAAAAGAAGGGAGACCCCTTCCGATCTGGGTTACCTGATTCTCCTCCTTTTGAGCCTTTCGAGGAGGGCCGCCACTATTATCGGAAGAAGAACCGTCGCATCCCCATCCACCGTAACAAACCTTGCATTTGGTTTCACTTTTCCCCAGGAAATTCCCTCTTTTACCCTGGCTCCGCTTAGACTCCCGTCCCACTCTGGAGCAGTAGTTATGTACACGGCATAGTCCAATCCACCATGAAATTGATTCCACCACATCGTGTGATGCTTGCTTATGCCGCCTCCAATCATCAGCGCCCCGGTTCTTTTAGCGCCGAAAACAATGTCTGCAAGATTCTGCTGATCCTCAAACATCTGCAGTCTGAAATCCCTGTGGGACTGCCAAAACATCCAGAGCTGGCTTCCCACTGCCCCATCGAAGATCCCGGGAACGAAAACTGGGATTTGATTTTTCCAGGCCCAGTAAAGGATGGAGTCTTTGTTTTTCACCCTCTTCCCAATTTCCCAGATCAGATCCTTTCCCCCTATGGATTTTCTCTCTTTCCAGATTTCTTCGAAAATTGGCTGGAGCTTTTCCTCCAAAATCAATCCATAATTTTTCTCGGGCACGAAGACATTTCCGAGCCTATGGATTCTTTCTTTTTTTAGTTTTCTGTCGTCTGCCGAAAAATCCCCGTGGTAGTAGTCTCCCCAGCACCTCGCCAGGTCGTGGTCAAGCGTTCCGCAAGTGGTGATCAGGACATCCATAAGCTTTCTTTTGACCAACTCCTTTACGACTCCTCTGCAGCCTGTAGCGATGATGCACGCCGGAAATGACAAAAATTTCACGCACTTCTCATCCTTGACCATCTTTTCTAAGATGTCCGTTGCGACCGCCAGATTTTTTGCCACAAAACCTCCACCTTCAAACATTTTTTTCACTATTTCATCGACGGTATTAACATCCGAAAGAGAAATATCGCGGACTGGAACCCCGGGAATTTTCCTTTTCACAAAAATCATCCCTGCTTTTTGCTCCACCTGTAGATGTCGAAAATCAGCTTCATCGCCGCAGCGGCATCCTCAAGAGTGCCAGAAATTGGCTTTTTCTTTTCTATTGCCGCCACAAAATGCTCTAATTCCTTCCTCCAAGAGACATCCTCTCCCTTCCAGGAGAAAACTTCTTTGTCGGGGACGCCAAACTCTGGTCTCATTTTATAGCAGGTGAGGGTCTCTTCACCATAGCTTCCTCCAAGTCCATTTATCTCCAGCTTCCCCCTCTCGCAAAAAATTTCGAAGGAGAAAAGATTTTTCCACTCAGTCCAGCTGGCGTGGAGCCATGCCACCGCCCCCCTCTTATTTTTTAGAAGGGCAAAGCAGTTATCCTCGACCTCCATGTCCCAGAACATTGTGGCGCAATATCCCATCGCCACATCAAAATCCCCCCCGAACCATCTGCAGAGGTCCACGAGGTGTATGCCCTGATCTAGCATTTCTCCACCTCCCGCGATTTCTGGTTTTGCCCGCCATTCCTTCTCATAGCCTTTTCTTCCTCCATGCCCATACCTTCCCCGAATGTACATGAGTCTGCCGAACCTGCCGCTCTCAAAAATCTCCTTGGCCTTTTGAATGGCTGGGTGAAATCTATGATTGAACCCAACCTTCACCTTTAATTCTGGATGTTTTTTCGCCACCTCGATTACTTTTTGAAGCTCTGGGGGGTTTCTGGCAGCCGGCTTTTCTACGAGGACGTGCTTTCCATTCTTGATTGCTTCAATTGTAATCGGTGCAAGCCAGTCATTTGTCGTGGAAACAATCACCAGGTCAATTGAATCATCTGCAACAACATCTTTCCAGTCTTTTGTCCACCTGCACCTATGAGCTGCAGCTAGCTCTCTCGCCCGGCTTTCATTTATATCTGCCACGGCCAGGAGTTGGTGATCTCCAATCGCCTTCGCCCTCTTGCTCCCCACCAGCCCAGCACCGATTATTCCAATCCTCATGGCTGAACCTCTCTGAAAAATTTTCCATCGATTCTTCTGAGGGTATAGATGCTGGAATCTCTGACGCTTGGCGGTAGCTGCGAAAAGCTCCTGTAATCATCCCAGACGGCGCTGAGAAGCTTGCCGGTTATCCCGTCCGACTCATCTGAGGCTAGGAAGAGAGCAAGGTCGGCGGCTTTCTGGGGAGGTGTGCCGCCCGTCTCCTTCTGCCTTATGGATTTTTCCAGAAACTTCTTGTCCACTCTATCCGCAGCCGCCAGCACTTGATCAAGCAACCTTGTGTTTACAGCTCCTGGGGCTATTGCATTTACCTGAATGTTAAAATCCTTCACTTCTGCGGCGAGGATTTCTGTGAATGCAACTACTGCAACCTTTGATGTGAAATAGGCGCTGAGAGTTGGGGTTGGGGGGCCCCCCGCGCCACCGCCAGAAAGATTTATTATTTTGCCCTTTCTCGCAGCAATCATGTGGGGGAGGACGAACTTTGTGCAGTTGACTACTCCCAGAAGATTTATTTCAATTGTCTGCTTCCACTCCTCCAGAGAGTTGCCTACAAATGGACCCAACGGGCCGTAAATCCCAGCATTGTTAACGAGAATATCTATCTTTCCAAATTTTTCAATCGTGGCGTCCACCATCTTTTTCACCTCCTCCTCTCGCGAAACATCACATTTCAAAGCCAATACATCAGCCCCATATTTTCCCATTTCCTTCGCGGCAGCAGCTATCTCTTCTAGATTTCTGGAAACTATTGTCAGAGCGCAACCTTCCCTGGCGAAGGTCTCTGCGATACACCGCCCGATTCCCTTGCTCGCTCCCGTGACGATGGCAACTTTCCCTTTGAGCTTCAAACACCCACCCCGTAGTATTCAAATCCCATCCTCTTCAACTTCTCTCCATCCAAAAAATTCTTTGGATCAAGAATCACCGGCCTTTTCATAATTTTCTTCAATTTTTCTAATGGGAGATCTCTGAACTCTGGCCACTCTGTCATGAGAACCAATGCATCACAGCCATCTGCTACCTCCTCAATGCTTGAACAAACTTGAAGTTCTGGAAATCCATCTATCGGCCCAGAGATCTTGGGGTCATGTGCCTTCACCCGCACACCCCGGGAGATCAGTTCTCTTGCGACCTCAAGGGCCAGTGAACGTCGCAAGGTGTCCGTCCCCGGCTTGTAGGTGAGGCCTAAAATTCCCACCCTGAGGGATGAGACATCACCGAAAATTTTCATCAGTTTGTTAAGGACGAGATGCTTTCTTTCTTCATTCACATTCATGACGGCGTTCAGCAAATGCGTTTTGCAACCTACCCTTTCTCCGAGAGTTCTCAGAACCTGCACATCTCTCGCTAGGGTGCCGCCGGAGAACCCAAGGCCAGGGGCCAGCGGCGCAAGCTTTCCAACCCTCCCGTCGGTTTTCAAGGCTTTTGCAACATCAACCGCTGAGGCTCGGTAGGCTTCGCAAAGGTCCGAGATTTCATTTGCAAAAGAAATGCATGTGGCGAGGTAAGCGTTGAGGGCATGCTTTGACATCTCTGCGCTTCTGACGCTCATTTCTAGAATCTCACATTCCAGAGGAAGAAAAAGCTCCTTCACCTTCTTGGATGTCTCAGGATCATTTACACCCAGCACAATCCTTTCCGGCTTCAGAAATGAGTCAAGGGCCCGGCCAAGTCTGAGATTTTCCGGCAGGTAGCAGACATCAACTTTTCGCCGTGATTTTTGTGAAATTATTTCCTTTATTTCGTCGCAGGTGCCAACCGGGACCTGGCTTGAAACAACGATGATTGCTCCATCTTTTGCATATCTTGAGATCTCGTCGGCGGCATTCATTATCGGCGTTAAGTCTGGCCTGTCCTGCTCATCCACAGAGGTATCGAATGTTATAAAAATGAAATCTGCGCTATTCAAAGCTTTTTCTCTGTCAGGCTCAAAACTGAGATTTTTTCCAAGGTGTTTTTTTATCAACTCCTCTAATCCAGGCTCATAGATTGGCGGGGTTCCCTGCTGCAAATCATCCACCGTTTTTTTATCGAAATCAGTCCCCACCACATCATGCCCTAGCTCGGCAAGACAAGCGGAAAAGACGCATCCGAGATGCCACAGCCCGAAAGTTGCTATTTTTGCCATCTGGCTCTCCTGTCATGTGCCTACAAGAACTTTTGCGCCCTCAAAGTCAAATGAAAATCTTACCTCCCTGAGGCCCTCCCCCTCCATCGCGGCCCTGAGTTTCTCCCTGTCGCTCGCATAAAACATCAGAAAGCCGCCTCCTCCCCCTCCCACAAGCTTCCCCCCTACAGCGCCATTTTTTATCCCTATCTCATACCATCTGTCTATTTTTGGGTTGGTGATTTCTTTCCCGCGTTTCTTCTTGCTCTGCCAGTGAAGATTCATCAGCTCTCCGAATCTCACGGTGTCTCCTGCCTTTAGGGCATCCCTGCACAAATATCCAATTTCTTTTATTTCATCCAGACTTCTGATCATCTCCCGGTCGGCTCTTTTAGTTAGAATGTCCTGTTTTTTCAGAGCCTTGTGGCCCTTGCGGGAAAATCCCGTAAAAAAGAGCAGGAGATTGTCCTCCAAGTCAACAAGGGTGTTTTTGGACAATCTCATGGACTGTGGAATGACTGTCCCATCCTTCTTAAATTCTATTGCTAGAATCCCCCCAAATGCCGCGATGTACTGATCCTGCTTTCCCACCGGCTCTTTCAGCAGCTCTATTTCTATCTTGCATGCCTCCTCCGCCAAGTCCTGGGGTGGGACGAACTCCCTGTTGTGAAAATGGAGGGCTTTCAGCAGCCCCACTGTGAAACTGCCGGATGAACCCAGCCCAGCTCTTGCAGGGATGTCAGCCATGCTTCCGACTTCTATCCTCCTTGTGACCCCCGTCATCTTCAGAGCCTCCCTTATTATCGGATGTTTCAGCTCATCAACTGAGTCGACCATCTCAGACTTTGAGTAATGGGCGATGATTTTGTCGATGAAAATGTCGTGCAGGTTTATGTAGATATATTTGTCTATTGCAGCTCCTATCACGAAGCCCCCGCGCTGGAGATAGTAAGAGGGGAGATCTGTGCCGCCACCACCAAAAGTTATTCTTGCTGGACTTCTCGTTATAATCATCGATATCACTTATCTATCTGCGGTAGGTATTTAGACATTTGCTGGAAATTGAATTGTAGGCGGAGGAGATGGTGTGCGAGCTCTGATAACCGGTGTGAATGGGTTTATCGGGAGCTGGCTGGCTGAATTTCTTCTTGCCAAGGATGTCGAAGTTTATGGGACAATTCACGACAAAAAAATGGAAAATGTTGCGCATCTCGTTCCAAAACTCCATTTGATCACCTGCGATGTTAGAGAGGAGGAGCATGTGAGAAATGCCCTTGAGGAGTCTTCGCCTAACCTGATTTTTCATCTGGCGGCGCAGAGCAGGCCAGACATCTCCTGGATAGAGCCGAGGGGAACATTGGAGACGAACGTCATCGGCACGGTGAATCTCTTTGAGAGGGTGAGAAAAATGAACATCGATCCTGTGATCCTGGTGGCGGGGTCCAGCGCGGAGTATGGGTTAATCTCCCCCGATGAGCCCCCAATAAAAGAGGACCATCCACTCCTCCCTGTCAGCCCCTATGGCGTTAGCAAAGTTGCCCAGACGCTGATGGCATGCCAATATTTCAAGAATTATGGGATGAAGACGATAATGGTCAGAATTTTTGGTGCTACTGGACCAAGGAAAACTGGGGACGCCTGCTCCGATTTCTGTAAACAGATAGTGAAAATTGAGAGGGGGGAGGCAGAGCCGGTGGTGAAGGTTGGCAACCTCAATGTGATAAGGGATCTGATGGATGTGGAGGATGCGCTGGAGGCTTTCTGGATACTGGTTGAAAAAAAGAAAATAGGGGAAATATATAACATATGCTCCTCGAAACCCCTCAGAATTGGAGACATGCTGAACAAGCTGCTAAGCTTTTCGAACATCAGGCCGAAGATAGAGGTGGATCCAAAGAAAATCAGGCCGACCGATGAACCCATTGTTGTTGGAGATAACACAAAGATAAAAAGGGAGTGCGGATGGGAGCCGAAAATCCCCTTTGACGAGACCCTCAGAAAAACCCTTGACTACTGGAGAAAAAAGCTGTAGATTCTGGTGCTCACTCTCCCCACTTTTCCTGGATCAATTTTGCCATTTTTTCTCTCTCTTTGGTGTGAAATTCGAGGGTGTGGGACTCGAGAAGTTCCTTCTCAGCCTTAAAGACCGTCGCCCATTTTCCAATGTCAATGTATTTTCCTTTGAGCACGAGTGCATTCACATTTTCTCCGTCTTTTATTGCCTGCATCATCGCATCTGTTATCTGGATTTCGCCGCCGGCCCCCGGTCTTGTCTTTGAGATGTAGTCAAAGATCTTGGGCTCAAAAACACCGGCTCCGCAGAAGGCATAATATCTGCCATTTACCATGAGAGGTTTCGCCTGTTTCCTGCTTGGTTTCTCCACAAGCTTTTTAACTCTTAAAATTCCCCTATCCTCCTCAAATTTTGCTATGCCGTAACCTCGAGGATCGTTCACCTCAAACAGCAGTATCGTGGCGATTGGCTTCTCCTTGAGATGGAGGGCGATCAGATTTTTTATTTCTTCCTTTGGCTCGATGAAAGAATCACCGAAGAGGGTGACGAAAGTTGAATCAATCCAGTCCCTGGCCTGGAGTATCGCTGTCCCCGGACCTTTTCGATCTAGCTGATAGATGTACGCTATTTTTACACCAAAGAGGGATCCATCTCCGAGGTAGTCCATCAGCGCTCCTTTCTGATACCCGACGATCACAAATATTTTTGAAACTCCTCCAATCCTCAAATTCTCCACACAATGCTCAATGACGGCTTTTCCGAGGATCGGGTACATCTCTTTTGGAACTGCTTTTGCAAAGGGAAACAACCTTTTCCCGCTTCCCGCCGCCGGGATCAATCCAACCAACTTGTCGGCTTTCACCAGCAGACCCCCTCGTATATCTTTGCTTTTCTTGCCTCATCTATCTTTCTCCCATCTATAACAACCTTTCCCCTGTAGTCGAGCCTGCGGAACTCCTCCCACTCCGTCAGGATCAGGACTGCATCTGATTTCAAAACCTCCTTTGCATTACAATAGTCGATGTCTGGAAAAAGCCGCCTGAAGTTCTCCATTGCTTCTGGATCGTAGGCCTTCACCTTGGCGCCCTCCTTCAGCAGCTCCCTAACGATTTTTATCGATGGGGCCTCCCTGATATCGTCGGTGCCGGGCTTGAATGAAAGGCCCAAGACACCTATCGTTTTGCCGCGGAGATTGGGGATGTGCTTTTTAAGGAGCTCCAGCAGGCGGAGGGGCTGTCTTTCATTCACCTCAATCACCGACCTGAGAATCTTCGGGCGGTAGCCGAGCTCCTCGGCCCTGGCTATCAGCGCTTTCAAATCCTTTGGAAAACAGGAGCCACCAAAACCAATCCCTGCCCTGAGGAAGTGGGGTGAAATTCTCGGGTCTGCGCCCACTCCCTTTGCCACCTCATAGACGTCTATGCCGAGCCTCTTGCAGATGTTTCCAATCTCGTTTATCAGACTCACTTTTGCCGCCAGGAAGGCATTTGAAGCATATTTTATCATCTCCGCCGTCCTCAGGTTGGTTCTGATGAATGGACATTTGAAGTTGTGGTAGAGTCTTGCTAGGGCATTGCCGCTTTTTGGATTCAATTCACCGATAACAATTCTGTCAGGGTGGAAGAAATCCTTCAGGGCGCTCCCTTCCTTGAGAAACTCGGGGTTGACGCATATCCCAAAATCCTTCCCGGCCTTCATTCCCGAGGATTTTTCCAGGATGGGGATAACCTTTTCCTCAGTGGTCCCGGGAACCACCGTGGATTTAACAACAACAATTTTGTATTCATCAACCTTGCCTAGGGCATCTCCAACCGATCTTGCGGCCTGAAGGAGGTAGCGGAGATCTATCTCACCGGTTTTCTTTGATGGGGTCCCAACGCATATGAAAATTATCTCTGCATCCTTTACTGCAGCCTGGACATCGGTCACGGCTGAGAAGAGCTTTTTTGATCTCACATTTTTTAGAAGTTCATCTAGGCCTTCTTCATAGATGGGGGATTTCCCCTGATTCAGCATATCAACCTTCTTCTTGTCGATGTCTGCGCATACCACTTTGTGGCCGAGAGAGGCAAAGCCAACACCAGTGGTCAATCCCACATAGCCGGCTCCAATCACCAAGATGTTCATTTCCTCCATAACCCCTTCGCGCGCCTTGATATAAGGGGATGGTCATTTGGCGGGCCCGGGGGGATTCGAACCCCCGACCTGCCGGTTAAGAGCTTCAGCCCCCCAAAGGGGTCGGCTGCTCTAACCAGACTGAGCCACGGGCCCACCAGCATAGACTTTGCCCCTTTGCTTTAAAATTCTGGCGTGATGCAGTTGGTCACAATCAGGTTTGCTGCGCCAAGGGTTTTTCTTTAAGCGTCTGACTTGGAACTCCCCCCCAAAAGCCGAATGAGAAAATGAAGCGAAAGGCAGTAGCCTCCAAGTCAAAGGACCGAGGAGAACCGCTTTAAAATTCTGATGTAAATGTCTTGCCAGATGCTCGTCTTCGTGGGCTTGGGCCTCACCAGGCGCGGGATTTCATTGGATGGGTTGGATGAGGCAAGAACAGCCGATAAAGTGTATGCAGAGCTTTACACAAGCATTGTTCCTGGATTATCAAGAGCAGAGCTGGAAAGAATGGTTGGAAAGCCGGTGGAAGTAGTCAACAGGAAAAAAATCGAGGAAAACCCCGAAGAAATTCTCGATGCAGCGAGAACTCAAAAGGTTGTCCTCCTTGTGCCCGGTGACCCGATGGTTGCCACAACCCACGTTGACCTCAGGCTGCGGGCAGAAAAACGCGGGATAAAAACAAGGGTGATTCACGCCGGAAGCATTTTCTCCGCCGCGGCCGGGGTTGCGGGTCTTCAAAGCTACAAATTCGGGGCTTCCGCCACGGTTCCTTTTGAGGACAACATTTCTTCCCGACCCTATGATGTTTTGGCGGAGAATCTGAGAAGGGGGCTCCACACACTGCTTCTGATGGATTTGAGGGTTGAAGAGGGAAGGGCAATGACTCTCAATGAAGGGCTGAGGGTGATGCTGGAGCTCGAAAGGAGGTTCAAGAAAGGGGTGTTCACCGAGGACACTCTTGTTGTTGGGGTGGCTAGGGCTGGAAGCGAAGATGGGGTTGTGGTTTCAGGCAGGGTCAGAGATCTTCTTTCACGGGACTTTGGCCCTCCCCCCCACATCCTCATCGTTCCGGGAAATCTCCACTTCCTGGAGGCGGAGGCCCTGCAGATTCTTGGCGGGATGAAAACCAGGGGTGAGAGATACATAACTCCGGCGGAAATGCGGAGGATTGAGGAGAGGGCTGAGGCAGCCGGGGTCCCAAGACTCCTTTTGATGGAGAACGCCGGAAAGGCTGTTGCAGATTTCGTCTCTAGAAAAGGCTGCAGAAAAGTTGTCGTGGCCGCCGGGACAGGGGACAACGGTGGGGACGGCTTTGTTGCGGCGAGATATCTCGCCAACAGTGGAGCCTCCGTCCATGTCTTCTTGGTTGGACAGGAAAAAGACATCAGGAGCGAGAGGGCAGAGCTCAACTGGAACCGACTGAAGCAGCTGAAAGGAGTTCAGCTGACGACAATGGGCGGAGATTTCCTTGAAAAGCTTGGAGAAGCCCTTTCTTCCGCGGAGGCCGTGGTCGATGCAATTTTTGGAACAGGGTTAAAAGGGGAGGTGGGAGAACCCCAAGCTTCGGTGATAGATCTGATAAACTCCTCGAGGGCCTTTAAAGTTGCTGTCGATGTTCCATCTGGCCTCGATGCAGAGTCTGGAAAAATTCTGGGAAAGGCAGTCAAAGCCGATGCCACCGTAACATTCCACCGGCCTAAGATTGGGCTGCAAAAGAAGCCGGAATTTGTTGGCGAGCTAATCGTGGCCGATATCGGGATTCCCCTTGAGGTGGATGGATGGATCTAGAGGAAGAGCTTCGGGGAGAAATTGAGAAGTGGAGTAAAAAGCTCGACCAGAGCCTGGCCGAAACCGCCGCGACATCGGAAATGGGAGAAAAGTTTTTGAAAAATATCCTCGCCTACAGAAGCGACTCAGAGCATTTTGCTGGGAAGGGAGATCTAATAAAGAGCTTCGAGTGTCTGATTTGGGCTTGGGCATATTTGGAGATAGGGAGAGCCCTGGGCCACCTCAGCCAGAAATAGCCTCATTTATCTCTTGGATTTTTCTTTTTCCAAGCCCAGCTCCTCGGATGATGAGTATGGCCTCTTCCTTCTTGCACAGCTCCTTGAGTTTCTTAAAAAATTCTATTGTTTTCTCAAGCCCATTTGCAGAGATTATCGTCTCAGGATATTCTATGAAAATAGCGGGATTTCTGGCATTTGATAGAAAGTGCTGGCAAACCTTCAGTATCCTTTCAAGGTTGGTTGGAGCAATCGACAGCTCATCATCTCTCTCGGTTGTCAACCATAAAATTGGTGTGAGAAAAAGCTTGTGTTTTTTCCTGACCTCTTCCGGCTGGGTGGCCGTTATCCAGAGCCCGGCGTGACCATGGCTAAGAAGGGCTCTGAATGTTTCGCGCGATTTTTCTTCCAGGATCTGCGGCACACCCTTTTTTAAAGGAAATTTTCTTCTAGTTTTCCTGAGGTCTTCTGGAAGAGGAGCATACAGCCTTGAGATGGGAGTGATGATGGCGAGAAGTAGGACGCACAACAATTTTATCCCCCATCACCTTCTCCTTTTACCGGTGCTCTTAGAGGTTTTTCTCTTTCTTGCGCCCAAATGTTTCCTCTTTCTTGCCCTCAAGTGGGATATTACCATCTGAGCCAGCTTCCTGTACTCGACGGCGGCTGGAGAGTTTGGAGAATACATGACCACCGGCACCCCCCTGGTGATGCTCTCCGGCACCATGTCATCTTCCGGGATCTGGACCAGCGTTGGCCAGCCAAGGGTTCTCCTGATATCTGTTATCGGAATCTCGTATCTCTTTCCAGCAACCCTCGTCATGACAACACCAAAGACGGGGAGCTTCATGCGGTCAGCCATCCTGAACGTCTGAAGGGTCCCGGCAATTGCTGGCACATGGGGCTGGCAGCAGACGAGGATTTCATCGGAGACCTTCATCCCGGCAATCACTTCCATGGCAAACCCAGGAGCAGTATCCAACAGAACCAAGCTGTATTTTTTTCTCAGCTCCTCTATCACCGGGGATAGGTCTATCGGGCCGACTTCTTCTGTGTAGGCTACAGAGCCGGGGAGAACATGCAGCCCATACTCAGTTTTTATTATCGCATCGCTTATCTTCACCCTCCCGTAAACCACATCCTGAATTACTACCGGCGGGTCAACAATTCCCAGGTGAAGCCCTAGGTTTGAAGCTGTCATGTTCGTCTCGGTGATTATGACCTTCCCCTTTAACTTCTGCGAAATTGCGGCGCCAAGATTAGCCACTGTGGTTGTCTTCCCCACACCTCCTTTTGCGGAGAAAATGCCCATCACCAGCCCTCTCCTTCTTCTGACCATCATCTCCTCCCCGGCGGTTCATCAAGTTTTATCTTTCTAAGACACTGAGGGCAGGTGACGTAGTATTTTGATTTTCCACGGTAATTCCACTCGTGTTTGCATCTTGGGCAGACGATTTTCATTTTCTCCTTCTAAATTGGTAGTAGTAGTTTAAAAGGTTAAAGCTAGCTCATCCTAGGAACTCAAGCTTTTGGAAGCAGTCCAATCAGCTGCTTGAAGGCTTCAGTTGATCTCGCCTCCAGCTTTTCGTCGAGCGCAAGGAGGCAACGCTCGGCAGCGGAACCCCCCAGTTGCCATAGATCAACGTAAATCTGGGCGATGGGGGGCACAGACTTCTCGCTCAGCTTTTCCAGGTGGGGGTCCATTCTCATAACAATGATATTTTCAATCCCCGCCTCTCTCTCAGGATGCCTGCGCTTTATCTCCTCTGGGTTTTTAGAATAAACATGCACCTCATCATAGCTCTGGGGACAGCTCCCATACTTCTTCTTGTAGCCGGAAAATGCTGTGAAAATGGTGCCCTCGGGCATGTCATTCTCTATCTCCTCGGGCGCATCTGGAGAGTAGGTTGAATAAACGATGTCTGCCTGAAGATTTCTAGTGGTCGCCCAGTAAAGAAGAATTTTTTTCGGCTCAACAACCCTGAAGCCAAAAGGCTTTTTTTCAATTGCCCTAAACTGGAAGAGCTTGGAGATGACCCTGTTCACAGCGTCAAGGGAAATCTCACAGCTCTCCGCCAGAGATTTCTGGGTCATGAAGAGCTCCCCCTTCTCATAAACCCTGTAGAGAATCTCCCGCAAAACCCTGGGATTTTTCTTCATCGAAAAATAATTCTGGTGAAAAAATAAAAAGGTGGAAGGTTCCCTATATCACGCCGGTTTCTCTCGCAAGCTTCTCGGCCTCTTTCTTCTCCAGCCCTCTTCTAAGCACAGTGTACCTCTCCGGGCGGATCTTCCAGGCAGACACAAGCGCTGTTATTACTTCATCTGCCGTGACTCCAAGCTCCTCCGCGGTTGTGGGCGCCCCAACAGTTTCCAGTGTTTTCTTGATCTTCCTCCAATCCTTCCCATGGAGCTTGGCCATCATTATTGCCCCCACCCCACACTGCTCCCCATGAAGAGCAGGTTTTGCGGCAACCATGTCTAAAGCATGACTGAAAAGGTGCTCAGCCCCGCTTGCCGGGCGGCTGCTTCCAGCAATCGCCATCGCCACACTGCTTGAGATGAGGGCCTTGACAACTTTCCTAACGCTCTCCTCAGAATGCCTTCTTATCACCTCCGCATTGTCCACTACTATCTGAGCGCTCACAAGGGATAGTGTCGCAGCATACTCGCTGTATGGCTCCCCTTTAATTCTATGGGCCAGCTGCCAGTCCCAGACGGCCGTGAAGTTTGCAAGAAGGTCCCCACATCCTGCGGCGAGAAGGCGGTGGGGTGCCTTTTTTATAACCAGGGTGTCGGCGATGATGGCTAGAGGGGCATGGGTCTCTATAGAAGTCGGCTTTTTTCCCCCTTTTATCGATGCTCTCGATGAGGCAATGCCATCATGGGAAGCTGCCGTTGGAATTGAGATGAATGGTTCCTTTTCAAGAAATGAAGCCAGCTTCGCTACATCTATTGCCTTCCCTCCTCCAACTCCGATGTAGAACTCTGGGCGCTCGGCTCCCCTAACCCTCTCCACTTCCTCTATCGTGGCGCTTGTGATAATCACAGGAGAAACATCGATCCCGCGGCTCTCCAGCAGCCTCTCAACCCTCACCCCAGCGATTTTATAGGTTGTTTCATCTGCCACCAGCACAGCTTTTTTCTTGAGCCCTAGCCTCTCACATGCCCCAGGAGTCTCCTTCAGCACCCCCGGCCCCATCCAGATCTCTCTCGGAAGCTGAATGAATTTTGGCTCCTTCAATTTCCTCAGTCCAACTATTCTGGCAAAGTTTAAATATCGGTGGTAAAACCTTTATTTGCTGCTTCTATGCGGCGTTTTGTGGTGATGGATTGAGAGCAGATAAATCAGAATATCTGAAGGGGACCACCACAGTTGGGGTGGTCTGCAGGGATGGAGTGGTCCTTGCTACCGACACGAGGGCCACAGGAGGATATCTGATTGCCAGCAAAGAGGCCAAGAAGATATACAAAATTACCGACACCATAGCATTCACGACGGCCGGGAGCGTGGCCGACACCCAAAAGCTGGTTGATCTTCTGAGGGCGGAAGCAGCATACTATCAGTTGCATGAGGGGGCTCCGATGGGGGTGACGGCATGCGCGAGACTTCTGGCCAACATTCTCAATTCCTCCTCACTTTTCCCCTTCATCGCAAATTTCCTCGTCGGTGGCCTCGAGGGGGACAAACCAAAACTCTTCTTCCTTGACATCGATGGGGGCCTTACCGAGGAAGAAATGACAGCAACTGGCTCTGGGTCGTCCGTGGCATATGGGGTGCTCGAAAGCGAAATCAAGAAGGGGATGAAGATCGATGAGGTCCTTCCAATAGTGGTAAAAGCCATTAAAACGGCGATGAAAAGGGATATCGCCACAGGAAACGAGGTGATGGTGGCTGTGATCGATAGGGGCGGCTACAGGGAGATACCGCCCGCCAGCATCAAATCCTTTGCTTGATTCCTCACGATGATAAAATGCCTGGAGAAGAGCTGCTAAAAGAAATAGAACGAATAGTAAAGACCGAGTCACCTTTTGGAGAGTCGGTAAAGAAGGTGGATTTCGAGGGGCCCAGGGTCGTCCTCTACTGCACAAACCTCGACATCCTGGCGCAGGAAGGAGATGCCATAAAAAATCTCGCCAAAAAGATAAGGAAGAGAATAATTCTCCGTCCAGACGATGAAATCCTCCTCCCAAAGGAAAAGGCTGAAAAAATCATAAGAGAGTTCATCCCTCAGGAAGCCGGAATAACTGACATAATTTTCAGCGAGGATGTTGGGGAGGTCACAATTGAGGCCGAGAAGCCAGGTGTGGCGATAGGGAAAGAGGGCTCTGTTCTCAGAGAGCTCATGTACAAGATAAAATGGACACCAAGGGTTGTGAGGGCCCCGCCCATCAGGTCTGACTTGGTGAGGACCATAAGGCTCTCAATGATCCAGGCGGGGAAAGAGAGGAAGGAAATCCTCAGAAAAATCGGGAGGAGAATTCACAGGAGCAAGGGGGGCAAGGGGGACTGGGTGAGGATAACTGCGCTCGGAGGGGCCAGAGAGGTCGGGAGGTCCTGCTTCATCCTTCAGACCCCTGAAAGCAGGGTAATGATTGACTGTGGCGTGAATGTGGCTTCAGAGGACCGAGCATATCCATACCTGGATGTTCCCGAGGCAGAGCTTGAAAATCTGGATGGGGTGATTCTCACCCACGCCCATCTCGATCACTGCGGATACATTCCCTATCTCTACAGGCAGGGCTATGATGGTCCAGTTTACTGCACACCCCCAACCAGAGATCTTGCAGTCCTCCTCCAGCTGGATTACCTTGAAGTTGCCGAGAGGGAAGACAAGGAACTCCCATACACGAAGCGCGATCTCACCACCTTTCTCTCCCACACAATCCCGCTGGATTATGGGGATGTGACAGACATAGCCCCAGACATCAGAATTACCCTTCACAACGCCGGCCACATCCTTGGTTCAGCCATCGTCCACTTCCACATTGGGGAGGGAGTTTACAATGTTGTCTACACCGGGGATATAAAGTTTGACAAGAGCCGGCTTTTTTCTCCAGCAGTTTTCACTTTCCCGAGAGTTGAAACTCTGCTTATCGACACCACCTATGGGGATGTGAACGATGTTCAGCCGAGGAGGGCCCAGGCAGAGGAGGAGCTGATCAAAACTGTGGCGGAGACGATAAAAAGAGGGGGCAAGGTGATAGTGCCGGCGTTTGCTGTTGGAAGGGCTCAGGAGATGATGGTTCTCCTCGAGGACTGCACCAGAAGGGGGCTGCTTGAAAATGTCCCCGTCTATCTGGATGGGATGATATGGGAGGCAACAGCGGTCCACACAGCCTATCCAGAGTATCTTTCGAGGGAGCTCAGAGAGCAGATATTTCAGGCGGATGCCAACCCCTTCCTCTCAGACATCTTCAAGAGGGTGAAGACGCCGGACGAGAGAAAGGATGTGATAGAAGGAGAGCCCTGCGTGATAATCTCGACAGCGGGAATGATGACCGGGGGACCAGTTATAGAGTACTTCAAGAATCTCGCCCCCGACCCAAAAAACACCCTTGTCTTTGTTGGTTATCAATCGGAGGGGTCGCTCGGGAGAAGGATTCAGAAGGGGTGGAGGGAGATCCCCTTGAGGGGAGAGAAGGGAAGGCTGGAGGAGGTCAAAGTTAACATGGAGATAAAGACTGTTGAAGGATTCAGCGGGCACTCCGACAGAACCCAGCTGATGAACTATATAAAGAAGATATCGCCGAAGCCAGAGAGGGTTGTAAGCATTCACGGGGAGGAGAGCAAATGTCTAAACTTTGCCAGCTCCATTCGCAAGATGTTCAGGGTGGAAACGAGGGCTCCTCAGAATCTCGAGACGATAAGACTTCGCTAGAGTTGCGATATCTCCTCCTCTGTGAGCCTTCTTCTAACGGCTCTCTGGCTGACTATCGCGCTGTTGCCTGAAGGATCTTCAAGGATGAGGGTCGCCGTTTTCCTCCCCTCTTTTAAATCCTCTATCTCCTTTAGCTTCTTCTCAGCGCTTTCGCTATTTTCAGAGGTAGAGTTTCTTAAGATTAGGAGGGCATTTTTAACTCTTTCCAACACACCCTCAATGTTAGAGACGAAGCCTTCTCCAATTGGTCCGGGCCTGACGTGGACGCCGAGCTCTGGGATCTTTATGTGGCAGGTGCTAGATCTAACAACCCTAACCATCATGTCCTCTTTGGAAGCTATTTTATATTCATGTCTGGAGGGCTCTTTTTCGCCGAGGTGCATGACATCGGCATGCCTGAAGTTGCATGAGGTGCAGAAAAGGATGCTCTCCATTGTCTCGCCAAAGTAGGGAATCTCATGAATTTTTCCTCTGAAGGTGCAGGAATTTGCGGCACCACAGAGTGGACATCTTTCAACTGCAACCTCAAAATCTCTTTCAACCATCCGGCGGCACCGGGATCAGTCTGATTTCTTGAACTTGATCTTGATGAACTTTGGTGTCATTATTATCTTGGAATCGGTCAATTTTCCTATCTCCCCACCTATCCTGCTCGAGGCGCCTTTGAGCTGATCTATCGCCTGCTTCACCTGCGCTGGGTCTTGGCTGAGGAGGGGGGCGAGGTCGACGATCATGATGTTGCCGCTCTGAACTTCTGAAATCACATCTTGAACCTCGACCTGGTTTTTCAGCTCTAGACTTTTTATGTAGACAGGCTCTGGGGTGGGAGAGGGCATGCTCTCCTCCAGCTCGACCACTGGAACTTCCTTCACCTCCTCAGGCTCCTTTTCAGCAGGTTTTTCAAAGAACCTCTTGAGCGATCGCAGGCCTACCATCTCCGAATCCCTGTTGTCAAGACTCTATTTAACTTTGGCGGAGATTCTCAAATTTGACCGGAAGACCAGTTTCTCCTGATTTGAGGATGGAAAGGGACATCTCCAGGGCCTTTTTTGCATCCTCCAGCGTCACAGATGGGTCTTCATCATTGATGACCACGGATTTCACAAAGTATTCGTCCTGAAACTTATGGCCCCACCTCTCCTGCCTAGTGAGATTCAGCGGCACCTCGACCCTTTCCTTTCCCTCCATGATGACCCTCTCTGGACCATCTGCCAAAACCCGGCCTTCCTCGCAGATGATCTCAAGCTGCATGCTGTTCATGAGTTTTCCAACGCTGCCACTGAACTCATTTGTCCACACAACCCCATTTTTGAATCTGAGGATGTTTACCACATCATAGCCGAGGATTCCAAGCTCTTCAATATCCTGCCATTGAAGAATCGAGAAGGAGATGGATGGCTCGGAGTTCAGCAACCACCGGGCCAAATCCATTGTGAAGACGGTCATTGTTGGAATCGGCCCACCGTTCTCCCTTTTCCAGATCCAGGAGCCGCGGGGCCATTGCCTGGCGAGGCTCTCGGCTGGAACAAATTCCCTGAAGTTGATCATCGATGGTTTTCCAAGATTTTCCGCGAGCTCTCTGGCTTTTCTGAAGCAGGGGGCAAAACGGTAGCAGTGTCCCGGCATGGCTTTCACCCCTTTTCTTCTCACAAGCTTGCTGAGAGATTCTACTTCCTCTGGTGTGCTCCCCGGCGGACATTCCACCAGCGTCGCCTTCCCAGCTTCAACTATCTTTGAAGCAACCTCAACCATGAACCTCGGGGGAATGGCACAGAAAACTGCATCTATCCTCTCATCCTCCAGCATTTTTTCCAGCTCTGTGTAGTAGGCCGAGATGTTCATGCCGAGAGTTGCGGTGAATTCCCGGAACTTCTGGTGCTCCTCAGGAAATTTTGACCATGCCGCCACGACTTCTGCCTCTGGGATTGTACTCAAACAGCGGGCGTGCATTCTCCCCATGAATCCAAGGCCGGCGATTGCCACTCTGGCTTTTTCCATCTAAAAGAGTTTTTGATTTTCTGATTATTAATGCTCCCGTGGGCGGAAATGCTGGCTCAGGCTTTCATCTTTTGGAATAAATATCCTCCTAAGAGGATCATACAGAGGGAAAATATTGAGAGGACGCCGAGATCCACCAGCGGAGGATATTCAGATGTACCGAGCATGGCGTTTCGGAGCCCATCCACACCATAGGCGAGGGGATTGACATGGCCAATGGCTCTCATCCACTCCGGGGCGGCGCTGAGCGGGAAGATGGCACCTGAGAGGAAGAAGAGGGGCATTATCAGAAAATTGACCACTACCGGGAAGGCGATTGGGTCCTCCAGCCTCGAGGCGATTATCAACCCAAAGCTGACGAACGCGAGGGAGATGAGCAGCATGAACAGCAGTATCTGGAGAACTGCAAAGATGCTCGGGGGCCATGCACCCAGAAGTCCTGCGGCAAGGAGCAGGAGAGAGCCCTGGATGATGGAAACCGTTACTGTCCCAAGCGCTTTTCCAATCATTATGTGGGTTCTAGAGACTGGTGAGACCAGCACCTCCTTCATGAAGCCAAACTGTTTGTCCCAGAGGATGGAAACGCCGCCCATCGTTGACGAGAATATCAGGCTCATCCCGATAACTCCTGGGGCGAGAAACTGGATGTAGGTGAAGTTCCCGGGAAATTTAAACGCCGACCCCATCCCAATTCCAACTATCGCAAGCCAGAGGAATGGTTGGAAAACTGTTTGGGCGATTCTCGCCTTTGCACGCACAAACCACTTCATCTCCCGCAGCCACAGAGTGTATATCGCCTCTCCCCTCATCATCTCCACCCGTGCATCCCGGGCCCCATCACCTTTGCCCGCGGCTCCTCCTCCCTGATCTGGCGGCCGGTATATTTTATGAAGACATCCTCAAGGGTTGGCCTGCTGATCCCGGCGCTCTGAACATTTCCTCCATTTTTTCTAACGGCTTCGATTAGTCTTGGAAGAGCATTCTCTCCATTGTTCACTTTCAGGTAGAGTTTGCCGGCGACGATTTTTGCCTCCTTCACAGCTTTCATCTTCTGAAAAATTCCTATGTGCCGCTGGGGGTCTGCAACTTCCAGGAAAACTATGTCTCCCTGAAGTTTGTTTTTCAGCGAGCCGGGGGACCCAAGGGCAATTATTCTCCCGTGATCGATGATTCCCACTCTCCCGCAAAGATAGTCTGCTTCCTCTATGTAGTGGGTGGTGAGAAATATTGTGATTTTTTCATCCCTGTTTAGCCTTTCCAGGTAGTCCCAGATCACTCTCCTGGTCTGAGCGTCGAGACCAAGAGTTGGCTCATCGAGAAACATTATCTTGGGACGGTGCATGAGGCCTCTTGCCAACTCCAGCCTCCGCTTCATTCCACCGGAGTAGTGCTGAACAAGATCATCCGCCCGGTTTTTCAGCTCCAGGAGCTCCAGAACTTCGTCTATTCTCCTTTTCCTCTCGGCTTTTGGCATCCCGTAGAGCCGCCCGTGGAAATCTAGATTTTCCCTTCCCGTGAGGCGGTTGTCTAGAGATGGGTCCTGAAAGACTATGCCAATGAGTTTTCTGACTTCATCTCTTTCCTTCAAGATGTCTCTGCCGAAGATTTTGGCGGTGCCGGAGGTGGGAGGAAGGATGGTGGTCAGCATGTGAACGAAAGTAGTTTTTCCCGCACCGTTTGGCCCAAGGAGCCCAAAGAACTCCCCCTCCCTTATCTTCAGGGAGACTCCATCGACCGCCACCAGCTCCCCATATCTCTTCGTGAGATTATCGGCTACCACCGCTAGCTGCTTCATTTTTGTTCAGCCTCTTCATCGGGGAGCCTCAGGTGCCTGCGCCACGCCATTTTTCGAAGCCAGAATGGGGGGAAAGGAGGGGCACAGAAATACTTCTCCATCATCTTTGCCTCCTCCACCTCCTTTCTCAGCCTCTTCACGGCTTCTCTAACTATCTCCGTCATGTTCGTGTATTCCCCCTCTTCAATCATTTTCTGCATGAACTCGTAATCTTTGCGCGGGAATCGAATGGTTGCCCGGTATTCAATTCCCATCTCTGGTGGCGTCTGGGGCTGATTTTTTTCTTTTGTCACCTATAATCACCTAATAGTATATTTTTGGCACCTAATATAAAGCTTTTGCCACCTATTCTGTGTATCCAACATGTGTCGGGTGTATTGTAAACGCCAAGGATTCTTGCGTCCGATGTTTCGTACTCAATACTGATCCAGGAGGCTAGCTCTAAGGAGCTTTCGATCAGACAGACCTCAGGTTAGCAATCGTCAGTTTATATCTCTATGACTTCTCCGCCGGTCTTTCCCCGCTCGACAAGTGGTGGGTTGACCTTGGTGAGGGCCTCCACAAGCTCGTCGATCTTTTTGTTGGCGAGGATTTTCCTGTACTCCTCGAGGTCGGCCGCACCCCTGATGATCAATCCCCGCTTCTTGGTCGGGTTCCCGTAGGAATCTGTGGGATTGACCTCGACTATCAGCCGCGGTGGCGATTTTTTGTATCCCGGAAGTTTCATCAGGAAGATTCCAGGAATGGTTGTTGGCTTTCTTTCCCACTCTCTGGCGGTTTCAAGAACTTTTTTGAGAGAATCAACCAATTCACTCATTTTCTCTATTAGGCGTTGGGGCAATAGCTTATAAGGATTTGGGATTTCATGCAAATTGCTTCTTTTAGAGATAGCAAACTATTGGGTAAGTGGCTAATAGTCTCCATTTTCGGATAGGCTCAACTTTTAAATCTTCGATTCCACAAAATGAACCACCGCGATCAGCTTATACAAGAATCACCTCCCGCCATCAAACATTTTAGAAGCAGTGTAGATGTTTTAGCGGTGTTTATCCCTCAGATGGCTGGATGGAGATCAAAATGTGAGGTTTGCGGCAAAGAATCTGAGGAGATTTCTGAAACTTTGAAGGTTTGCCCATCCTGCGTGAAGGAAAGGTTTGAAGATGCAAGACCATTTATTGAAAGGGCTCATGCGGAGGTGATGAAAAGATATGGGTTGCCGCCGGCGCCTCCGAGGGCAACCGATGGCAAAGTTTGCACCGACTGTGGAAACGCATGCAGGATTCCAGATGGAGGAGTTGGATTCTGCGGGCTTGTGGAAAACCGGGATGGAAAGCTTCTTAGGAAATTCGGGACATCAAAGCTTGGCCTCCTCTCCTGGTACTACGATCCGATCCCGACCAACTGCGTCCCGGCAGAATTCTGCGCTGGGTCGGGCGGGGCGGGATATCCAAAGTGGTGTAGGACGCCAAGGGGAGACATCGGCCTCTACAACCTTTCCGTCTTTCTGGGGAGCTGCACCTATAACTGTCTCTTCTGCCAGAACTACAGCTTCCGCGATTTAACGGTGGAGAAAAAACCAGCGATGACTTCGGAGGAGCTTGCGGAAAAAGCCGGTGAGAGGGTTAGGTGCGTCTGCTATTTTGGCGGAGATCCCTCAAGCCAGATGGAGTTTGTTATTGCCTCAGCGGAGCTCATGAGAGAAAGGGCGGGAAAGGAAAAGAGAATTCTGCGCTGCTGTCTCGAAACAAACCTGAGCATGAGTAAAAGATTTCTCGAACGCTTCACAGAAATAGCACTGGAAAGCGGCGGGGGAATAAAGGCGGACCTGAAGTGCTGGTCCCCGGAAATCCTCTACGCCCTCTCTGGAGTCACCCACAGGGCTGCCTACAAAAATTTTGAATGGCTGGCCAAAAGACATGGGGAAAGACCAGAGGTTCCTTTGGCGAGAGCAAGCACTCTTCTGGTCCCGGGCTACATTGATGAGGAAGAGATTCGTGGGATAGCCTCCTTCATCGCTGATCTCGACCCGACCATCCCATATTCCCTCTTGGCCTTTCACCCCCTCCACTACATGGACGACATGCCATTCACGAGAAAAAATGATGCAGAAAAGTTCCTCCAGATATGCAGGGAAGAGGGCCTTCAAAAGGTCAGGATAGGAAATCCATGGCTCCTCCGGTGAAGAGGCATCAACGATTATAACATGAAAGTTAGATTTTAGATGGGTGGAGGATGACTGTCCACATAGCAGAGTGTGTGCTGGGAGTGTTTGCCTTCGATGAAGCGGGGAATCTCTTGGCCTCGAAGCAGTTCCCCAGAGATGCTGGACAGGTTGCTGGGAGGCTCCTGACCATCCAGATGGGAACGCCGACGGATGAGCACAGAGAGCTTGTGAGGGAGGTGGCCGAGCGCGGAGAGAAGGAGGTAGTGCTGGAATCGCGGGCAATAATAGAGCAGATAAAGAAGGAGTTCCCGAACCTCCACTTCAAATTTCAAGCCCCCAATGTTGCTGGAAGCGTCCTCAGAAAAAATCTCCAGAAGATTGCAAGGGAGATGGGCTATCCTGAAATCGATAGCCTCCAGCGCGAGGTGAACTTGATCATCACGAGGCTGAAGCTGAGGAAGGAGGCAACCCAGAGGGATAAACTCATCATTCAAACTATATCCCTGCTCGATGAAATGGATAAAGCAATAAACATTCTCACCGGACATCTGAGGGAATGGTATTCTCTCCACTTTCCGGAGCTCAACAGGCTGGTCCCAGACCACATAAAATATCTGAAACTTGTGGAGGGACTTGGACAGAGGGAGAAGTTTACCCCGGCGATGATTCAGAATGTTGCAGGTGTTGGGGAGGAGGATGCAAGAAAAATCTCTGATGCCGCCCAGAAGTCGGTTGGGGCACCTCTTGATGAAATAGATGTTGGTACCTTAAGCGCCTGCGCTAAAGAGATTCTCCATATCTACGAAGTGAGAGGAGAGCTGGCAGAGTATATCGATGGAGTGATGGCCCAGATCGCCCCAAATTTAAAAGCTGTGGTCGGCGGGGCCATAGGAGCCAGACTCATCTCTCTTGCGGGTGGGCTGGAGAAGCTTTCAAAATTGCCTGCCAGCACCATCCAGGTTCTGGGGGCAGAAAAAGCCCTCTTCAGATCCATGAAGGGGAAAGCGAGACCTCCAAAGCATGGGGTGATTTACCAGTATCCGGACATTAGAGGGAACCCAAAGGATGTCAGGGGTAAAATTGCCCGAGCGCTGGCCGGAAAGATTGCGATAGCAGCGAGGATAGATGCAATGGCCGGAACATATGCCGGGGATAGACTTGTAGCGGAGCTCAAGTCCAAGATAGCCAAAATTCTCCGAGAGAGAAGATAGGGGAAGTCATTCTTTAACTGAGACTGAAAAAACTCCCGAAAGGTTTATGAAATCGGGCGAAGTTCTATAATCGAATGCCAAGGGTAATCCCCCATGAAAAGATAGAAAATGTCTTCTGGATAGAGTTCGAGGATAAAACAAAAAAGCTTGCAACCAAAAGCCTCGTCCCGGGGTGCAAAGCATATGCCGACGAAAAAACTTTTTCAGATGAGTCTGGGGAGTACAGGATCTGGGACCCATATAGAAGTAAACTCGCGGCCGCCATCCTAAAAGGTCTTGAGGAGGTGCCGATAAAATCAGGAGTCACCGTCCTCTACCTTGGAGCAGCCAGTGGAACAACCGCAAGCTTTGTGAGTGACCTGGCTGGATCTCTGGGAAAAATCTTCTGCGTTGAGATTTCTTCAAGGCCCCTTCATGACCTCATGCTCCTTTGCAGCAAAAGGAAAAACATGTGCCCGATTCTGGCCGATGCTAGAGATCCATCAAGCTATTCCCCTCTTGTAAATGAAGTTGACGTCATCTACCAGGATGTCGCCCAGCCAAATCAGGTGGAAATTCTCTTGGAAAATGTGAAAATGTTTCTAAAAGATGGGGGGCACACGATTCTGGCTCTGAAGGCTAGGGCAATCGACGTCACAAAAGAGCCAAGGGAAATCTTCAGGGATGAGATGGAGAAGCTTGGGAAGGAAATGGAAATAATTGACACAAAGATTCTCGATCCATATGAAAAGGATCATGCGATGATGGTTCTCCAGAAATGATTTCTACCTCGTGATAACCTCGCCACCACTCTCTGTGACTATCACCGTGTGCTCAGCCTGCGCCACCTTCCCTCCCGCCCTCTCCGCCAAGATGTAATATGGCCAGAGGCCGCCGCTTCCAACAAGCTCCTTCAGGGTCAGCTCCAACCTCAGCTTCGACATTTTTTTCGCAAGCCACCTTTC
This sequence comes from Hadarchaeales archaeon (SeqCode), assembly GCA_038872135.1. Classification (GTDB taxonomy): domain Archaea; phylum Hadarchaeota; class Hadarchaeia; order Hadarchaeales; family Hadarchaeaceae; genus JAVZGN01. Next base: position 67,297 of record JAVZGN010000001.1, on the reverse strand, counting down.
AGCAAAGGGGAGCCCCCGGTAATTCTCCTTTATGTCCCTCAGGAGCCCCCTAGACATCCTCAGCCTAACTGGAACATCCCTGAGGTAGCGGAAGATGTGCGCTTCATTTTTATCGTCAACATAGCCTGCTCCATCGGTGAGAAATGGCTCTATGGCGAGGACATCGCCGGCAGCGAGGATATGCCCTGTAGTTTCACCGACATTTGGGATTGTTATCCCTGCGTGGAGATCCCATCTGGCGAGGCTGTGGCCTGTGAGATTTTTTATGGGCTTGAAGCCGGAAGCAGCTGCAACCTCCTCCACAGCCTTTCCTATCTCCCCAACATCTACCCCCGGCTTCACAACAGAGATAGCCGCCTCCAAGGCTTTTTCAACAGCCTGAACCATCTCCTGCTTCTCCCCAAAAGCAACTGTGAAAGCTGTGTCAGCAATGTAGCCATCCACGTGGGCTCCCAAATCAACTTTCACCATGTCGTTCTCCTCTATCACCCTGGCATCATCTGCCGGTGGGCTGTAGTGCGCCGCTATCTCATTCACGGAGACATTGCAGGGAAATGCCGGCTTTGCCCCTTTCTCTACAATCAGATTCTCCGCCAACTCTGCTATCTCCAGAAGTTTTACTCCCGGCTTCACAACCTTCCTTACCTCCTCTCTTATCTCGGCTAGGATTTTTCCGGCCCTCCTGTAGTTCTGAAGCTCTTCTTCGGTCAGCATGCCACCGCCAAAATTGTTTAATCGATGCATTTAAATAATGGGGTGATGGGAGAAACTTTTCTGACGAAAAAACAGCAGAAGATTTTGACCCTGCTGGCAAAGGGCCTCTCAAAGCGGGAGATAGCAGAAATCCTGGGAACTACCGTCCCAAATGTCTGCATCCTTGAGAGGCGGGCGAAAGCGAACATTGCAAAAGCAGCGGAGACGGTTGCGCTGGCGAAGAAGCTCACCGCCCCTGTGAGGGTGAAAGTCACAAGGGGAGAGGATATAATGAAAATTCCTGGGAGGCTTCTGAAGAAGGCCGATGAAGTAGGGGTGAAAGTGAAGGCAAGCATCCCTGGGATAATCAGCGAGATCCGCGAGAAGGCCGGGGAGAAGATTCAGGGGAGAAGGGCGAAAGAAAGCTTTGAGGTGGCGATCACCGGAGATGGAGGGATAATCGTCACATGAACCTGTCAAGCCCAACCTGCTTCTCCTTCTCAAACTTCAGGTCATCCTCCCGGTAGCCGAGAACCTCCATTATCCTCATCACAGCAGGGAGAACCTGATTGTTGACATAGTAGTCCGGGTCGTAGCTTTTTCCCTCCAATAGCTCCACAGGATATGCCCTCTCGCTTATGCTCCCTGGCCCCCTCACCTCCACGTAAGCGATCATCATCCCCGGTTCCACCTCCCGCCCTGTGCTCCGCAAGCGTTTCGCTGCGACAACATGGGGGCCCACCGAGCGATAGCTTTCTATTGGCATTTTCAGCTGGGTGTAGATGATGAGATCCTGTAGGTCTATCTTCCCCTCGTAAATTTTTCTAGTGGTCTCGCGGATGATCTCAGCAGCCTTTTCCTTTGATCCATCTTTGAGAATGGCCTTGAGGACCTCCTCCTGGGTCTTCTTTGCTATTGCCGCCCAGTCCCTCCTAACGAACTCCAGCCCTTTGACAGTGATTCTTCCCTCCTCATCTATGAGGGCGTATCGCTTTTTTGTGATGAAGATGCCGCGGGGGTAGAACCCTTCCAGCTCAAGCTCCAGGGCTCCGGGAAGCTTCCTGTTGACCTCCGCCAGGAATTTGAGAGCATCCTCTTTCGATTTCCCCTCAAGCCTGCAGTGAAGAGAATCTGTATCTCCATAGATCACCTTGAAGCCGAAGTCCTCGGCCATCTTTATGCTCTGGTGGATGTAGTGGCGGCCGAAACTTGTGACGCTTTCCGCACACTCTTTGCAGTACCAGCGGGCCCTGGGATAGCCAAGCATTCCATAGAAGGAGTTGGCGAGGATTTTGAAAGCCCACTGCCTTGTGTAGAGGGACTGGTACTCTTTGGTGCCTTTTCTATGTTTCTTCATCTCCTCTTTCAGCGCCAGCCTTTCCTTGAGGATTTCTTCAAGGGTGGCTGGGATGAACCCTCTATTCTTCTGGCAGAAGTGATGTCCAAGTTCCGGGACTTTTACCGAGGGGGAGCAGCACTCGCAATTGAGCGTTGAGGGGTCGATGTTGTGGGTGACAATTATTGATGGATAGAGGGACCTGAAATCAAATACCACAAGGTTCTCGTGGAGGCCCTTCACCGGCTCCATGACATAGGCCCCGGTGTAGGTTTCCATGGCCCTCTCCTCAAACTCTTCTCCAACTGGCCTGGCCGGGATCATCTCCCTGAATCTATGAGCGCTCGAGATGAGGAGCCACTCCACCAGCTGCCCGGGGCTCATCCTCGTAACATCAAAAAGGGTCTGCCCGACGGCCCTTGAAAGCTCTATGAAAAGAGGAAGAATCTCCAGCCCGATCTCGAGGGTGGCCACTGCATCTGAGAGGGAGTAGTCTAGGAGGTCCTGCCAGAGCTTCCCCCCCTTCTCCCAGGCCTCCACAAACTTGGTGAACTCGAAATCTGGTTTTTCTTTTCCGAGGAGGTGGCGATAAACATCTTCCAAGGTGTAGTGGATCAACCTAATCGTCCCGATCGTGGCGAGAAAGTTTACTGCAGCGAAGAGATCAACGTGAACTGCTGATCTAAGTTTTGTAGCGGTCGCAAATTTTCTCCTTCTAGTTGTGATCCCTCCTTTTCCAAAAATTGGGCCCAGCTTCAGCTGTCTTGCTCTTTCGATCAGGTAGGGGAAGTCGAAAAAGTCGGTGTTGTAGCCGAGGAGGATGTCAACCTTCCTTTCCTTCAGAATCTTCATGAATTTTTCTACCATCTCCCTCTCGCTTCCAACGATATCGACAAATGATGGCTTCGCGCCCTCCTTCCATGTAATCACCTTCCTCAGCCCATGGTTATCTGCCAAGCTTATCATCAGGATTGGGTCTTTTTCCGGCCTGGGTGTCCCCACCGGGTTGTAAACCTCTATGTCAAAGCTCATGATGTTGAGCTCGGGGAGGGGAAGCTCTACTTTCCTTGGGGGGGAGGTCAACAGGAGTGTTTTCATGCCGTCCACCTCTTCAACTTTTCCCTCAACTTCAACGCCGCCCATCGGCACAAGTCCTGTGTCTATCAGGTAGCGTCTGGCCGGAGGGATATCATAACCAAAGATCTCCTTTACCTTCGGGAGGCCCCTGATGGCGTGGCGAAGTGCGGTGAGGTGTTTTGGATGGAGGAGAAGAACCTTGATTGCCTCCAGTTCCCTTCCAAGCCTCATGACCCTCACCACCTCCACCCCTTTTGGACGGATTTTTTCATCCTTTTCCAAGATTTCCAGCTCTGAGATAAATTTCGAAACTTTTTGGGGATCCTCAGCGACCACATAGAAATACTGTGAGAGAGAGGCATCGATGGCCGTGAAAGTCTCTTTCTCCCCTTTGATGAGAAGCTTTATAACAGGTCTTCCATCAACCTCATCGTATTCAACATCCAGCAGTACTCCTCTCATCCAAGAACTCTTCGCGCAGAAAGATATATCTTAAACGGCGGGGGTCGGGTTCCATCGTACATCGCAAGCGATGTAACGGTGAACGCTAGCCATCACTTGCGATGCCGAAGTGGGCTCAGCCCACCTTGGTTCCCCGCATCCGGGAAAGGATGCAACCCGCAGTCCAGTGAAATCACTGTTCTGCGGAACACCGAAGTCGGAGCTTCGGTAAAGGCCACCAAGTGAGCCCGATCCCCGCCAATTAAAATTTTCTCTCTTCGTCTATTTATAGAAAGCGGTTGGAGAAGCGTCTGAGTTCCGACACCAGTGAAGACATCGACACAAGTGGAGAATTAGAAACCAAACAGGACATCGGGCTATAAGCGAGTGGGGCAAATTTTTCTGATGAAGATAGAGCCGATAAAATGCAAAACCGCCCTCTCCCAGTCTAAACTCCCTGGGCTGAGATATTCTATCAACCCATATCTCGGCTGCGCTCACGGGTGCCTCTACTGCTATTCTCCAGCCGTTCTTGGGGATGAAGAGTTAGCGGCAAGCTGGGGAAAAGTCGTTTATCCAAAGGAAAACATCGTGGAAGTTCTGGCCAGAGAGGTGAAGAAAAAGCCGAGGGGAGTTGTTGGGATAAGCACGGTAACCGACCCGTATCAGCCTCTTGAGGAAAAGCTGGGGCTGACGAGAAGGTGCGCAGAAATCCTGCTGGCAAATGGCTTCCATGTTTCCATCCAAACAAAATCAAAACTTGTGCTCCGAGACATCGATCTTCTGAGGCCGGAGAACTCTGATGTTGGTGTAACAATAACCACGATGAACAGAGAGCTCGCGAAAAATCTTGAACCTGGATCCTCTTCCCCGGATGAGCGGGCTGGGGTTCTGAGGGAGTTCTCGGCGGAAGGGGTTGAGACCTGGCTTTTTCTCGGCCCAATCATACCGGAAGTTAATGACGATGAAATTGGATTGAGAGAAGTTGTTTCTGTGGCGGCGGAGACGGGCAGCAAAGTCATCTATGACAAGCTCAACCTGAAGCGGTGGGTTCTGCATAGACTTTCAAACTTTCTGAAGATGGAGCGGCCGGAGTTGATTGAGAGCCTTCCATCCCTAGTGGCTCCAGGATCAAAAAGGTGGGAGGAGATTTCTGCAAGGGTGGAAGAGATTTGCAGATCTTTGGGAGTGAAATGCGAGCCGGCGTTTGCGTCCAGATAGATTTATGCCCTTTGCAGATAAGGGATTGATGATGAAAAAAGCCGGGGCACTTTTCATCATCCTTACACTGGTACTCTCCACCATTCAACTTCCAAGCTCTACGGCTCAAGAGCAAGACCCACCCCTGACAATCTTAAGTGTGATGGCCCAGCCAGAAATTGTTGACAGAGACATCGACAGGGAGAACTCTGGCGCAGACAATGATCTGAGAATCACCATCAGGGTCAGGGACAACAATGGGAAAACCGCGATAGACAATGTCGCTGGCATCTGCTGGATCACCATCTTCAATCCTTTGGGCGAAAGGATGGTGGACAATGTCGACATTTCTTCAACATTCACAGAGATCGATGCCTACACGGGGGAGTGGCATTATGATTTCGATCCTCCGGACGACTCTGTTCTCGGCTACTACGATGTCTATGTGGAAATCAGGGATGAAACGGACAACTTCACCTCCAGAAGGGAAAACAGGGTTTTCATCGTGGATGACCTGGCTGTGGAGCTCATCCTTCCATTTCAATCGGCGCCCCAAGATATTCAGATGATGGGGAAAGTCCGCAGGATTTTCGGTGGAGATATCGGGGGCATTGACAGGGTGTGGGTGGTGTGGGAAAATTTCATGGAGAATTTCGGGCCCCTTCCCGAAAATACATTTACAAGAATCATCACAGCTGGTGGGAGGGGACTCCGCCAGGTAACAGTCTACGCTTGCCGGGAAAACATCGATGGCAGCAGCTCATTTGGGAGATGGGACATGAGCAGTAGGGAGGATTGGGAAGCTGGAGAATTTGAAAACACATGGTTTTACGAGAATCTCAGCCTCTCCCTCTGGAGCGAGAGGAAGCCTCTTGTTGCCGGGCTCCCATCGATAACCGATTATGCCTCTCCAGCTCTCTGGGACATGGACGGCGACAACATCCCAGAGCTCTTTGTAGGGCAGTATGCCGAGGGGACGAGAGGGTTCAGACGGGTGGACAACCGCTGGGTAGAAGACTTCACCTTGACCTTGGGCCTTCCACAGCTCACAAACTCTGCGCCGGCTTTTGGAGATGTTGATGGTGATGGTACAATTGATGTAATAATTGGCTGGGAAGGAGGGAGCTTCAAGGGTTACAGCTGGACGAAAGGGAGGTGGACTGGAAATTCCAAAATCATCAAGGGGCTCAGGGATATCGGAAGCTGGTCGGCTCCGGCCCTTGCAGACATCACCGGGGACAATCGCCCGGAGCTCATCGCTGGAAGTGCCGCCGGCTACTTCTATGGGTTTTCATGGACGGGAGAAAACTGGGTTGAGAACTCCTCCCTTGTTGCCGGGCTCAAAAGGATTGGCAACATGTACTCCCACCCAAGCATTGCAGATGTGGATGGGGATGGAAGGCCAGACCTAATCTCTGGGGAGCAATATGCTGATGTTTTTCATGGATATACTTGGACAGGAAGCACCTGGGTGGAAAATGAAAATGTTAAGAAAGGTATGAGTGGTGGGCCGTGGTCCTGCACCGCGACGGCTGACATAGACAAAGATGGAAGACTTGATCTCATACTGGGAAACAAGTATGGTCTTTTGGGTGGAAAAACTTGGGATGGTGAGAGATGGATCGACAATGAAAATGTCATAAAGGGGATTTACACTCTGGTCGAGCAGTCCGCCCCAGCCCTTGGAGACATAAATGGCGATGGGACACTCGAGCTTCTCTCCGGCGACCGTCCAACCGGCGTCCATGGGTACAGCTGGACAGCCAATGGGTGGGTGGAGAACTCGGCACTTGTGAAAGGGCTTCCAACCATCACCACTCTTCCCACACCGGCTCTCTTTGATCTCTGGAATGATGGCTCGCTGGAGCTCTTGGTCGGGAATCACCAAGGGATTCTGCGGGGGTTCAGCTGGAACAAAGATGGAGAGAACTGGGTGGAGAACTCAGCCCTCACAGCCGGCCTCCCCCAGTTCAACGATTACATCTTCCCGTGGGTCGGAGATCTTGATGGGGATGATTATCCAGAGCTCCTGGTGGGGAAGGGACCTGGAGCGATGTATGGCTATGAATGGACGGAAAACGGTTGGACCGAGAACTCGATGCTTGTCAGCGGGATTGGCGGGCTGGGGTGGTTCCCGGGACCCACTGTGATCTCGCTGAAAGGCGCCAAGGTTTTGGTGATTGCAAGCACCAACGGCTTCGATGGTTTCATCAGGATTGGGGAGAACTGGATTAAACTGCCATTTCTCGCCTCCGGTCTTGGCGGCGGCTGGCCCAGCTCCGGGGACCTGGATGGAGATGACCTCCCCGAGATAATCACCGGCAGCGGCTACGGGACTTTTTATGGTTTCAGGCTTCATCCCCTCTGCGGGAAGTGGACATCTCCATGGTATTTCATCGGTGAGGCTAACCACTTGGCTGTTCAGGCAGGAAGCAGGAAAAGAGGAATTGAAAACTTGAGAATAACAATCGAAACCTCGGATGATGCTCTCGCAACAAAGGATAGGATTGACGCTGAGCTGAGGTTTGGCTTTGCGGCCTTGGAGATAATTCCAGCGAGATATGGGCGGGTCACATTTTACCTGGAGACACCTGAGGATGAGACGAGCCCCGCCATCTCTTCTTTCACATTTCTGGCAACCAGCAGCCCCAATGTCACTTTTGTTGGCGGGAGGGGATATTCTGAGGAAAAATGGGATGAGGGAGTGCATGAAAACACAAGAAGGGTGGAAAATCATCTGACGCTTGAAAGCGGGAGGAAGAGGGGGGTGTGGACTTCTCCATGGGAGGATTTTGGGGTGAATGCAAGGTTTGAGAATCTTGCCATCAGAGGTAGCGTCTCTGGTGGAGAAAACATCTTGATCAAGGTTGAGGTCAGCGACGACCGCTCCACAATAAAGGGAGAGACCGAGTGGCTGCCCTATTATGGGAAGATGACTGTGCTCGATCTCTCGGAGCTCCCGCGGGCGAGATTTCTCCGGGCAAAGTTTCTGCTGGAAACCCCAACAGCGACTCCAAAGGTCTATTCCTTCTCGGTTGAGGCGGAGGAGGGGACCATCCCAAGCCCAAGCCAGATGTTTCCCCCTTCACCTCCCCCAAGGGCAACTTTTTTGAGTCTTGAACCTTCCAACCTTGAAGTTTTCTCAGGAGATTCCATCACCATCACTGCCACTTTAAAAGATGGCGACAATCGGCCGATTTCTGGTAGAAAAATTGGGTGGGCGGCGACGGCTGGGATTCTTTCAGCTGCCAGCGGGAGAACCGATGTTCTAGGGCGAACTTCTGTGGAATTTATAGCTCCAGAGGTTGCCAGCAAAGAGCGCGTGAAGATTTCTGCGTTTCTCTCTGGCTACATGGATTATCTTGATTCTGAGGCGAGCGTGGTGGTGACCGTTCTCCCCGCATATGCTAGAACCATGGAAAATCTTGTGGAAAATGTGGGGCAGATTTTGGAAGAATTTGAAATTCCAGAAGAGAATCGCCGGCTCGATCTCTTGGAAAATGCTATTGCCAACGGCTTTCTGGGTGTCTCTCTGAAAATTAGGAGGGGAATCTCCTCGATTGATTTCCAGTATCCTGGGGTGAGAGTCGAAGTGAAGGAGATAGCTGTTGAAGAGAAAATTGTTGTTGAGGTGGAGTCTACTGGAAATGGAAAGACAATAATGATGAACATTGAAAACAGCATCTTCCGCCCCACCACGGGGTTGAGGGTTCTCCTAGATAACCTCCCCATCAGGGAAGCTGAAGACTACAGGGATGTCCTTGATCCCACCGACGAGGATGTTCCAGAATATCTAGTTTTAAGAGGGGCCGAAGGCATTCAGGTGTTTGTCTCAATTCCTCGCTTCTCGACCCACACCATCATCATCTCCGCTCTTCCCACCCAGCCATTTTCCTGGGTCCCGTCTATCTACCTGTTCTTTGCTGCCGTGGGGGTCCTTTTGTTTTTGGCCCTAGCAACAATTGGGAGATTCATCTGGAGGGGGCTGAGAACTCACGCTTAGCTCTGACCGAGATGGAGAGCTATCCCTTTCTCGCAAACTCAAACTTCGGAAGGAGTTTCATCGGCTGAATTTCCATCCTGAGGATCTCCCTTGCGATGCTCTCAAGAGCAATGCTTGAAGGAGCCTCAGGGTAAAGGGCAACTACCGGAAGATCCTTCCTGAAAGAATCCTCCACAAGCTCATCGTCTTCGATTACTCCTATCACCGGGGCAATCTTCTCTGTCTGAGATGCCCACTCCTCCGCGGTGCTGCCCTTGGGTGCCCTGTTGACGACCACTCCGATGGAATTTATCCCAAGAAGCTCTTTCAGCCCAACCGCTGTCTGGGTGGCTGAGAGGATCGAGTCGAGATCTGGGTTGACCACAAAGAGGAGGCCATCTGCAATTGCCGTCAGGATTAAATGCTCGAACCCCACCGATGCAGGGGTATCAACTATTATGTAGGAAAATTTTTTTCTGAGGGTTGTGAGCATCCTGTCGAATCTTCTGACAGTAGTCTCTACAAAATTAACCATGTCCCTCGCACCAGGAGGGAGAAATCTTCCGCCGGCCGGGAGGACCGCCAGCTTTGGGAAAAGTGGCTTGCCACCGCTCTTGAGTTGGCATGCAAAGATGGCGTCGGCGAGGGAGATCTTTCCTTCAAGCACCTGGGAAAGGGTGGCGTCTGCCCCAGGGCACATCTTCAGCTCAATTGTCCTGACATGGGTGTCGCCGTCTACCAGAAGGACCATCTCTTCCTGGAGCTTGCTGATCCATATAGCAATGCCCATCGCGACGGTGGACTTTCCAACTCCCCCTTTGGTCCCAAGAACCGAGATGACCGGCATTCAGCTCCTCCTGAAAATCCTCGTTAACTCTTCGCTCAGGTTTTCTGGAGTTGCGCCAGAGAGAGACTGCCTCAGCTGCACTCTTAGGTCCGAGGCTCTGTAAACCATTTTAACCCTTCCCGGCCCAGGGTTTATCCCAAACCTCACCAGGCCTGCCTCGCTGAGCTTGTTGAGGTGATAGCGCATTAGGACATTTGTTATCTTTTTCTTGAAGAAGTCGCTTGCCTTCTTCGCGAGCTCGGCCTGCCTGAAGGGACCGTTTTCCAGAACCTGATAGATCCATTGTCTGGTAGGGTCGGCGAGGGCTTCTGCTACCTTGAAGGCTTGTTGGAGATCCAGGGTCTTCCACTCCCCCTCCTCCTCAGCAAAAATCCTGATGGGCTTTCCCTTTTCTATTTCCATTAAATCCAAGTAAAATTTACATTCACACCAATATAAAAAGATTTATACTTCAAGAGACGGAGAAGATTTATCTGAGAGAGGACAAACAATAACGGAAAAATGGTGATTTCGCTCAACCTCTACCAAGAGGAAAAGCCTCTTCAGCCCCGCAGATATTCCTCAGGGAAAACTCAAGTGGACCTGATAGAGGAGATTTTGGAAGGATTTGAATCGAACGACGTCATTTTGCTCAAGGCCATGGTGGGGAGCGGCAAGTCTGTGGTAGGCATCAGAACTATTCTTGAGCTGGGGAGGGGAATCGTGACAGTTCCAACCAAAGTTCTTTCAGAACAGTATTCGAGGAGTTATGAAAGGGAAAAATACTTTCTCAAGGAGGATGGCTCAAAGGCGAAAATTAGCGTTCTCAAGGGGCGGGAGAACTTTCTCTGCTCATTCATGAGGGCAAAAGGACGTGAGGTCAATTGCTCGGAGAGGGGGCTTCCCTGCAGGAGGCGTCTCAACCGGGAGGCTGGGGAAAGAAGGATAGATGCCCTGAAGGAATGCCGGGAGTGGGGGTTTGTTTTTCCAAGAAATCTCGCGAAGGATGTGAAGGGGGCCAAGAAGGAGTTCTACACCGGGGTAGCCGGGGAGTGGGCCGTCTGTCTCCATGGGGAGTGCCCCTACTGGAAGCAGTTTTCCGCGTATCCATCGGCAGATGTCATCGTCATGAATTCCATGAAGTGGGCTGCCGAGGTCTCCATTGGAAGGCTCCCGAGGCTCCCGCTGACGGTCATAGATGAAGCTGACGAATGGCTGGACCAGCTGGCGCTGAAGGTGACGGTAAGCCGGAAGAGAATCGAGTGGGTGAGAGAAAAACTCCGGGGGGATGAAATTGAGGCGGAGCTTGAAGAGGTCTGGAGGGAGACAACCGCCGGGAGAAAAGACCCCTTAGATCTTGCGATTTTCCTGAAGGAGCTGCTTGAGGAGATCGATGAAACCGCTAATGATTTCTTCTGGAAGCTTGCATCGGTCCTAGAGCACTGGGAGGATGTGGAGTGCGAGGTGAAGGGGGATTCCGTGACATATCTTGTCCCAGACCCAAGACCTGTCCTTCGGGGGTATCGGAGGAAGGTTGGCGGGAAGTGGCTGCTGATGTCGGCCACAGTTCAGAGCCAGGAAGTTCTCAGGGAGGTCTATGGGATTGACCCCTTGGTGGTTGAGGGGGAGACGAGGTTCCCGGGCCTTCTCATCCAGAGAAGGACTTGGAGGGAGAAGCCGGTAAACTATCGGAGCTGGTCGAGGGATGACTTTAGGGAAAATTACTGGAGGCTTCTGGGGGAGATGATGGAGAAGGCTGAGAGGCCGGCGTTCATCCCCGTTCATGCCTTCAAATACCTTCCCCCACAGCTGGTGGAGAAGATCAAGGGAAGAGATGTTGTTGAAGAGGATGGAGTGATGTTCACGACGAAGATGGACAGGGGGGCGGATTTGAAGGGGATGAGAAGCATTATTGTAACTAAGTTTCCATTTCCCGAGAGGGAGGACCCCCTTCTGAGGGGGATGGAGAAAAAACTTGGGAAGGCAGCCTTCTGGGCCTACTACCGGGACATGGCGGATAGGTGCTTCATCCAGCAGGTGGGGAGGGTTCTGAGGTCTGAGGATGATGTTGTGGAATTCTGGAGCCCAGATCAGACATGCCACTCGATGCTTCTGAAAGTCTGGAGGGGAAGGGTGAAGAGATGTTCCCGCTGAAGGATGAAAATCCATCGAGGAGAAGGCCGGTGGTGACCTGGGCTCTCATCGCCGTCAATTTTGCTGTTTTTATTTTGACGCTGGCAACGGGGGTTTTCGAGCAGACGATAGAGGAGTTTGGAATGAGGCCTGCTGAAATTGTAGGTGGGAAAAATCTCCACACCCTGATCACATCAATGTTTCTCCATGGGGGTTTTTTTCACATCATCGGGAACATGTGGTATCTGTGGATTTTTGGGGACAATGTTGAGGATCTTCTCGGGAGGGGAAAATTCATCCTGTTCTACATAGGGTGTGGACTTGCAGCTGATGCCCTCCACATCCTTTCAGATCCATCTTCTCCCATCCCGACCATCGGGGCGTCTGGAGCGATATCTGGGGTGCTGGGGGCCTATGCGCTTATTTATCCGCGGGCGAAAGTTCACACCCTCCTGACGCTTGGTTACTTCTGGCATGTGGCAATGATCCCCGCTGCTGCTTTTCTTGGCTTTTGGTTTATTCTCCAGTTCATCTCGATGTCGATAACTTGGATCTTGCCTGGCTCGTCTAATGTTGCATATCTTGCGCATATTGGAGGATTCATCGCTGGGGCTGTTGTTGCCTTTCCCCTCTGGGCGAGGAGAAAAAGCCGCCGGGTGTACATGATAGAATTCACCACACACGGCTAGTGGACTCTCGTGATGAGTGGACTTGTAGCTGCTTTGAAACGAGAATGTTTTGCTAAGAAGTGCACGGCCGTGCATAGTTGACCGAGACTTGCCGGAAGACGCTGAAAGCAGTCTCAAGTATCTGCACTAAGCAGGCCGTTATTTTGAACCCCGCCTCACCACTTTTGTCCCTTCTCTCCCACCGATTATCAGGAGATCTACCCGAACGGTAAAAATTCCATTCTCCACAACCCCTGGGATTTCGTTTATCTCCCTCTCAAGCCCCGCCGGGTCATCGATCCTCCCAAACCAAGCATCAAGAATATAATTTCCATTGTCTGTGACGAATGGCCTTCCCGCCCTCCTCCTCAGCTCCGGCTCCCCTCCCAGCCTCCTCAGCCTCTCTCTCACAAATCCTGCCGCAAAGGGAAAAATCTCCACCGGCACAGGATTTTTTTCCCCCAGCCGCCCCACAAGCTTCGTTTCATCTACCACTATCGCAACCCTCCTCGCTGCCCTGAGAAGAATTTTTTCCCTCGTCAGGGCTCCTCCCTTCCCCTTCAGGAGGTTCATCTTCCGGTCAACTTCATCAGCTCCATCAATCGCTAAATCAAGCTCCCTGCAGAGAGGGGAGATTTTCAGTCCCGCCCTCCTTGCAACCCTTTCGATGAAGGAAGATGCAGGAACAAATGTCGCCACCGACTTCCTTCCCTTCAGGGCTGCCACAACTTCCGCCACGGTTGTCCCAGACCCAAGTCCCACCACCATCCCCTTTTTCACAAGTCCCGCGGCCCTTTCACCAGCCTCCCGCTTCCACCTCTCGACTTCTAAATCCATCGCTGAGATTTCATCCGAAGAAGTTATTAATACTCCGCTACAAAAAAACGATTGGTGGAAATGAAGAAAGTTGTCTCAGTTAAAGAGGCGATGACACCAAAAGTTCTCACAATCGGCCCAAACGCCACCGTGGCCACCGCCGCAAAGAAGATGGCGGAGCAAAGCGTTGGCTCAATCGTTGTTGTTGATGGAAAGAGACCCATTGGAATTTTGACAGAAAGGGACCTGCTGATGAAAGTTGTGAGCACCGATGCAAAACCAAGCAAGGTCCTCGTGAAGAAGGTGATGTCCTCCCCACTAACAACAATCGGTCCGGACGCCGATGTCGTGGAGGCTGCCAAGATAATGACAAAAAACAAGATCAGAAGACTACCGGTTGTTGACAAGGGAAAGCTGGTTGGAATCATCACGACCGCAGACATCATGGCAGTTTCGCCAGAGATAATCGAGGCCTCAGCGGCGGAAGAGATGCCTCGAGAAGAAATCGAAGAAAGCGTTTGCGAACAATGCGGCGAGGTCACTACCGCTCTTTATGAGATCAATGGAATGTGGGTCTGCGAGAACTGCCGGGACACCATGGGCGAGTAGATGATTAAATGACAGGCAAAGGCCCGCTTGCGGGGGTCACCGTAAGGAGCGTCATGCGTTCGCTGAATTCATTTGTTACTCCAAGAGACCTCATCACCCACGCCAGAGCTGTGATGAGGGAAACTGGTGCTAGGGTCCTTCCAGTCATCGATGGGGGGAGGGTTGAGGGAATAATAACCCAGAGGGATGTGATAAAAGTAACCTCAACCCGCTCAAACATTTTTATTGCTGGGATGATGTCCCCCCTAACCCTCATCCTCACCCCAACCGCAGAGCTGGCAACTGCAGCCCGAGAGATGGTTGAAAGAGGGCTGGATGAGGCACCGGTGGTCGACGGTTATGCCACGAGAAATGGTGTCGGGATAATAAAAATTGAAGATATTCTCTCAAGGCTCGAGGAGGCCATCCCCCAAGACATCACAGTTTCCGATGTAATGGTCGAAGATGTCGTCTGCTGCTCCGAGGATGATGATCTCCAAGCAGTCTGGAAACTCATGGAAGAGTCAAACTTCTCAGGGCTGCCGGTGGTGAGGAGAGAGGGAGGGAAGAGGAAGGTTGTGGGGATGATCACAAGATCTGATCTCATTAGAAAGGGGTTGGTGAGGACAGCTGGAGAATCGAAAAAAGGAAAAACTGCGCCAAAGGTAAAATCGATCATGAGGACCCCGGCGATAACAGTGCCCACCGACACTAAGGTTAAGGCGGCGATCCGACTGATGCGAGAAAAAAACATCAAGAGACTCCCGGTAATCGACAGAGATACCCTCGTCGGCATCATCACAAGGAGCGACATCATCAGGAGATTCTGCAGGTGAGATGATGAAGAGATTCCCCCATTACCAATCATACGAAAGGGGCCCGGTTGAGTTCAAAAGCAGGATTCACAAAAAGGAGGGCGAGATAATGACAATTGCAAGAAAACCTTTGGTCACTGTAACTCCGAGTACCCCGATAAAAGAGTGCATGCGGCTGATGGTGAGCAACAGCGTCAGGCGGCTTTTGATCATGAGGCCCGGCACCATGAAACTGGAGGGAGTGGTCAGATCCAGGGACTTCGTCAATCTCTTCGGCGGAGGAGAGAAGTACAAGCTTGTGGAGGGAAAGTTCAGAGGAAATTTCTATGCTGTGATCAACGAGCCGGTGAAAAGCATCATGGAAACAAAATTTCCCACTGGAGACATCTACATGTCTATTCAGGATGCTGTGAAGACCCTTCTCCAAACAGGTGTGGGCGGGCTGCCGGTTTTAAACGATGATGGAGATGTGGTCGGAGTCGTCTCAGAAAGGGATCTCATATCTCTCATCCCCGCGACCACCGGAAGAACTGCAGGATACTACATGACGAGGCATGTGATCACGGTTGAGCCAGAGACGCCGATAGGGGAAGCTGCCAGGCGCATGACCTCTTTCAGGGTGAGGAGAGTTCCCGTCGTGAGGGAGAGAGATCTCGTCGGCATCATCACAACCGTCGATATCATGAAATACTTCGGCTCCAGCAAAGTTTTCGAGTTCATGAAATCCCAGAGGATGGACGAGGCCCTCTCCGTCCCAACCCAGGAAATAATGACAAGGGAGGTGCTGAAGGCCACACCAGAAATGGACGCTGGGGAGGTCGCTGCCCTGATGAGGGAGAAGGGGTGTGGGGGTCTGCCGGTGCTGTCGGATGGAGCCCTAGCCGGGATAATAACCGAGCATGATTTGCTGAGGCTGTTGGCTTGAAGGCAAAAGACATAATGAGTTCTCCGGTTGTGGGGATTAGACCAAGCGAGCCGGTCTCCCACGCAAAAAACTTGCTCATAAGGTACAGGGTGAGCAGGGTCCTTGTCATCTCTGAGGGGGCGGCAGTGGGGATGCTCTCCCTTCACGATATCGCCGAGGGGCTCAACCGGAGCGGGCCAAGCTGGCGGAGAAGGGAAATAGATCAGATTCCAGTCTCAGCCCTGATGCACAAAGGGGTGATCTCTGCCTCCCCAAACACAGAAATTGAAAAAATTGCCCAGATGATGATAAAAAATGGTATTAGCAGCGTCGTCATCGCCGAAAACAACAAACCTCTGGGGATAGTTACAAAGACAGATGTGATCCGGCATTTTGCCGAGAGCCTCGCGGGGAAGCTTAAAGTTGTGGCACTTATGACCCCAGACCCCATCGTGGTCAACAGGAAGCATTCCATATCCCGAGTTCTTGAGCTGATGGAAAAATGGAGGATAAAGAGGGTCATTGTGGTTGACGGGGAGAAACCCATCGGGATGATCACCGAGAGGGACATCGCTTTCGCCCAGCTCGATGTTTCTTGGATGGGGCCGAGAGTTTCCAGCGTGAGGTACACGAGAAGACTGGAAAGAGGGGGAAGACCCAAGGCAAGATACATCAAAAAGATAGCTCTCCTCACAGCAGAAGATGTAATGACTCCTGACCCTGTGACGGTCGACATCTACGACGATGTCGCAGCCGCAGCAGAACTCATGCTGAGCAAAGGAATAAGTGGGCTCCCAGTTTTGATGAATGGAAGGTTAAAAGGAATAATAACAAAAACCGATATCGTGAGGGGAATTGCAAGAGGGGGTTGAGATGAGAGTCTACCAGCTCATGACGCCCAAGGTCATAACGATAGAGAAGAGCAAGTCTCTGATGGAAGCCGTGGAGCTGATGGAAAAAAATGAAGTCTCGAGGCTTGTTGTGACCGATGACGGGAGAATTGTCGGAACAATCACTGAAAAGGACATCATCAAGGGGCTGGGGACGCCCCAAGCCTACAGGATACCCCCAAGCAGAATTCATGTTTCCGGAGTAATGGGCAGAGAGCCTATAACAGTTGAACCCGACCTTACCGCGAAGAGGGCAGCGGAACTCATGCTTGAGAGAAACATCAGTGGGCTCCCCGTTGTCGTTGGAAGTGAACTGAGGGGGATTCTCACGAAGATCGATTTTGCCAAGGTTTGCTTTGATTGTGGGGATGTCTATGTCGGGGAAGTGATGCAGACGAGTCCCCTGACGGCTTCGCCAGAGGACAGGGTTCTGCACGCCAGGAAGCTGATGCTCGAAGAGGGGGTTGGAGTGCTTCCCGTCGTTGTAGAGAAAGAGCTGGTTGGGGTACTCACGACAAGAGAGGTTGCCATGAAGCTGGCAGCCTTCCACGAGGTTGCCGAGGATGCTCGAAGGATCGAGAGGGTGAAAAATTTGCTCGTTGGAGATATAATGCTGCGGCCCCCCCTGACCGTGAGAACTGATGCAACCCTGGATGAGGCAGCACGACTGATGTGGGAGAAGAGGATCTCCGGATTGCCCGTGGTGAACCTCCAGGGAGAACTCGCGGGTCTCCTGACGAAAACTGAGCTCGTGGAAGTCGCGCGCGAAAGGCTTTAGTTATTTGAAGAAAAAGGAAAAACGGCGGCAGTGGTCTAGCCTGGTCTAGGACTCAGGCTCCCCGGGCCTGCGACGCGGGTTCGAATCCCGCCTGCCGCACCAAAACTTGAACATCATTCATCCCGCGGTAACTCGTCATTTTAGATCTCTTGACTTTTCCCTGACCAAGTGTCATCTTCCGTGATTTAGATTAGAAACCCCGCCTCACTATTGCGGTGTGGCATCTTCAAAACATGACCCGAAAGTTGCGAGCCGCCAGTAAGGCCGAGGAAATCCCGCGCGGATATGTTCTACTATATCGTAACATTTAAATATTAAATGTTCTAATAAATGAGGATGATTATAGAATCCCTTTCAGAATGGAACCACTGGTGGAGAGACAAATCGGTGGATGAGGAACTCCGCGGGACAGAGCGAGTGGTGCTACGAGAACTTGAAGACTCCATGACATTGCGGGAGATAAAACTGCTGATCGGCGTTAGGAGAAGTGGCAAGTCCACCCTGTTTTACCAGTTGGTTTCCAGCCTCCTAGATAAAGGCGTCAGGCCGGAGGAAATCCTCCTCGTGAATTTTGAAGACGATGTACTGGCAAAGAAAACTCTGAGGGAAGTTTTTGATGCATACCAGTCGAACGTGAACCCCGATACAAGACCCTACCTTTTTCTCGACGAGATACACAGATGCAGAGACTGGGTCCCTTTTTTGAGGAAGTTGTACGACCTCAGGAAAGTGAGGCAAGTTTTTATCACCGATTCCTCCTCAAAATTTATCGCGCCGGAGTATGCCAGGCTACTGACCGGTCGGGCCATAACCATCCCGATTTTTCCCCTTTCCTTCGCTGAATACCTCGAATGGAGTGGCATAAAGCTCAGGCATCTGCTGGAACGGGAGGAGATCAACAGAATAAAGAAAGCCCTTTCAGGATTCTTGGAGTGGGGAGGCTTCCCCGAGGTGTTTTTCAAGACCCCACCGGCAAAGAAGAAGCTACTTACAGCATACTTCAGCGACATCATCCACAAAGACATCGTGGAGCGGTACAACGCTAGCTACGGGAAGATAAAGCTCCTAGCAGATTTTCTTGCTTCAAACTCGGCGGCGGCATTCAGCCCGAGAAAATATTCAAGAAGCTATGGCCTGTCTTTGGAAAGCATAAACACATATTTACAGTATTTCAAGGAGGTGTTCCTCTTCTTCTTCGTGCCAAAATTTGACTATTCCATCCGGGCACAACAGCTGCGCCCCAAGAAAGTCTATGTCTGCGATCTCGGTTTTTTCAGCAATGTTGGCTTCAAATTCAGCGAAAACAGGGGGAGAGCGATGGAGAACGCAGTTTTCGTGGAACTCAAGAGGCGGGGAAAGGATGTCTACTACTGGAAAAACAAGCACGAGTGCGACTTTTTAATCAAAGAGGGTTTGAGGGTCAAAGAGGCTATACAGGTCTGTTTTGACCCAACTGGCGAGAGCAGGGAACGAGAAGTCAAGGGTTTGGTGGAGGCCCTAAAACACTTTAGACTGAAATGCGGCTTAATCCTGACAGACGACTATGAAGCATGCGAAAAGGTTGGGGGTAGAACCGTGAAATTTGTTCCCTTGTGGAAGTGGTTGCTCGATTACAGAGGGCAAATCCAGGTTTAGACTTCACACGGTGGGATACTTCATAAAAAAAGGTAAACCGGCCTACCGGACTACAATTCAATCTTGAAGACATATCTCCAGAGCTGATGACGCGGGTCGCTAGGCTATTTCTGCCCGAGATATATCACGTCCATCTTTTCCCGCTTAAGATCCTCACCACATCTAAAATCCAAAAGAAACGGCCTTCCTCCATAAACATTCGTTGAACTAAGCGTCACCACCCTCCCCTCATGCTCAAAGAATGGCCCATCATATGCCTTCTGCGGCTGATGGCCCCTTATGACCATCTTCACGCCCAGCCTCTCCAGAACCATCCTGCTCACATCCGGCCCAAACAGGACGCCCGCTCCTCTAGGGTTTGGAAGTTCACCATCTTCATCCATCGGATCACTCCAGAGAATATCTTCCTCCACCTCCCTGCTCGGCTCAACTATCCGTCTCACCTCGCCTACCTTTGAAGACATGCCTCCATGGACGAAAATCGCCGCCTCTGGGATGAGCGCCGCGAGAAAAAGTCGTCCAAGAAAATCCTCGAGCTCCGGTAGAAAATCTTCCCACGAGCTCCCCGTCTTAGCCTCAACCTCCTCCCCGAGGGTCCAAGGGGAAAACCACGGCTCCCCATCCCTGTAATCCTCATGGTTTCCTTTTAGCGGGATGATCCTCTCTGGATTCTTCTCCACAAGTTCTGCAACCCCGCGAATAACCTCCAGCCCATTTTCGCCCCGATCTGCATAATCCCCCAGAAATATCAGAAGGGCCTCCTGATCTTCCCCAAATATCTTCCGAATACTCAGAAATGCCTCGAGGTCCCCGTGAATGTCCCCAGCAACCAAGACCCTCCCTTTAAACTCTTCGTCCAAAATCGCCAACATTCCATCTCTCCTGAACATCACTTGAACTCCCCAGCAAAACTCTTAAATGAATTCTCCACCCATCTAAAAAGGGAAAATGGGCGGATTA
Source organism: Hadarchaeales archaeon (SeqCode) (assembly GCA_038872135.1). GTDB lineage: Archaea > Hadarchaeota > Hadarchaeia > Hadarchaeales > Hadarchaeaceae > JAVZGN01. The sequence continues at coordinate 47,555 of JAVZGN010000001.1, read as the reverse complement.
TCGAGAACTGCTCTCCTCATGGGTGTGCTCACGGGGCTACTGATGTTGGTTGGGTGGATAGTTGGCTATGTCACCGGCATCGGGATTGAATACTCTTTAACCGCAGCGCTGGCAATGGCAATCCTACTCAACCTTTTCATGTATTTCTTTGCCGATAGGTGGGTTCTCGCAATGTACCGGGCAAAAGTTGTTTCACCCGCCGAGGAACCTAGACTCCATAAAATCGTTGAGCGGCTCTCCGCAATCGCGAAAATCCCAAAGCCAAGGGTCGCCGTTGTCCCCATCGATACCCCAAACGCCTTCGCCACCGGTCGCTCCCCGTCCCACTCGGTTGTCGCCGTCACAAAAGGGGCTCTTGAACTCCTTAACGATGAGGAGCTTGAGGGCGTCCTTGGGCATGAACTCGCCCACATCAAAAACAGAGACATGCTGATAAACACCTTGGCTGCCATGATTGGCGCGGCCATAACTTATGCCCTCTATTTCTCATATTTTGCACCAAGAAGAAGTGAAAGGGACAGCGGGGCGGGGATCATTGCCCTTCTCGCCTTTCTCTTGGTGCCATTCGCTGCAATGCTCGTCAGGCTTGCTATATCTAGGGGAAGAGAGTACGAAGCAGACAGAGGTGGCGCAAATATCTCCGGTAAGCCTCTGGCCCTCGCAAGCGCCCTGAAAAAACTTGAATCTGCGGCGAAGGCGAGACCTCTGGCTTCCGGCAACCCCTCCACCTCCCACCTCTTCATAGTCAACCCTTTTAGAGGGGTAAAGCTGCTTAGCCTATTTTCCACCCACCCGCCACCGGAGGAAAGAATTAGACGCTTGGAGATGATGGCAAAATCCTAAAATCCTAGCAGAGTTTGACCGATGAACCTCAGCAGGATTTCAAAGATTATAACTCCTATGACAAAGTAGAGCATCAGCTTTGGAGGAATTTTCCTGCCTGGGCCCTCCTCCTCAAAATATCTCATGAGCCCGGCGCCGCTTGCAGGCATCCTCTCCCTTTCTCTTCTCATGTTCTCATCAACAATCTGACGCTAAATTTAAATCATCTGCGCATCTCGAGAAATTTCTGCTGGATTGCCACCGCCTGGGAACTCGTGCTCGCGGTAGAATATGCTTCCAGAAGCTCTCCATTCAGATGGAAGAAGCCTTCTCCCCATTTAAAAATGCTCAAGAGTTCCTTTGCCTGAGCTCTCTCCCCCAAGATGAAAAGGGCTGCAGCAAGAGCCTCAGCCGTGCTCAAAATCGTTGGCTTTCCATAATTCGTTGGATTTGCGGCCACAAGATAGGGGAGAGCGCGACAGACCATTTTTTTCCTGATGGCTTGAGGAAATTCCTTTATCCTCTTCCATGAGCAGTCGAATGCCACAAGCCCGGCATTAATCGCAGGTTCTCTGTCTCCTCTTGACAGCGCTGTTTCGGCAAAGGGGTCGAGAAGAACAGCATTTTTCGGAAGATCAGACGGCACCCTCACGAGTTCCACCTTTCCTGCCCTCGCCAGCTTCCTGGCGGTACAGCGCTTTGGATCGCATTCATCCGCGTGAAAAACTATCAATTTCATGCCCTCCCTTTCGCCTGAAGAGGAGCCGTCAGTCAAAAATCTGCTTGACAAAATCGGTCTCCCTCTTCAAAAATTCTTCCCAGTGGAGAACCTGCTCAACGCTTTTGAGGGAAGTCTCCAAAACTATCAACTCCACCCGCTTCATTTTGACAATCCTCGCATATCTCTGGAGATTCCCAAACTTGAGGAGACCTAGCTCAAGATGAAGCGGGGGGTGAAACATTTTTTCAACCGGCACATAGTCATTGAGATGAAGCTCCTTTATAAAATCTGGTGGAATTTGTTCCATTATCGACTCTGGGGGATTTGGAATCTCCTGCCCGACATCGGCTCTCGTGAACCAATGGCCAATGTCAAAATTGAAGTATATCTCAGCATTCTTCTCCCTTAGCTCTGAGATAAGAGACAGACACTCTCCAACCTCACTGAAAATTCCGTCAAAAGCTGTGTTGTTCTCGAGCAAAAGACAGAGCCCCAGCTCCTTTGCGTATTTTGAGAGGTCGAGGAGGCTTTTGAAAAGGCTCGCGCGGATTTGTTCCATGTACCTTCCATAGCGCTGGTAGAATGGGGCGCTCCCAGGATGAACATTTACAGATTCTGCTCCAATGTCTGCCGCAAACCTCATGCATTCCTTGCAAAGGTCAACCGCCATCCTTCTATCAGTCCCCTGGAGGGAGCATATGCTTCCCCCAACATAGGAATATGGGAGATGAAGGGAGAGAGAAATACCACTGTCCTCCGCCATATTTCTTATATCATTCCTCTGCTTTTCATCTAGTCTGAGGTAGGGATTGGGGGAGTCAGCATCGAGTTCTATATGTTGAAGTCCCAGCTCAAGCGTCACATCTATCTGCTTCTGAACGTCCAGCTTTGCTTTCTCTAGAGCCAATGCGTTCATCGAGCCCAGGTCGATTTCGCCTCTCTCAAATGCCCTCTTTTCTTCGTCGCTCAAATGCTCGAAGACCAAACAATTGGTGTAATCCCGTCCGAGCTTCATCCTTTCACAGCATCTATTTATGTGGACTTATAAAAATCAAACCCAAAACCCGGTCTGGAGGAGTTAAGAATTCTAAAACTTCAAAAAAATATGACCGCTCAACGCAAATGACAATAAAAGATGTGTTCCAAGTGATTTACGGACAAAGAAGGCTAGAAACAAAAGGTAAAGCTCACACTACTCTAGAATAACGTAAAGCACGATCCTCGTAGCAGATCAAAATGTCTGCGTAGTGGGGAGAGATATTTGACTATTCACGGGGGGACCTACAATGCCTTTTGTGAATGCCTCTTCGGCCATTTCTTAGAAGCACGAGCGAGAGAGTTCCAGCGTTCAAGCCGCAGATCTAGATCCCGGCCGTCTTCTGCCTCTACACTAATAGTTCGCCGCCATCACTTCGTAGTAGCTCTGTGGGTATCCACATGCCGGACATTTCTTCGGGGCAGATGTTCCGTAGTGTACATATCCACAATTGCGGCACTTCCACTTCACGGGACGGTCCTTCTTGAAGACCTTTCCCTCGGTAATGTTCTTTAGCAACGCTAGAAACCGCTCCTCATGCTGCTGCTCTACCTCTCCTATCTCTTTGAAAACATCCGCAATCTCCGTGAATCCTTCCTCCCGCGCCACCTTTTCAAACTCCTTATACATGGTTGTCCACTCATAGTGCTCGCCATCTGCCGCTGCTTTCAGGTTGGCCTTCGTGTCCCCGATAACGCCAGCAGGGAACGCCGCCTGAATCTCCACCTCGCCGCCCTTCAGGAACTGGAACTCGCGCTGGGCATGTGCCCGCTCATTCCAAGCCGTTTCCTCAAATATCGCTGCAATCTGCTCGTAACCCTCTTTCCTAGCGACCTCGGCATAAAATGTGTAGCGGTTTCTGGCCTGAGACTCCCCCGCGAAAGCCGTGAGCAAGTTCTTCTCGGTTTTGCTGCCCTTCAGATCTTTTTTAACCATCATTTCACCACTCTTGACTTTGCGGGAGCATTTAAATTTTTGTATCTGGACTCGTTGAAAATTCAAGAATTCTGGGATTGAACAAGAAAGGAGGGACGAGAAATTATTTTTAGCACCTTTTTGTGTTGCCGACAACGTTGAAACTCGGCGGCGGGAGTTATTTTTATCTGAATTTTTCGTTGCATTCGCCTCAAGAGAAAACCATAAATCCCCCCAGATTTATGAAAAATGGAGAAGGTGAAGATACTCATACAGGGGCTCGGAGAAGTACCAGCAACAGTGGAGTTTGCGCTGGAAAAAGAGAAACCAGATGTCACCTACATCATCTGCTCTGACTTTCAGATGAAAAACATCGCGACTGCTGGTGGGTATACCGAGCCAAGCCAAACGGTGATAGAAAGAGCGGCTTCAAAAACCGGAACAAAAGTTGTGTGGCAGGTTTGCGACATCTTCGATATAAAGTCTGTGGGAGCCGCAATTTCAAAGGTCTTCAGTCAGATAAAGCCGACCGATGAAGTTGTAATAAACTACACCGGAGGGGCGGCCTCTGTAAAGCTTCTCCTGGGTGCGAGTGCCGTTGTCCTTTCAAAAATCATCCCCCTGAGAATTGTGTATGCTCTTAGATACAAAGGGGCCACGGAAGTCTACAAGGACCAGACGAACGACCTCAAAGAAGTTTTCACGCAACTATACCAGTTCTTCTAAAAACTCATCTCTTTAGGAATTTTTCAGGGGCAATGTACTCCTCTCCAAACTTCTCCCTAGCCTCAATGAGTCTGTTCTTCTGAGCTTCGAGCACTTTGAAAATCTCCCCAGGGGCGTCGGGAATCTTTTTCCAGAATTCCTGAACCCTTCGAATCTTTCCAAGATTTTCCCTCACCCTGATGGTAAACTGCTTCCTATACTCCTCCCTTTTATACTCCTTTCCCAGCACTCCTCTAAAGAGCGGGACCAAATCCTCATATATCGGAATTATTCCAGTTGGAGTCTCGATTCCGCCGACATCCCCGTTGACTCTCTGGGCCATCCATTTGACCCACACGTGCTTATCCCGGCGCTCGTTCAGAAAATCCCCAGTTTCCACATCTCTTAAGAAGTAGTTGACGCTGAAAATACGGGGGATTCGCCTGAGCTTCCTTCCAAACTCAAGATAATTCTTGATGTACTGACCGAGAGGGATTGTGAGAAAATCTTGGATGCTCATGACATTTATCTCGTATTTTCCCTGCTCCTCAACTATCGCAAATGTTGTTTCGGTTTCTAGCGCTGCACCATATGCAATCACCCCATGCTCCCAATCAAAACTCTCCTGTACCGGAACATATCCTCTATAGTCTCTTCCACCAAACATTATCCCGCTGATCTCCACACCTTCTGGATTATGAAGCTCTGGATCTGCATTTTTCAGCGCTTCCAATGCCACCGTGTATCTTGCATTTTCACTTGCAGGTGGTATCACCTTCCCGTCCGGGCCGGTCTTCCCCTCCCACCATTCCCCAGAAAAGTTTACACCACTTTTAGGGAGATCGCAGCCCATTCCCAGCCACCAAGGTCTTCCATCCTTGATCAAAACATTTGAGAAAATAATTTCATTTGGACTTGTGAGCACTTCATAGATGAGCGGGTCATCTCTTGAGTTCACATTCTGAATAATTCCAAAAATACCCGACTCGACATTCACGCCTCTGCAAACGCCACCGATATTTCTGACATACGCGAGATCGTCAGAGAGGATGGTCTCCCCCGGAAGCATTGCTGTTGAAGTCTTCCCGCAACCACTCGGAAAAGCGCCTGCAAGGTATGTTTTCCTCCCCTTTGAATCTCTAACCCCCATGATCATGAAATGCTCGGCAAGCCATCCTTCTCTGTGGGCCTTTCTAATGGCCAGCCTCAGAGCTAACTTCTTGAATCCCACAGAATTTCCAGCGTACTGAGTGTTCACGCTGTAAACAGTGTTTGTGATGTAATCAACATAAATTCGCTTCTTCTCATGATCAACGCTTATCTTTCTCTCATCAAGCCTACCGGCTGAATGAAGCGTTTTGAAAATCTCCGCGGTGGGGGGTAGCTTCTTGAACACCTCATAACCTCTCCTGTATAGGAGACTAACCGAATGGGCCACATACCATGAATCTGTACATTCCATGCAGGGGATTGTGAAGACAGAGCCCGGAGGGCCGAGGGTCAGAAGCCGCACTATCATCGTTTTGCCGCTCATGGAGTTTCTGAGCAACTCTTGAATTTCTTTCAACCCCGCTTCCCTCTCGATCTCTTCTATGTTTGGGCTTATGTGATCTCCAGCAGGAACTAGGATCTTTGTAACCTTTCTGTCTCTCCCCTGATCAAAATAGCCGTCAAAGTGGTAGGTGTGGCCGGGCATCTTTAAGTCTGCCTTTTCTTCACCACTTTCTATAGCCATCTTCCGGATGTACGCAAGATCCTCTGGAGTGTCATTAGAAATGAAAATCTCTTTTGGTCCGCACAACTCCGCGGAGTCTGCAATAAACTGAATAACTTCTGGATGGGAAATTGCCGCAAGCTTTCTATAGTTTTCTTCGTTCATCATTCCCGAAAGCATCCTTTTTGCATCCTTCATCCTATCAGCCTTGAATTTCTGTATGGTAAAGTATTTAAGTATTTTCGTTAACAAATTGTTAAAATGAACGAAAATGAAAAGAAAATTCTGTTAAGTTTGATGGAAGATGCGAGGCTTCCTACTATAGAGATCGGAAAGAGAGCAGGAGTTTCTAGACAGACAGCTGCTAAAAAAATCGAGGAGCTCAAAAAAACGCTGGTCAAGAGGTTCAGCGTAGAAATTGACCCCCGTCAACTAGGATTGAATCTCAGAGCATATATCCTCCTGAATGAATCTCCCAACGCTGCCCTCAGAAAGAGAAATGAGGAGGTCATCACAAGAATTCCCCAAGTAAAAAACTTTCACAGAGTTTTTGGAAGATTCAGCGCCATTCTCGAGATTTGGGCAAAAGATGAGGGTGAACTCGGAGAAATCGTGAAAAAAATACATAAACTGAAAGGCATAAAAGAAACCGAGACATTCATCACCCACACCTCAATAAAAGCAGATTCCAATGAGCCACTCATCCATGCCATCAAGCACCAAAGTTAGGTGAGATCCCCGCAGGCACAGAAGACTTCATGCACTATATCATACAAAGAAGACATTCCCTCCCCAGTCTTCGCACTCACCCTCGCTATCCTGGTCGGAGGAAGAAAATTGGAGAGGATGCCTGCCAGAGAAAGGATGACTTCGGCTGCCATCCCCAGCCTTTCCTCCAGTATCTGTTTCTTCAAAACTTCTGGATCGCTCAACATCCAATCAATTTTCTCAACGCCGGTTCCAATTAGGTCTACCTTATTCAAAACTGGAACTGTCGGGGTAGCCAACTTTAGTCCTATCGCCAAATTAAAGAGACTTGTAAAGACGAGACCTCCGGGATCTGTGGCAAGCTTCGCATCAAGAAGAAACAGTGAGATGGTAGTTCCATTCATTAAACTTGCTATCTCTCTTCCACCGTGAAAAAGGAAGACCTCCAACTGCCCGGGGGTGTCCACGAGCCTTATATCTGCTTTTATCTCATCCACGCTTTTGGAAATTTCTTTTGCATTCTGCTCAAACAGCTCTGCTGCCCTGACCATGGCTCCATTTGGACCGAGCTTCTCCTCCTCCATTATCTTTGCCACCGTAAAGCGCTCACGGATATCAAAGTCGGGAACAAAAGGAAGAGAGTCACACCCGGGGTCCAAGTTGATATACGCCACTCTCTGATCTGTATTATGCTCAATCCACCTTCCAAAGGTTGCCGTGAGGGAACTCTTTCCCGCCCCAGCTGTCCCAAGAAATATAAGATTAAGGGGAACCATCAAACACTCTTTTCCTTTGGAGGGGATAAGGATTTCTCTGAAAAGAAATCATAAAATTCTGCTACGAGATTTTCTATAAACTCCGTATAAAGAAGTCGCTCCCGAAATCATTGTCGCCCAGCTTGTCCACATGTGCCACGGCCAAGTGAGAAGAGACTGAATACCGGCGACTAATAGGAGAATGCCAAAAGCGGTAAAAATGGGAATTGGTGGAAAAAACTCTCTAACAATTCTGTGCCCCACATATCCAATAGAACCAAGAGTGCTTAACGCCATTATTAGACCCATCGTTATGTTTGAGATACCAAATGCGCTTCCAGAAATTGTTGCCGAAGCACCGACCGCGATGACTATTATCGTGGCTACTCCAAAGTGAAACTCTGGTAGCTGAAGGAGCTCTTTTGGTTCTGAAGGTGGGACGAACATGCTACCACTCTCCAGTATGTCCGCGGACTCTAAAATGTTGTGTAATCATCTCCTCCTATATGATAAACCAGTTTCGCCCTGCCCATGTTCATCATTTCATTTTCAAAAATCCCCTCATCAGCGCTGGCAGCCACAATCTCACCAATAAACAACATGTGATCGCCTGTCTCCACAATTTTAACCAGCTTACATTCGAGGTGAGCGATGCATTCTTCAACGAGAGGGGTTCGAATTTTTGATGCAGGACGCGGCGTGAGCCCAAATTCTTTGAACTTTTCAATAGATCTTCCCGAAGTGCTGCCACACTTCTTGATTTTTTCCAGGAGTTCCATCGTCGGAATGTTTATCACGAATTCCCCCGATTTTTCTATCAAACTATGAGAGTAGCGCTCTTTTGTAAGCAGGACCCCGACGAGCGGGGGTTCTGCAGAAAGAGGTGTGGCCCAAGCAACTGGGAGAACATTCGGCTTTCCAGTAGATGGGTCCAAACTGCTGACTAGAATCACTTGCCTGGGATAGAGGAGCCGGTAGAGTCGCCGGCTTTGGATTTCCCTTTTCATTATCTCGTCAATAATTTCCCTTACAAATATTTTAACATCATTTTATTCCCTAAGCTTGTGCTTCTGAGTTCTCCGCTCATCAAAAATGTGCGTTACAGAATACCCAAGCTTGACCAATCTCTCGGCGATATATCGCCGATGGCATTTGAACCACAGCATCTCCGCGCAAAGAAGTGCTACAGTCCTATCATCGACAATTTTCAGAAGCTCCCTTATCGCATTTTCAAACTCTTTCGTTTGCGCAAAAGCCGCGTAGCCCCCTTTCCTGTAACCCCCAAGTTCGGGAAAATGAATGTAGTCAATGCTAGCTTTTTTCAACTTTGCCTGAAGATTCTTTTTGTTAAAGCGGGGAAATTTTTTGCTCGCTGGCCAGCGCCGGACATCTACCACGAGCTCTATCTGAAAATGTTTGAGAATATTGATGAAATCTTTCATCCTGCGCGTGGAGTGTCCGACCGTATAAATTTTCATCACTAAAAACTGTTCTAGTAACTATTATCTGTTCTGGAGGACTGCAGCCCATATAACCTGCACAAGATGCAACCATCACCCCTAGAGCCACCGCCCTTCTAGATTCTATCAAAAAATTTCCACGAGAAATTTTGCGCCATAGAGTTTTAAGAGTGGTGGAGAAAAAAATCGTGATGCACACGACACAAAGAAAAGTCATTGGTTTTGATTATACCTCTACCGTTTCCGAATTTTTTAGAGTTTGTGGGATTTCCGATGTCTTTCTCATGCCTCCAAACTACGGGCAAACGGTCGGGCATAAAATTCTCCATTCCATTATTTTTTTCCTGAAGCTGCCACATTTTATCAAAAAATACGACACGTTTGTGTTTCTTTCTGCTCCATATTTCCACTTTCTTTCGTTGGCGATTCTGAAAGCCGCGAAAAAAAATGTCCTCACCGTGGTGATAGAGCTCTATGGGGAGATGGCATTGGAAAAAACCTGGCAGGGGCCTCTCTACAAGAGGGTTTTAAGGAGACTTCTGTTCCCAGTTTATGAGTTGATGGAACTAATTTCCATAAAACTCAGTAATGCCGTCTTCTGCGTCTCGTGGTACTCAACAGAGAAATATAAAAAGTTGCACCTTAACAGAAATGTCTTCCGGGTCTACAATGGGGCCAATGTTGCAAAAATCTCTCGCATAAAGCCCAAAAGGTTCAGAAAGAAAACTATCTTCTACATGGGCGGCTTCCCCAGGTGGAAGGGGGTAGACCTTCTTCTTCGCGCCTTTGAAATAGTAAAGAAAAAACATCCGGAAACCCAACTCGTAGTCATGGGGGGCTGCGATGAAGAAGTAAAATATGATCCAGAACTCGGCAGGCTTCTCAGCAAAAAAGAGGGAGTAGTTTGGATAAGATACAGCCCTCATGAGGAAGCCATTTCTAACCTTAAAGGTGCCTACATTGCGGTGATGCCAGCGAGAGATGCATTCATGACCAGAGTCATCTCATCGCTTAAAGTCTTTGAACACATTGCCGCCGAAATTCCCCAAGTGTGCACTGACACTGGCGAGCATGCCGAGTGGGTGAGGAAGCTTGACGTTGGAATAGTAGTCAAAGACACGCCAGAAGATATCGCAAAAGGTATTCTTCGACTTCTTGAGGATAAAAAGCTCTACAAAAGGTTGAAAGAAAACTGCAGAAAAAGAAAGTGGGAAGTGGACAATGAAATTATGAAGAAGCCCCTCATAGAATATCTTAAGAAATTGCGGAAATAATTTTTAACTCCTCTCAAAAAAGCTTTCGATGGAATCGCAAACATGCCCAACTTCTGATTTTCTCATCTCCGGGAACATCGGCAGTGAAATAATTTCCCGCGAATATTTCTCCGTTTTTGGTAGGCTCCCTTCTTTAACTCCTAGATGCGCGTATGCCTTCTGAAGATGAACGGGAATTGGATAATGAATGCCTGTTTCGATTCCTCTTGCCTTCAGCCATTCACGCAGCTCGTCCCTCCTCTCCGTTCTTACGACATAAAGATGAAAAACATGCTTTACATGGGGCTTCTCTTGCGGCAAAACCAGCTTTTCATTTTCCCCCAATCTCCTAGAATATTCCTTAGCTACCCTTCTTCTAGCAGAGTTCCATCTCTCCAGATATTTCAGCTTAACATTTAGGATCGCTGCCTGGAGCTCATCCAATCTGCTGTTACATCCGATGAACTCATGCCTATTTTTCTCCCTCTGGCCATAGTTTCTAAGCATGTAAAGTTTTTCATGAATCTCGTCATCATTGGTCAAGATTATCCCCCCATCGCCATATGCCCCAAGGTTCTTTGCGGGATAAAAACTGAAACAAGCACAATCTCCAAAACTTCCAACCTTTCTCTTTTTATATTCCGCCCCATGAGCTTGAGCCGCATCCTCCACTACCGCTATTCCGTGCTTCTCAGCTATTTCCAAAATCTGCGCCATTTCTGCTGGGTGACCATAAAGGTGAACTGGGATGATGGCCTTCACGCGAGGGGTTATCGCCTCCTTCAATTTTTCGACATCCATTGTGTAGGTTTCATCTACATCGACAAAAATCGGTTTCGCCTGATTGTTGGATATAGCATCGACTGTTGAAATAAAGGTGTTTGCAGTTGTTATTACCTCATCACCAGCTTTTATGCCTAGAGCCGCAAGGGCCAGCCTAAGAGCATCTGTGCCAGAGGCTACGCCAACCCCATATTTCACTCCACAATATTTTGCAAAATTCTTTTCAAAAGTTACAACATTCTTCCCCAAGATAAATGAACCGCTGCTGAGAACCTCCTTTATGGCGCTATCAATGCTCCCCTTTATGCTTCTATATTGGCGGACAAGATCGACAAGGGGGACCTTCACTTTCGATCACCGATAATCCTCGCTGGATTGCCAGCTACAACTTTTCCTGGAGGAACATCCTTTGTGACAACCGCTCCCGCTCCAACCAGCGCTCCCTTTCCTATCCTGCATGGGAGAATCGTTGCATTGTTTCCTATAGCTACATCATCTTCCACAATCGTCTCCTCCCAGAAAGCTGGATCTCTTCGAACAGGGTATCTATCGTTTATGAACATGACCCCATGCCCCACAAAAACATTCTTTCCTATTTTTACTCCGGTGCAGATGAAGGAGTGGGACTGAATTCTGCTTCCGGCACCAATTTCTACACCCTCCTGAATCTCAACGAATGGCCCGATGAAGCAATTATCCCCGATCTTACACCCATAGAGGTTTACCAGCTCAGGAAATGGTATCTTAACATTTTTTCCCATTTCTACATTTTTTATCGGAATTTTCCCTCCCTCCTTTTTCTGATAGATTTCTCGGCGGCCTCCAAAATTTTTATTACCTTCAGCCCATCCATGGCGTCGGTGGCGGGCCGCCTGTTTTTAAGTATACACTCAATGAAGTGCTCACACTGAATTCTCAGGGGCTCCGACTGCTCCACCGGCGGCATGTAGACATTCCCGATTTTCACTATTCTCTGATGATCAATATACTTTGGTGTGCTGTTTAAGCGGCTCTTATCGATTTCTCTTTCATAAATCTTTAGCATCTCCGATTTGTTCACATCATCAAAAACAGCCATTCCCTTTGAGCCGACCAGCGTTACCTTTCTAATCTTCTCGGGGGCAATCCAGCTCGCGTGAATGTTGCATAAGATATCGCCAGGAAATTTCATTGTCAAAAACACGACGTCGGGGACCTTCTTTTGGATGTAAGATTCAGACTGGGCACTCACTTCCCTCGGCATCTTCTCGAACAGGTAGAGGGCTATCGAGATGTCATGAGTGGCTAGGTCCCAGAGAGCACTCGCATACTTCCTTATCGGGCCAAGCCCTACCCTCTCAGCGCTCATGTAATAAACATCCCCAAGCTTACCGGCCTTTATCTCCTCCTTAAGTTTTCTCACGGCCGGGTGATATTCATACACATGCCCGGCCATCAACACTAAATCATTCTTCTCAGAAATTTTTGCAAGGGCCCTAGCCTCATCGGAATTGGATGCAAATGGCTTTTCCATCAGTACGTGTTTCCCGTGCTCCAAGCAGAATTTACCTATCTCATAATGGGTGTTCAAAGGTGTCGTTATTATCACCGCGTCGGTTTCTGGATCCTCCGCCACTTTTCTGAAGTCTTTCGTGATTTTTATTTCTGGGGCAACCAATTTTGCTCTTTCAAGCGCCTTTTCATCGAGATCGCAGCAATAGCTCACCTTACAGTGTTCTAGCTCTCGGACTATTCTGAGATAATTTGGCCCCCAATATCCAAGTCCAATAATCCCAATATTCACCATTGTTTCTAAATTACTTCTCGCCCACTTAAATAAACACGGCGGAGATTGCACGAGAAATCGCTTGGTTCTCGATATCTATTTTAGCCCCTACAGACATATAGAAAAAGCATGAGAGACCCAAAGATAGAAGAAGATGTGGAGGAGATCCGCCGAAGGTTAAGGGCGAAGGGGGTAACTTTCGAGGATAGACGGGTGTTGATAACAGGCGGGGCGGGGTTTTTGGGCTCCTGGATATGCGATGTGCTAATCAAAGATGGAGCCAAGGTATGGTGCTTAGACAATTTTGCCAGCGGTCTGAAATCAAACATTTCTCATTTACTCTCCCACAAAAATTTCAGGCTCATAGAGCACGATGTTTCACAGCCGATACCTCTCAAGGAAAAATTTGATTTCGTCATTCATGCCGCAAGCAGGGCTTCTCCCTTTGAGTTGGAGAAATTTCCTATCGAGATAATAAAAGCAAACACGCGGGGGACTGAGAATGCCTTAGAAATAGCGAGAAAAAGCGGGGCTAAGTTTCTCTTCACCTCCACTAGCGAGGTCTATGGTGATCCACTTGTCGTCCCAACGCCAGAAACTTATACCGGGAATGTTGATCCAGTGGGTCCAAGAAGTGCTTACGAAGAATCGAAGCGAACTGGCGAGGCACTGGCGCGGGCCTATCTAAAAGAGTTCAATGTAGACGTCAGGATAAGCAGGATTTTCAATACATATGGGCCGCGGATGAGAGCCGATGGAATCTACGGTAGGGTTGTTCCGCGGTTCATCGCGCAAGCCCTCACCGGAAAACCACTAACGGTATTTGGAGATGGAAGCCAGACCAGATCATTTGTCTATGTGGCCGATGAAATAGAAGGATTGCTCCTACTTTTAACATCTGAAAAAGCTAAGGGAGAAGTTGTAAACATCGGAAACAACGAGGAAATAAGAATACTTGACCTGGCAGAAATCGTGAAAAAAATCACTGGCGCTGCTCTAGATGTTTCTTTTGCTCCATTGCCACCTGGAGATCCGAAACGCAGATGCCCGGACATAACGAAAGCAAGGAAACTCTTGGGGTGGTCGCCGCGAACGAGCTTGGAAAAAGGACTGAGCAAAACCGCTGAATGGTTTAAAGCCTACATTGCTCCTCAGGTCTGATTCGATTTTTTTCTTTAACCCTAAAAAACAGATAAATACCCAAAAATCTGTAATTCATTGACATCTATGAGAGTATGTGTATTAGGGCTAGGTGAAATAGGGCTTCCCACAGCGAAGTATATCGCTAAACGGGGATTTTCCGTTCAGGGCTATGATATAAGCGCGGCTGCTGTGGAACGGGCAAAGAAGAACGGCATACCTGCCGTAGTTAAATGGGAGGAAGTTACGCCGGCCGATGTTTATGTGATATGTGTAAGCACGTTGCTGAAAAAAGATGAACCCGACCTCGGACCAGTTTTTGATGTCTGTGAAAAGATTGCCGGTAAGTCGAAAAGGGATACGTTGATCTCAATTGAAAGCACAATCATTCCTGGTACATGCAAGAAGGTTTATAATTTCTTTGAGGGCAGAGGACTCCTCGTTCATGTTCCACACCGATATTGGGCGAAAGAGCCCCTCAAACATGGTGTGAAGCAATTAAGAGTAATTGGAGGAATAAATGCGAGAAGTCTGAAAGCAGGTATCAGGTTCTACAGAGACAGGTTGAAGATCCCCCTCTTTCCGGTTTCACGGATCGAAGTAGCTGAGATGGCAAAAGTTGCCGAAAATGCCTATAGATATGTCCAGATTGCATTTGCAGAAGAAATGAGAATGGTGTGTGAAGAGCTTGGGTTAAAATTTGAAGAAGTGAGAGAAGCCTGCAACACAAAATGGAATATTGAAATTCTGGAAGCCCGAGACGGAATCGGCGGGCATTGCCTACCAAAGGAAATAAGATACTTCTCTTCCCTGACGTCTCACAAGATCCTTTCCAAGAGTGCCATGGCCGTCGATGCGGCCTACAGGAGATACATCAGGGGGAAAAAGGAAATTTGAATAACATCGAGCTGGTTGCATCTAAAATAGGGCCACTACAAGAATTTGTTAGGATAGTAAAAATATTTCATGGGAGAAAAGGAGAGAAGTTTGATGAAACCAAAGATGGCGATAATAAGTACAGATGTGAGACGAGATGTTGTAGAGCCAGCAAAATATTTTAAAAAAGTGGAAGTCATTCATTTCTACCATCGAGCACCCTATCGAGATTTCAAACCAGAGGAATTCAAAGGCCTTATTAGATACTCCAGTTTTTTCGATCTCTGCAAAAAATTAAAGGAATGCTCTCCAAACATCATTCAGGGATCGGAGCCATATGGTTTTCCTCTCACTTTTCCCGCCTGTGCCGCAAGTTTTCTTATGTCAAAGATTTTGGATGTTCCAATGTTCTTCCCCATGCTTGAACAACGCCCCCCTGAAATAAAGTTTGGGGTGTTCGCACCCTTTTTGAAAATCTATCTCAAATTCTATGCTTCCCACGCCCGAGCTGTGATTTATCTGAATAGCAGGGCAAAAAGAAATTTGTTGGAGGTTGGCATTAATGAAGAGAAGTTAAAGCGCCTGATGTGGGGAACTTGGGGCGTTGACATCAATAAATTCACACCAACGAAAACCGGCGAGGAACCGGATTTTGGGCGGGCAATTTTCTTTGCAGGACTCCTTGAAGAACATAAGGGAATCAGATATCTCCTTCCAGCATTTAAAGAAGTGAAACGGGCCGTAAAAGATGTCAAGCTTGTGATCGCTGGGGATGGATCCCTCCGCCCTCTGATCGTGGATTACGCAAAAGCTCACAGGCTTGAAAAAGACGTCATCCTGCTTGGTGTCGTGAAAAATGAAGACATGCCAAAATACTTCAGGGCCGCCCGGCTGACCGTCACTCCATCTATAACCACTAGAAAATTTGAGGAGCAGGTGGGGATGGTCAACATTCAAAGCATGGCTTGCGGAACGCCCGTTGTCTCCACATTTTGTGGTGGGATCCCAGAATATGTTTTGAATGGAAAAACTGGAATCTTGGTACAGGAAAAAAATTCAAACGCTCTTGCAGAAGCTATCATAAGAATTCTAAAAGACGAGAGCCTGCGAAGAAGGCTGGGAAGGAACGCACGAAAACATGCGATCGAAAATTTTGACGCGAGGAAAAATATTCAACGATGCGAGGAGTTGGTCCTAGAAATTTTGAGTGGCGCCGGGGCAGGGATTTGAACCCTGGAAGCGCTTACGCGCAACGGGGTTAGCAACCCCGCCCCGTACCTGGCTGGGGCACCCCGGCGGAGGCGACGGGCCGCAGGAAGTTGATGCCCTCCCCGCACACCCACACCCGGCCCCTTGGCTCCGTCCCGTTTGCCGCCAGCGCCCAGTGTCCTGCCTACGGCTGCTACCTTCCGGTCCTGGCCGGGTTCAGCAGGCAAAGGTGGTTCTCCTCGATCCTACGACCGAGGCCCCACCACCACCGGCCCAGCGGGACGAGACTTCCACGCCGGTAACCGGAGCAGGCGCACGGTTGCAGACACCGCCCTCCTGCTTCGGCCCACCGTGAACCCCATTTGTGGTTGATAGGCGAGGGGTAGCCGCCCGCCGTAGCCCGTCGCCGATTGAACATCGCTTTCAGACTGTATAAAACAATCGATAATAATCTTCATGCGCATTCAGACGGCAGAAAAGGGATTATTTTTGTTCTCTAAATTTTTTCAACGTGCTCCCCTCTGGATCATAAAAAGATATACGCGTGAGGAACGTGAGGAAAGAATGGAACCATTCAGCAGCCTCCATGCCAGAACGCTAAGAATAAGGTGGCTAGCATGCTTGTCGAGCGCCGTCCCCCAATCTTTGCGTCCAAGCCTTCACCGCCCGAGGAGCTGGGCACTTGAGTTAATGAGCCTGCCAATCTCAATTGAGCCTCAGGTGTGATGGAAATGAAACTGAAAATCATTTATGACAACGAAGCGAAGCCGGGATTCGAAAAGGGTTGGGGCTTTCCCGCCTGCTCGAGTTCAAGGACGAGAAAATACTGTTCGATACTGGACGGGATGGAAACATATTACTCTCGAACTTGGGGTCCATCTGGAGGAAATAAAGAGAGCGGTCATTTCTCACTCGCACTGGGATCGCCTCGGAGACTTGCATCGCATACAAAGGCGGGATTTAGAAGTATACGCTCTCCAATCTTTTTCAAAGCATGAGAAAGGAGCTGGCCTCCCGCTTTGATCTGCACGAACTAAAATACGCCCGGAAGATACGGAAGGGGGTCTGGACCACGGTGAACTGGGCAAAGGGATCAAGAAACAATCCATGTTGTGAAAACAGGCAATGGGTTGGCAGTCATCGTCGGGTGTTCTCATCCGGGAGTTCGAAATATTTTCTCTGTGGCTTTAAAGTTTGGGAAGATACGAGGTGTCGCGGGCGGGATGCACGGCTTTGAAAATTTGTGATATTATGGGGATTAGACCTGATCGCGCCCGCCCACTGTACCGTCAATAAGAAAAAATCACAGAACTGTTCCCTGAAGCTTGAAGGAAAAGCTGGCTTGGGGATAGCGATCTGATCACCATTTCTGGGAATTCGCTGCTCGATCCATCAGCATAGCAAGAAATTCAAAGAGGACCGCGATAATGCTTGGTCGCAGGGCAACCGAGGCATTTTTGATTTTTATAACGTGAACATTTTCCACAGTTGATTCCACATGGGGCTACTTCCATTTCTTTATTGGGAACAATTTTGATCGGGAGGTACCTTGGGACTGCGGGTGCTTCTCCTATGACTGCTTCCGACCGTCTGATGCCTCTTTGTGCTCGTACAGAGCAGACCTCTAAAATTGCGTTTAAGGTGTCGGCGTCTTCCGCAACCATTATCGTCATCATGTTGTAGGCACCCGTCGTGGTGGTCACGAACACTATTCTCGGACATTTTGAAAATATATCTATGAGTTCCTGGAGGCGTTCATGTGTTTCTACTTCGGCGTTCACGATAGCAATATGGAGAGCAAGCTGCTCAGCGTTAAGGCCAGCAGAAACCTTAACCAGACTTTCACAGAGATTTTTTAATCTTTTTCTTACACTTACGTGGGAGAGCCCCACTTTCTGACCTATTTCAGAAAGAGAGATCCGTCCATCCTCTTGAAGGAAGGATATTATTTTCTTATCGATATCATCCATAGCATCTATTACAATTTGTAACGAAAATACATATATATGTTTCTATTTGTAGTTAAAATGAGATCTGTGTGTAAAAAAGCTCGCGGGGGCAATCATGATAGAGATAATACCTGTTGAAATAAACGGGACGACCGTTGTTGGGGTGAAAATCGGAAATCCGGATTTTCCCGAAATCCCAGCCATCATCGGGTTAATAGCTAAGAAAGGATTGATTGTCTGCAGAAGCTTTGACATGGACGCTTTAGATGAACGCAATGTCACTGCAGCCAGAGTAAAAGGTCTAACAAAAATTGAGGATGCCCTAGAAGCGAAGATAGAATCCTGCACGTCAAAGGCTAGAGCGCTGGGTGTCGCAAAGGGGATGACTGGGAGGGAAGCCCTGATGAAACTTCAAGATAGTGGGGATAGTTGAGCATGCCACGCAAGAAAACCGTTCTAGCTATACTGGCGTGGGGCTTTCTTTTCTTCGGTTTGTTTACAATTGTCTACTCTAGGGTCACCGGCCACCCGCTTTTCCCAGTTTACAATTATGGGGACCTAAAATCTTACAACCCGATTTTAATCCCGTTCGTCTACATAGCAAGTTACATCACCAGGGTGTGGGGTCCTTTTTTGTTCGCTTTTACACTTGCAGGGGTCATAGAAAGTTTCGTCTCCCGCGAAAAGATGAATAAGTACCTTTCGAGCATGAGCATGAGATCGTATGTTTTAGCAGCGCTGCTGGCTTCGGTCTTGGTAGTATGCTCTTGCGCAATGATCCCTGTATTTGCAGGTATCATGATGGCTGGCGCAGGCATAGGCCCCGCCATATCGTTCCTGTTGATGGCCCCCGCCGCGAACTTCATCGGTATCGTGTTCACCTCGGAACTTATCTCGCCAGTGTTGGCCGGGGCTCGTTATGTCTCTGCTTTTTTCGGTGCTGTCCTGATAGGGTTCGTCGTCGCGAAGACCCCTTGGGGAAAAGCCGTCGGAGAAAAATTCTCTAAGATATCAATAGCAAAAGCGGCAGGAATGGTCAAGATGGATTTTTGGGAAAAGTCTGCAAATTCCTTGAAAGAAGCGTACACACTGGTGAGAATGGTCTTGCCATATCTTCTTTTGGGTATTGCGGCTGTGAGTTTTATCGATGCATATTTGCCTACTACTGTTGTGGCGACTTGCTTTACCGGAGTCTTGGGCGTTTTCTTGGGTGCTATCATTGGCGTTCCATTCTACACGCCGACCCTAGTTGAAGTCTTCTTAGTAAAAACGCTGATCAATGCTGGAATGGCTCCTGCTGCGGCTCTTGCCTTCATGCTCGGTGGCCCGATGACATCCATTCCCTCCATGCTCGGTGTCTCGAAGGTAATAGGCCGAAAAACTGTTTTAACATACGCGTTGCTCGCGGTAGTCTGGGCCTTTGTAGCAGGGTCCCTTTACATGATTTTTATTGGAGGATTGTGAGAAATATGAGGAGGTGATAAGATGATAAAAATAGAGGTTTTCGGTGTGGGGTGCCCAAAATGCAAAAAAACGGAAGAGAACTGCAAACAAGCGATCAAAGAGCTTGGCATCAAGGCAGAGGTGATTCATGTATATGACCAGAAAAAAGCGGTTATGAGGGGCATTATTGATAGCCCCGCCGTGGTGATAGACGGTGAGTTAAAGGTGAGTGGAAGGGTGCCGGAAGTCCAAGAGATAAAAGAGTGGCTAAGCTTTCGGAAATAAAGTGCTGAAGAAACATTCACCTCCACGGAGTGATGTTACAAACTTAGAATAACGAGGCCAGCTTGCCTAGTTGAATGAAAGGCGGGAAATGAAAAATGAGAAGCGTTGCGGTGATGAATGAGCTCCTTCGGTTGGCTTCCTTACCCTCAAAGTCAGGATGTGGTAGGTGCATCCAAAAGGGAGAAAGCTGTGGTTGGTTACTGTCTGGCGCACCATCTCGACCAGTAGTCCTGCGTATGCATCCAGACGTGGCCTCGAAGAGGACCCATCGCTGATCTTCTGTGAGCATCAAAAACCGAAATGCTCTTTCTGACTATGAAAAGCATCTGCAGACAGTTCAAAGGATGCCACACCTACCTTGTTTGGCGCGGCCACCTCTCCCTCTCATCCTAAGCCATTCTATTCTCTATTTGAGGGGAAAAATACTTGCGGGAGTACTGTAAGCGCCGATATCTAAAAATATTGACCCCGGCTTGATGTAGGACTCCAATCTCTTTTTGACTTCTATTTCATATTTTTCTCGGGATGTCAAAATAGTTTATTTTTGCGGGTATTGGTAATGGGAGGAACTTTAATCCTGACGCTTGAGAGATAACCATGTATTTTAAAGAGTATCTGTGTAATTTGCGATAACATCAAAAATCATTAACGATTCCCATCTATATTATAATAACCCTGACCATTTCACCTGAACTTGATTTTTAACATTGGTGGAAGCCATTCAATCTTCAAGAGCCATCCAAAGGTGAGTGTTGCACGACACCATTCAATCTTTACACAAATCCAGTTCTGTTAGAAGCTCACACGATTTGCATTTTTCAACTGATGTCGGTTCTCCACACACAGTACATCTTTTTGGGATGAACTCTGGCACGATTTTTTCAAGATGCGGTTTCATTTTATCAAACATCCTCACAACCATGAATTTTGAGTTTGGGTGGTTTTCCTCCAGCCTATTTAAAAAATCGCGGACCTCTGAATGGATTTCTCCCCGATATGGGCATGTGCTTAAATCTACCTCTATTCCTTTCAGAAACGCGTAAAGAGCTATTTCTTTCTCTGGAATTTCCCGGAGAGGTTTTATCCTGGGAACAAATCCCTCAAGCGGTGCGTAAGCTGGACCAAGGCGGTAAAGCCTAGCAAGGTCCCCCCTGATGTAGTTGAGCATTATCGCCTGAGCTTCATCATCTAAATTATGTGCGGTAGCAACCTTGTTTGCCCCGACTCTCTTGGCGGCTTTGTTTAGAAGAGAGCGCCGAAGAATTCCGCAGTAGGTGCATGGCCCTAGCCCAGTTTTTTTCTCTACAGCCCTTTTTATCATCTCATCCAGGGTTATCCCAAACTCTTTCTGAAAGCTTATAACGTGGTGTTCGATCCCCAGGAGCTCAGCATTTTTCCTTGCTACCTCCAGCGACTTTTCCCTATACCCCTCTATTCCCTCGTCAACCGTTATTGCAACCACCTCGCAGTTTTTTCTCTTGCAGTACTCTGCTAGGAGGTGCATGCAGGTAACGCTGTCCTTCCCACCAGAAACAGCAACTGCAATCTTTTCCCCCGGAACAACAAGATGCTCTTTTGCTACAGCTCTTCTGAACCTGCGCTCAAACCCCTTCACAAAACACCTGTCGCAGAGGTATATGCCGGAGTATCTCTGGTGATAAACTGCCCTTCTACCACAAAGGCTACATCTGAGCATTCAACCGCCCGTCACCACATGAAATATTGTTACCTCCGCCCCGTTCCTTAGCTCCTCTTCCTCCGGAACAATTTTTCCATCCATCTTTACCAATATCGTTTCCCTGTTTATTCCAAGTTCCTTCAGCAGATCCAAGATTTTCGCGCCATCTGGGAGCTCCACGATTTTTTCCTCTCCTCCAAAAAAGCGCACACATATTTTCATGAAAGCACCGCCCGGAGATATGGCGTGGCAATATTTATTATTATCAGGATCAGCACTAGGTAGGATGTGGCTTTAACAACCTTTCTCGCTTTCTCCCTTGATATCTTCAGCTCCAAAAGTGCTTCAAGCACATAGCCCCCATCTAAGGGCTTCGCTGGCAGAAGGTTGAAAAGCCCGACACCAAGACTCAGAACAAAAATCCACTTCAAAACATCAATCACCACAAATGGGACGACCGAGGAGTAAACAATGGGGTGGAAAACTGGAGCCCCCAGTATAACTGCTGCGGTCGAACTCAGCATGAAAAGAGGGTTGAGAAACTGATAGGGAGGAACAGCACGCATCACTACTGCTCCGATCGTTCCAATATTCTCATTGCCTGGATACTGCTTCAGCGTAAGATGAAAGTTGTCAGTATCTGTCTCGACCCTCACATTCTCCCCAGGCTTTTTTCCATAGAAAAAGTTATCATAGTTCTCGATGGTCTCCACATAAAAGTTGTCAAGCATGACGATTCTGGCACCAACTGGAATGTTTTCGGCCGGATAACCTTTTGCCACACCATAAACGTAAACCCCTGGCTTTGGAGCTACAAGCGCCAGGATTATACAGAGAAAAAGAAATGATGTCACAACATTGCTGATCGGGCCGGCAGCAAACATTCTGGCCCTGGCCTTAGGTTTAGCTTTCATCAGCCTTTTCTCGTCCGGTTCAACAAATGCTCCAGGAATGAAAAGAAAGAGCATCAGCCCTATCGACTTTGTCCTCAGATTCTGAGCTCTGAGCAAAAACCCATGGAAGAACTCGTGGAAGCCGAGCACAACCCCGATAACTATCAGCCATATGATAACAGTCAGCCCTGGGATGAGGCCAGGGACGACAAACGCCACACCGGGCATTGCTCTTGGCGTGGTGAGGTTGATAATTGCATTCAGAAGAAGGTTTATTGTGACAAAAAGCATGAAAAACACTCCCAGAAATATTGCCAGATTGCCGAAGAAGAGCCATCTGCTTCTCCACCTCTTTGCTATTCTGTCCATCGTGTGGAGGCCCCTCTCCGTTCTCCACATCAATGTGGCCATGTACGGATAGATTGAAAAACCCCTTTTCTTGAGATCAAATTTTTTGTAGGTTATGAGAACAAGCGCCCAGATCGCCGCAACGGCCACCAGGAATATCTCGAGGTCATTCACATCTTTATCCTGCCAACAGAAAGGTTTAACTTTAGTGGATGGGTAAAAATTTTGAAAGAATGCGGGTTGAATTGAAAAACGCCTACAAGCTCTTGGGGCCTAGGCCGGTGGTTCTGATAACGACGGTCGACAAGCAGGGGAGAATAAATGCGGCGCCAATGTCTTGGGTAACACCGGTAGAATCGGAGCCCCCGATCATCGCCTTTTCCACCAGCTATGAGAGCGACACCTACCACAACATCTGCGAAACTGAAGAGTTTGTTGTAAACCTCGTCCCGGAATCAATAAAGGAAAAAATGTACATCTGCGGGAAGAGCTTTCCCCGGGGGGTGAATGAGCTAGAAAAGGCAAAGTTGGCATGGGAGCCATCGGAGAAGGTGAAGCCGCCGAGAGTTGTGGAATGCCCGGTGAACTTTGAGTGTAAGCTTGAGTGGATGTATAAAGGACCAGAGTATGTGGTGATTGCAGGGAGGGTTCTGGTTGCTCATGCTGATGAAAATGCGGTGGAAGATGGAATGCTAAACGCCAAAAGAGTGAAGCCGCTTTTGCACATCTCTAACAAAACATTCGCTGTGGGGGACAGAGTCGTGCTGTTATAGCCATTACTCAACACTGAGCTTTCCCGAAATAATCTGCTCCATGACCTTCTCTGGCTCAAAATAGTACTGCCTGAATATGATAGCTACCTCATGCAGTCGCCTGATATTATTTTTGTAGAGAAACTCCAGAACCTGCTGCCTTCGCTTGAGTTCCCGCTCCAGCTCCAATGCACTCCAGCCTCTCTCCCTCGCTATCTCCCTGAGAACCTGGGATTCTCCAACCCTCTCGAACTCGTCTGTGAGGGGGTTTCTTTCGAAAATTCTGTTTGTTCGGAGGGCCCCGGTGCTTGGGTCTATTCCCACTATTTCGACTATGCTCTGGTTTCTCCTGACCCTTTGGTCCCGATAGTAGGTCAGGAGTTGGAGACAGACGATATCTAGGGCCGCAAGCATGTGATGGGGAACATTTATCGGCTCTCCCTCAAGCCTGTGGACCATTTCCTGGATGGAACCTGCGTGCATGGTCGAATAACAGGTGTGGCCTGTGGACATTGCCTGGAACATCGTCAGAGCTTCCTTTCCCCTGACCTCTCCCACTATGATGACTTCGGGTCTTTGTCGGAGGGCCTGCCTGAGGAGGTCGAACATTTCTATTGCCTTTTCTCCAGGTGCCGGGCGGGTGATGCTCGGAATCCAGTTCTCCTGATAAAGGGCGAGCTCTCTTGTGTCCTCTATGCTAACGATTTTGGCATCGGGCCAGATAAACATCGAGAGGGCATTCAGGGTTGATGTCTTCCCGCTGGCTGTTCCCCCAACCACAAAGATGTTTTTCTTGTTTTCAGTTGCAAGCCAGAGGTAAGCGAGCATCTCTGCAGAGAAGGTGCCGTAGGCGAGAAGGTCTATCGGAGTAAATGGTTCCTCAGAATATTTTCTGATAGAAAATGAGCTGCCTCTCGTTGTTACCTCCGTCCCAAGAGTTGCCTGCAGCCTATAGCCCTCTGGGAGAGCGGCATCAACTGTTGGCTTCCCAAAGGTTATCTGCTTTCCCGCCTTTTCTACAAGCCTTATGACGAAAAGGTCAAGTTCAGTTGAATCTGTAAAAATGATGTTTGTTCTTAAACTTTGATATCTCCTGCTGTAAATGAATATCGGAACATTCAGACCGTCGCACGAAATATCCTCAATGTTTGGATCTCTAAGAAGGCCATCTATTTTACCATATCCTATGTAGTTCCTCTTCAGGTAGTAAAGAATTTTTTTCAGTGATTTTGATGTGAGAGTTATACCATATTCCTTAAGCAGCTCCCCAACTTTGATGGCGATGGCCCTGTCTCTGTCCTTAACCTTTCCTGTGTAGACGAGCCTGTCTATCAGATGTTCATGCAGTCGCTCAAGAGCCATCTTTTCCCCAGGGGTCAGACTTGGCTCTACCAAGTAGTAGAGCCTTTCATTCCTTTCCGGGGAGTAGAGGATCGCGGCCCAGACATACGGTCTTGTGATCCAGTACCTCTCCAGCTCTCTATAGCCGGGAGGAATCTCGAAAGTGCAAAACTCAAGGAACTCCTGGGGGGCCCTCACCTGCTCTAGAGCGGAATATTTTTCTCCAAGCTCTTTCACTATCTCATCTTCCGCTGCCACGATCGATCTTATCGCTTCCCCGGCATCCACCGGTACCTCCTCTACGACTTCTTCTCCCACCGCCTCGGCCTGCACTTCCACCGGGGTGGTTGGTACCGCGGTTGATCCTGTCGAAGTTTCTTTCTCCTCAATAACTCCCAAGAGCTCATTTAGAAATGCGTCCTCCTCGGCATCTGGGGCTCCCAAAGTTTTATCCTCTGCCTCTGATTCACCGGTGGTGCCTGCTGGAGCTTCTGGGATTGCACTCTCTTGAATGGGTTCCGGCGTGGAGGATGCTTGCTCTTCCACCTGCGCCTCCTTCTCCTCAAGCTTTTTGTCCAGCTCGGCCAGAAGGAGATCCTCCTCCAGGGGTCCGGGCTCTTGCGCTTTTTCGCCCCCCGCCGGCTGCCCCTTAACCATATTCTTTTCTGGCTGCAGAAGTATCCCGATATTACTCTCCATTTTGGATATATAACGGGCTTAGATGCCACCTCCACAGCTTAGGCCGAAAGGATGGCATAATCGGCAGTTTCAGAGATAGTCGTTAATGTCAAGTTTCAAAGGTGGACCGGGCTTGATGAAATCTTTTGGATCCCTGTCCCAAGGGATGGTCAAATCAAAACCCAGCTTTGTTGTCATCCTTGTCTCCAAGTCGGACGATGGATCAAGAGATGATCCCGGCTCTCTTTTCATTATTATATCTCGATCCCCTTGAAATCTCGTCGCCATCGCCCACTCGACTTCCCGCGGGTCATGGATGTTTATGTCTTCATCGACAACCCACACATGCTTGAGAGATTTATGGCCTCTGAATGCAGCCTCTATTGCTTTTCTCCCATCGTCGGGGGCCTTCTTCTTTATTTTTACCACAGCATGGAGCCATGAGCAGCCGCCAGGAGTTATCAGGACATCCATGCACTCACAGACTTTGCTGACCTCCCTGAAGATGGTAGGCTCCCTTGGCATCCCCATTAAAATCTTGTGCTCGAGACCGCCCGGAAGAAGGGCGTGGTAAATTGGGTTCTCCTTTGTGTAGATCTTCTTTATTCTTGCGACCCTCTGCTTCCTCACGATGTCCGGGGTCTCCGTAAGATCCAGAAAAGGCCCCTCATCATGCTCCTCACCGGTAATCTCTGCTATCATCACTATTTCTGCCTGGGGAACTTCGTGGCCGTCTAGTCTTACCAGCTCTGTTTTTGCTAGAGAATTTGCAATGCTCAATTCGCTTTTCCCCAGCTCAACGGAAACAGCGGCGGCCACAAGGACCTGAACGGGATTTCCGATGCAGACGGCAAATTCTTTGTTTCCCCGCTTGAGAAAAGCATCGAAATCCCTAGGCAGAATTCTTACGACGACTCTGTCTTTCCCGATGACCATCATCCTGTGGAAAGAAGCGTTTGTTCCAAGTTCTAGGTCTCTGGCGATGACAACTCCTGAGGAGATGTAAGGGCCACCATCAAACGGG
This sequence comes from Hadarchaeales archaeon (SeqCode), assembly GCA_038872135.1. Taxonomy (GTDB): domain Archaea; phylum Hadarchaeota; class Hadarchaeia; order Hadarchaeales; family Hadarchaeaceae; genus JAVZGN01. Next base: position 21,302 of record JAVZGN010000001.1, on the reverse strand, counting down.
TAATGGAAGAGAATAGGGAGCTTTGAGAGGTCCGGGGGAATTTCACGGTAATCGGTGGCTTCAACAACATCTGGCTCCTTTGGGTGGTCTATGGCGCTGGCAAGTTTTAAGATGATTTCATTCGGTTTTATCCCAAGCCCTAGCGCCACAGTTTCTCTTGTCGAGCAGATGTTTGCTGCCACCGGCATCGAATGGCCCTTGACATTTTCAAACAGGAGGGGCCTGTCATTAAGCATTCTTATTATTGTGGATGCTTCTAGATTCACATCTACGGGGCGCCTTATTTTTATCAAAAGCCCTTTTTCATCCAGAAATTTCAAGAACTCTCGAAAATTCAAGATCTCACCCCTATCATCGTTCTAAGTGTTTCGAAGCCCTCTCTTTCAATTGCCCTCGCCACTTTCTCCTGAAGCTCCTTCCCTGGAGTAAGCGCCACCATGTTTCCTCCACATCCTCCGCCAGTTAACTTTGCCCCAAAAGCCCCTTCTCTTCTAGAAAGCTCCACTAGAAAATCGAGCTCCTTGCAAGAAACCTCAATGGCTTGAAGCAACTCATGATTTTTGTTCATCAATTCCCCGACCCTCTTCAGATCAAAATTCTCAAGAGCACTTCTAGCCTCATACACCACCTCTTCTGCCTCTCTGAAGATTCTCGCATACTTTTCCGGGAATTTCTCCTTTCTTTCCCTCACTCCCGCTACGACCTTCGATGTATCTGCCACTATCCCTGTGTTTCCTATCACAACTTCAACGGGCCGCTTGATGGAAATTCTCTCGATTGGCTTTCCCTTCACAAACCACAGAAGCCCACCATAGGTTGCGGCGGTGTTGTCAACACCAGAGGGTGCACCGTGATATGCTTTTTCCCCCTCATAGGCGATTTCGTTTATTCTGTCGTCGTTTAGATTGAGACCGAATTCATTAGAAAGAGCTCGGGCTAGAGCCACACACGATGCTGCGCTGGCACCGACCCCGCTAGCCGCCACCAGATCACCGCCGAAAATTATCTTGAGGCCGGTTGTTGAGAGGTCTATCCCCATCGCCGAAAGTATGCGGTCAATGGATTCTCTCTGCTGATGGAGCTTCTCAGCCTTGTAGCCGGGGGTTTCTGGTCTTTCATCCTGAAGTGTCCACCCCGACCCCGCCACCCTTTCTACTGTGCAGGTGGTTTTCCTATCAAACGCGGACACTATTGATGGAATCCCATAGCCGACAAAGTGTTCGTTGAAGAGGATAACCTTTCCGTAGCCTGTGCCCGTCCCCATTCAACCAAGAGTTGCTTTTCCCTTTGGCTTAAAATCCCATCGGTGCTTTCGATGGTGAAGCTCTTATGTTTTGAAGAAGAAAAGGAAAGAGATGCTTGAGGTAACCGAAGTCTTCAAGAGCATTATGGGTGAGGGAGCCTATGTTGGAGCTACTGCAGTCTTTGTGAGGTTCTCCCGCTGCAACCTCAGATGCTCCTTTTGTGACACCAAATATTCGTGGGGATGTGGGCGCCTGGTGGAAGTCAAAGAGTTGATTCATGAAATCGAGAAACTGCTTCCGGCTGAGCTTGTTGTTCTCACTGGAGGTGAACCTCTGCTACAAGATTCCAAAGAAATTTTAGAGCTATGCCGAGAACTCAGACCAGAGAAGCTACTCATCGAAACAAACGGCACTGTTGCTCCTTCCCGAGAGCTTGTAGATGCCATAGATGTCTGGAGCATCTCCCCGAAGCTGAAGAACTCTGAGCAGGTTGTAGACTACGGCGATTTCGAGTGGGTGAAACATGCGAAGGAATGGTATTTCAAGTTTGTTGTCGTTCGGCCTGAGGAGGATGTCCCTGAAGTTGAAAGATTCATCGCTAGAAGAATGGTGTCCCCTTCCCGAGTTTTCCTGCAACCAGCCAACATCAGTGGGGGGGACTACATCGGCCGGGCGAAAACGCTGGCAGATTACTGCCTGAAAAGGGGACTAACTTTCAGAGTCGTGCCGCAGCTTCACGTTATCCTCGGGATGAAATGATCTCTCAGGCGTTGAGATGGCCGCACCTAGGGCAGGGATTGTTTTTCACGTCTAGATGGGCCGGGTAGATGTAGAAGAGGCCGCATCCCTTACAAACAGTGGGATTTTCCATCATTTCTTTCCCGCCAAAGTTTTGTGAGGAGGTTATTTATAAGGGAAGAAAAATCCCGGGTTTTCCGGAGTTTGGCACAGTTTTCCCTCAAAGCCAGCGGTGGAAAGATCAAGATTTATGATAGCAAATTTTCAGCTCTTCATCGTAGACTTTTGGCTCAGGGAGCTTTCTCGCCTCTTCAGGAGTCAATCCATCGACTCTCTTCCAGCCATGCATGACAGCATTTGCCCTGAGGCCCAAGTCAACTTTCTTAAGGAGACAAGTAGTGTCCTGCTGGATTCTCCTGACCTTCTTGAGTGTGCATGAAATGTCCTCCTGGACCTTCTTTATCTCCGAGAGGATCTGGTGGGTCTGTGCTGTAGTCGTTTCGATTATCCTCTGGGTCTGCCGGTTGCTCAGGATAACTGTGACAATTATCGGAAGGGTGATCGCCCCAAAAGCCTGAAGGATGTCCATCAATACCATCTTTCTTTCACCTCCTATTTCTCCTTTTCCCGCCAAAGTTTTGTGAGGAAGTTGCTTATAAAGGGAGAAAAACAGCACCGTCAGCCAAAATAAATCGAAAGCATGAGAGTCGGAATAATCCCGATCAAAAAGAAAGCTAGCCTTATAACGGCCCTCTCTCTCGCCTCCAGCCTCCTGGGAACCAAATCTACGGCTCCAGAGTAAATCATCTCTCCAGCCAGAACCGCCGCCAGATATTGATTGGTGACTGGAGGAAGGATGATCCCAACAAGACCGCCAACGACAAAAAATAGACCTGAGCCGAAGCTTGCCCCAAGCGCCCTCCATTTTCCAAGCCCTCCGTGAATGAGAAGGGCGAAGTCGCTCAGCTCCTGAGGTATCGCGTGGATGAGGAGCGCCAGAAGAGTTATCCACCCAGCAGCTCGGGAAAGGAGGAAAACTGCGGTAAGCCCGAGCCCAAGCAAGAGATTGTGTATAGAATCCCCGAGAAGATTAAGCGGAGTGTACGGCCAGATTTCCCGAAGACCTTCGTGAAAGTGATGCCAGTAGAAGATCTTCTCAAGCACAAAAAAGATTGTGAAACCGAAGAGGAGGATTGAAAAGCACAGCTGGGGGGTGACTATTCTCGGGAGGGAGACCGAGAGTGGATAAAAGAATGCCACAGAAAGAAGGATCCCAGAAGAGAGCCCGGTGAAAGGGAGCATTATGACCTCAATCGATTTTTCCCTGAAGTAAAAAAACAAAAGCCCGATGAAGGAAACGCTGCTCAGAAGAAGCGTGGCGAGTAAAATGGTTTCCAACATTCAGCCTCCCCCCTTGAATTCTATTTTCTCCCTCCACCAGAATTTCTTCTCAACTTCCCTTAAATTCTCCGCCAGAAGTCTCTCCATGCCAAAGATGTGCGCGGCACCAACGACGCAAACGATTTTTTTGCCACTCGAGAGAACGGGGAGAAGTTTCATCACCATGTACTCATCACGCTCATCGATCAAAATTCTGGCTGCTGTCGGGAAAAATTTCCGAAACCTTTCTACAAGATTCTGTGCAACGGCCTCCTCTGTCAGCGCTTCCATATCTATTTTTCTGTGAAATGGGAGAAGGGCAAACAATATGTGAACTAACAGGAGAAACTTTTCCCTCAAAGGCATAAGCGAATACAGCCGCTCTATCGTGGCCAAGATATTCTGGTCCATTAGAACTACCGCTGCTCCGATCTGCTTTGCGCTGTCAACGGCCGCTACCATCTCCCTCCCCGCCGGCATTCCAGTCTGAGATGAGAACTTCTCCTGAAGAAGGCCAAGAAACCATGAAAGAGGATCTGCCGGACTGCTCCTGGAGCTCCCCACACCGCCTACCAAAGCCGCATACCTGGCAGGGCACAGCTCCACTGCAACGATGTCTGGGCGCTCCTCCAAAATCTTGGTTCTGACCTCCTCTAGACTCTTTGGGATCACATGTCCCACGCCTATCAGAAGCACATTGTTTATTTTTCTGAGCACTCTCTCCCCTCAACGGTGTAGTAGAGGGTGAGATCCCTTCCGACTCTCTCCACTTTCCTGAGGCGAAGTCTGATGCCCTCCGCCACTCTTTCAAATCCTGCTCCGCCGACGAGAGACTTGGACTTCTCACCACCAACGATTACCGGGGCGATTGAAATGATGATCTCGTCCACGAGGCCGTTCGCCAGCATGTTCCAGTTGAGGGTTGAACCCCCCTCCAGCAGAAGCTTCTTGACCCCCTTCCTTTTCAGCGTCTCCAGCAATTTTCCGAGATCAACTTCATTTTTTCCGATCACGATGATCTCTGCCCCCTTCTCCCGTAATCTCTTAAGCTTCTTTTTCTCAGCCTTCTCAGAAACCGCAACTATGGTAGGGGCCTCTTTCGAAAGAATTCTTGCGTGAAGAGGAATTCTTCCCTCGCCATCAACCACGACCCTTATCGGGTTCTTCCCCTTAACAAATCTAACTGTTAGAGCTGGATCATCGGCTATGACGGTTCCCGCTCCTACCATTACCGCATCGACTTTTGACCTCAGCCTGTGAAGGCGCTTGAGATCCTCCCTGCAGGAAATCTTGCTGTCTCCGCCGACAGTCGCTATCTTCCCATCGGCTGTTGTTGCTGCGTTGAGAATTACATGCGGTCTGTCCATCCAATCAAAAAATTCTGCCTTCTACGCCTTATATCAGTCTGCCTTCGGTGAAAGGGGCCAGGGCCGGGATTCGAACCCGGGTCACGGGATCCACAGTCCCGGATGCTAGCCGCTGCACTACCCTGGCCACAGAGTAAAATCTGCCTGAAAGGATAAAAGTCATTCACCAATTTCCTGAATGGCTGCTGGAAATTATCGTAATATTTATAAGCATAAAAGTAATACTGGCAACAGGGGGGTGAGAAGAATGGCATGCTTTATCGTCCCGGGGATTCTTGCGGTGATAACAACCCTCTTGAGTAGAAAAACTTCTCATCGCTGGTGCCTGGGGTGGCTCAACGCCCTTCTCTGGGGAGGAGTTGTGATGCTAGCAGTCGAGCACATAGCCCACGGTGAAGTCGTTCCCTATCCCCCATTCTTGACTGCAGGACTGTCAGAAGTCCTTCCGGAGATGCTCGGCATTGGCGTGCCAATGACAATTTCCATTGTCGCGCTTTGGGGAGCAATGGTGGGGATAAACCTGAAACTTGGCGAAAAATTCTCCCGGGTAGCTGGCATCGAGGCGAGGCTTGGGAGGAGGTAAAATGTGGTTAATAACGACGCTAATTGCTGCTATCATTGCGACGACTGCCAAGTTTCTCTCCCAGCCAAAGTACAGGCTGGGATTCCTCAGCCTTATGTTCTGGGGAGCCACCGTGATGATTCTGGTCGACCATGTGCTGGGGTACGAGGGCGGAGAGTTTCTGGATGCAAGCCTTGAAGCGCTAGGCATTGGAATTGCGATGATAATCCCTGTGCTCGTCATCTGGGGAATTGCCGTCCTGCGTTCGCGATAGACGCCCACCGCGGAAAGTCTTATTATCTATCACTCCCGTTAATTTGAGAAATATGCATGAATGGGCTCTGGCGGAGGGAGTTATTGCTACCTCCCTCCAAGCAATAAAAGGCGGAAAAACGATTAGGAGAATAACAGTAGTTCTGGGGGAGCTCCAGCAGATAGATGAGAAAATTTTTAGAGCTGCTTTAAGAGAGCTGGCGAAGAAGACGGCGGCTTCTAGAGCTGAGATTGTTCTCAAGCATGAGATGGCAAGGATGAAATGTAGAAGCTGCGGAAATGAATGGAACTATCATCCACGGGGAAGAAGAGCTGAATCAATTCACTTTCTCCCCGAAGCCATTCACGCTTATCATCGCTGCCCCAGCTGCGGTTCACCCGATTTCTCGGTTGAGGCCGGAAGGGGTGTCTGGATAGAATCGATTGAGGTGGAATGAGTGGATCCAAGACCTCTCGCTGCTGAAAGAATGCTTTCCGGTGTGAAAAAAATCCTATGCATAGGGAGCGGAAAGGGGGGTGTAGGAAAAAGCTTGGTAACATCTCTCACAGCTCTCCTCATGAAAAAGAGGGGAGCAAAGGTTGGGCTGTTGGACCTCGATCTCCATGGGCCATCTCTTTCGACAATACTTGGAGAAAACAGAGCTGTTGTGAGAGAAGACAGGGGGCTGCTTCCGCAGAGGGTGGCAGGAATCCAGCTGATGTCGATCCTTCCATTTGTGGGGAGCAATCCATCCTTTCTCAGGGGGTATGATGTCTCAAACGCTGTCCTCGAGCTCCTTTCGGTTACCAGGTGGGGAAGCCTTGATTTTCTCCTTGTGGACATGCCACCGGGAGGAGGTGATGGAATTATGGATATTGCGAGGTTTATTAGAAGGGCGGGATTTCTTCTTGTTTCCACGCCTTCAAAAGTCACTCTTCCCACCGTCAGGACTATGACACTGAGTCTCTTGGCCCTCGGGATGAGAATCGAGGGGATTGTGGAAAACATGAGCATCGGGGAGCCTCCTCTATCAAAAGAGCTTGCGGAAGAACTTGGGGTGAGATTTCTGGGAGTTCTTCCATTCGATGCGGAAGTTGAGAAAGCTATCGGTGAACCCAAAAAACTTTTGAAAACCGCTGTCGCTGCTGAACTCGAGAAAATAATCAAACGGCTGGTGAAATGAAAACGGCAATAGTCAATGAGCTAAAGGATTTTCTAAAAGATGGAAAGAAAATCGTTGTTGTTGGCGTGGGAAACGAGCTGAGGGGGGACGACGGGGTTGGTGTCGCTGTGGCAAACATTTTGAAGAAGAAAATGGGAGACAGAGTCACTGTGTTGCTTGGGGGAATGGCTCCTGAAAATATCACGGGAAAGATAAAGCGGCTGAATCCATCCCACCTTATATTCATCGACGCTGCTGATTTCGGAGGATCACCTGGAGATGTAATAATCGCAGATCCACACAGTATAACCTGGAAAAGTATCTCCACTCACACTCTTCCCCTATCGATGATCTCAGAATACCTGAAAAAGGAGATGGGCGTGAAGGTGCTGCTTCTGGGAATACAGGTGGAGCAGTCGATTTTTGGGAGTGAGATGGGACCAAAAGTCGCAAAGGCCGTGGATAAGGTAACATCTATCTTTGAGGAGCTGCTTCAGAGAAGGAGAATCAACTTGTTCAGAAAAATTGCTGGGAGGAAATGAGGTGAAAATTTTCGTCGGATGCTGCGGGTGGGCCGTGGGAAAAGCCGAGTATTTCAGAACATTCAGAACCGTTGAAATCCAGAGCACATTTTACCGGCTTCCAAAACCAGAAACTGCGAAGAAGTGGAGGGAAGAGGCCCCAGAAGGTTTCATCTACTGCATGAAGGCCTGGCAGGCGATTACCCACCTTCCGACTAGCCCAACTTGGCGCCGCTCTGGCATGACCGCCGAAGAGCTGAAGAAAAGGGAGTATGGGTGGCTGAAACCCACTGGAGATAACTTCTGGGCTTGGGAGAAAACGATGGAAATCTGCAAGGAACTCGGGGCAAAAATCTGTATCATCCAGTGCCCGCCAAATTTCAGAGCCACCGAGGAAAATGAAAGAAACATGAGAAAGTTTCTATCAAAAATTGAGAGGGAAGGAATCATCTTGGGCTGGGAGCCTCGGGGAGACTGGCCGGAACACCAAGAGAAGGTGAAGGAGCTGTGCGAGGAACTGGATCTCGTTCATGTGGTTGATCCCCTCAGAAATCTTCCGCTCCACCTCGGGGCGAAGAGAATTGTATATTTCAGGCTCCACGGCTTTGGGAAGCCATCAATCTACAACTACCGATATTCTGAGGAAGAGCTGAAGCGGGTGGCTGAGATATGCAGGAAAACCAAGGGAAAGGAGACCTATTGCATGTTTAACAACATTTACATGGCAGAAGATGCGAGGAGACTGCTGAAGATATTGAAGGGATAATCAGAAGCAAGGAAGTTACACCATTTTCGGAAATCGCTCGAGATTTTTCCAAGGGCATCAATCCGAAAAGTTCAACGATCCAGAGCTGCCTCTGGGTGCTCTGAGAAATATTCCCTCACAGGAGCAAACATTCTTGAAAGACTTTCCCCTACTGCCGCTTTGAGATCGGCCGGGTGAAGCTTCCCCTCCCGATAAAGCTCACGCAGCTCTTGGGCGCTCGTGATCTCAAGCCTTCCCCCATACCTCTCGGGCCTCTCCACCACCAGCCGCCCGAACTCCGGTAAAACCAGATGCTCGGCATATTCCACCACCGGATTTCCCTCTATCTCCTTTGGCGGGCAAAACGCCTCCGCCATCTTCTTTCTGATGACCTCTGGTGAATCGTCTATAGCAATGAAATTCTCCTTGCTCGAAGACATCTTCTCCTCTCCATCGATTCCGTGGAGAAGTGGTGTGTGGACGCAAACGGGCTTCTTATACCCCAATCTCGGGAGGTTCTCCCTCGCAATCATGTGAACCTTTCGCTGGTCTATCCCCCCAACGGCGATATCAACCTTGAGGTGAGCTATGTCCACAGCCTGCATCAGAGGATAGAGAACCTGGGCAACATCTGGGTCCTCCAGCTTCCTCGCGATCTCTGCCATCGAACGCCTAGCTCTTAGTAGCGTTGTGAAGGTTGCCATCTGTAAAACATCCATCTGAAACTCTCTCTCCAGCTGAAACGAAGACCCGAGAATGAATTCTGTCTTTGCCGGATTGAGCCCCAAAGCGATGAAGCAATGCTTGTTGTACTCTGCCACCCTTCTTATCTCTTCCAAGGTTCCCTTGTGGTTGAGATAGGCGTGGAGATCTGCCAGCAAAACCACAACTCTTCCCCCAATCTCCTGGAAGTCCTTGAGCTTCCTCACCGTCAGAAGGTGACCGAAGTGAATCTTTCCAGAGGGTTCATATCCACAGTAAACCGAAAATCTCCCCTTCAGGAGTTCTCTCAACTCCTCTTCCGTCACGACCTCGACAGTCCCTCTCAAGGCTTTTTCAATCACTTCATCACCTCTAGGTCCTGAAGTTTTCTTTCTATCTCATCTGCGTCTGGAGATTTCAGTTCCCTCAACACCTTTAGGGCCTGCTGGTATGCCTCCCTCGCCTCTTCGATTTTTCCTCTTTTCACCTGCAGCTCTCCTATTCTCAGATATGCCAGGGCCTTTGCCCTCAGCAACTCCTTTGAAACCCCAAACCACATGTATGCGAACATCTCACGCCCGCCCCTCGGCTCCCCGGCCCCCGTATACTCAATGCATGTCTCATACTCTTTGATAGCATCCTCAAATCTCCCCTTTTCGCTGTAAATATCCCCTGATAGAATTTTTATGTATGGCCAGAAATCTGGGACCTCGGCCTCTTCGATCATTGAAAGCTCTGAAAGCAGCGCATCCCCATATCCCTCCTCGATCAACCGGAACCCATGCTCTATGGCCATAGAAGCGGCCTGCTGCTGCCTGTATCCCTTTATCAGGTGGTATATCGCCTCGACTATCGCTTCGCTTGTCCCGAGTTTGAGATAGAACTCTGCCGCCGCTCTGTGGTATCCCACCTTCTCTTCAGCGGTGAGCTTCCCATAGAATATATTTTTTATCATCTCATGAACCTCAAATTTGCCATCGACCTCCCTGATCAACAGCCGTTCGGTAAGCTTTCTCATTGTGTCTGGGTCTCCTTCAATCGCATCCCTGGAGAAAGGTGCCCTGAAAACTGAAGCGGCTTCGAGAAATTTTTTCTCTTCGAAAGTTAGCGATTCAACGATCTCCTTTTCTATGAACTCCGCAGCCTCAATAACGCTTCCGGGTTTTACCAGCTCAAGCATCAGGGGGTGCCCGGCAGTCGCTTGGTATATTTCCTGTATATACTTTTCATCGATCCCCCTCTGCCTCAGAAGCTGCGCAGCGGCGGCCTCATCAAGCCCCCAGAGGATCTCCTCCTTCAGCCTTCTCCTCACCAATGTATCTCTCTTATCGTAGAACTTTGGGATCATCCTTCCCGAGACCACGACTTTGGCATCTGTGCCATCTAAAACATCTAGAAGAGGAGTGAGGATTTTTGTGATTTCTTCGACCGCATAGTGGACATCATCCAGAATGAGGAGGAGATTGCTTCTATCAAGGTCTTTCCGCAAAGCGTTGAAAAGCCCCTCCAGCTCTATTTCCCTGCCCTCAAGATATCGCTTGAGATTCTCCCTCCCCAACTCCTGCAGAAACTCTGCCACTCTCCCGAGGAGCCCTCTCAGAGTTGTGTATGGATAGATCTTGATATAGAGGATGTGCTTGGAGCTACGATACATTTCTACCAGTTTTGCAATCAACGCAGTCTTTCCAATTCCTGCAATTCCCTTGAGGACAAGAACCCTGCAAGTTTCTGATGCCATGAAGTCTACTATCTCATTTATCTCGGCTTCCCGCCCGAAGAAGTACATCTGTTTTGGGAGAGAAACTGTGGAGATCTTTGGCTGCTCTGTCATCAGATGAATCTTCCCAACCATCGGCTTAAATCTGGCGCTTAATCTGCGACCTTCGCTGCAATGCTGTAAAGGAGTGCCTTTGCCTCAGATATCGCGCCTCCACTCCTCCTACATCTCTGGCAGATTCTAACAGATCCCTCCAGCTTTTCTTTGAATTCCCCCAGCAATGGAGCATTCGAGAGCGCTCTCTCAAGAATGGCTTTTGCCTGCTTTTCTGGGATGCTCGCCCCACCGCAAACCGGACAGACGGCAAACGGCTCCTCCACAACCCTTTTCATCCCCTCCCTTTTTCTAGAAGCCGGATGCCTTTTCTCCTCAAGCTTAACTGCATCGTCGGGGCAGACCTCCTCACATTTCCCGCAACTTATGCACTTTTCATTCACATAGATGATTTTTCTTCTTCCCTCATCCTTCATCTCTATCGCCTGGGCGGGGCAGCTGACGACACATGCCCCGCAGCCCGTGCATTTTTCTTCATCGACCCTTGGAAGACCCCTGAATCCTTCTGGGGCTAGAAATTCATCTTTCGAGAGGGCCGCGACCTCTGCGACCGCTGCCATTATCTCTTGAGGCGAGGGTGCACAGCCCGGGATGTAAGCAGCAACGGGGATGATTTCATCCGACGTTCCACCAACAGCATAAGAGCCACCGAAGATGCCGCTGGAAACTGCACATGTCCCGACGGCGATGACGATCTTTGGCTCGTTAATCTTGTGGTAGACCTCCTTCAACACATCAACCATTTTCCTGTTCAGAATTCCTGTCAGCACAAGGACATTTGCCTTCTCAGGGTCATCCACGACCTTCACCCCTGTTTTCTCAGCCTCAAATCTCGAAGCTAGGACGGCTGCCACCTCTATGTCACAGCCGTTGCATGATCCTGTATTCAGCCTGTAAACTGATATTTCCATTATCCCATCCTCCCCAGCTCCTCAAACGTGAATTTTTTCACTCTACCGCTTTTTTCATCGATCACCGTCACTCTGTTTGTGCAAGAGATGCACCGGTCAATGCTTTCTAGAATTGGCGGAAGGTCTGAAAGCTTCTCCCCCACCAACATTTCCTTCAGGGCCGGGTCGTTCACGTAGGTTGGGGGACGCAGCTTTACCCTCTCAGGCCTGTGGCTTCCATTCAACTTCACAAAATAGATCAGCTCGCCCCGGGGGGCCTCGACCCTGCTGAAATCTTCTCCAACAACTGGCTTTGGGAAATCTGCTTTTATTTCTCCAGGGGGGATTTCCTTCACTATCTGCTTGATCATCTTGGTGCACTCAAACAGCTCCCTGGCTCTCACCATTGCCCTTGAATAAACATCGCATCCATCTTCCACACACACCTCGAAATCGAGGGAGGGATAAACTGAATATGGGTCGTCCCTCCTGATGTCGCTGGCAATCCCGGATGCCCTCAGCACTGGGCCCACTGCCCCCCAGGCCTTGGATTTATCTTTTGGCAGCAGCCCAATTCCAGAAAGCCTCTGAGATGTTTCCTTCACAGAATTCATGAGCTCGCTGGAAAAAATTTCTGCTCTATCGACAACTTCCTCAATTCTTTTCAAAATCTTGGGGCTCACATCTCTCCTCACCCCTCCGACAGTGTTGATTGAATAGTGAACCCTGTTGCCGCAGATTTCTTCAAGGAGATCCATCACCTCCTCCCTTGCATCGAGTATCTTCATGAAAATTCCATGCTGGTGGATGGTGTGGAAAAGAAGAGCAAACCACATCCAGTGGCTGTGGATGCGCTCGAGCTCAAAGACAAGCGCCCGGATATAATCCGCCCTTTTTGGGATCTCGAGGTTGAGTACTCTCTCGACAGCCTGACAGTAGGCTGTGGAATGAGCCTGAGAGCAGAGCCCACATATCCTCTCCGCCACAAAAAGAGCCTGAGTTAGAGACTTCGACTCCATGAGCTTCTCGGCTCCCCTGTGGGCGAAACCCTGTTTAATTGCAACGTCAACTATCCTCCCGTCTCTAACCGTCACCTCGTAAACCTCAGGTTCAAGAAGGAGCGGGTGATATGGTCCTATCACTATTGTTTCCATCATTTCACCTTCTGAGCCAGCTGGGCAACCGGGCTCCGGTGGAACTCAAGGTGGAGTTCGGCAGCTGGCACTCCGAAGGCCAGGGCCAGTAGCTCCACCAGATGAAGACATGGGATTGAAAAGTTTGCTCCATATCTTCTAAGGGAGAGCTGCCCGGACTCCATCTGGATGTTACAGGTCGGACAGACAACCACAACTCCGTCAACTCCAAGATGGGAATAGCACTGGAGCTTTGGAAGGAGATTCCTTTTGAGCGAATATTCTCTGTCCACTTCTGAAACTGGAAATCCACAGCAGAGTTTGTCAAGCGGGCAAGGAATCACCTCGGCGCCAGTTGCTTTCACAAGCTCCTGAAGCTGCCTCGGCTTCCTCCAGATGTCTTTCCCTTTCTCCTCCCTGAAGAGATGACAACCGTAGTGGATGGCCAGCTTGAGATCTCTCAGCGGATGCTTCACCAGCCGCCTCACTTCATCGATCATCCCATCCTCGTAAAGCACCTCCACCACATGCTTCACCCTGCTTCTCCCCTCATATCTTCTGCCAGCTTCCTTCAAGATGGTGTTGACATCTTCTCTAGTTTTTTCCTCCCGAAGACTCTCATTTGCCTCCCAGAGAGACTCAAAGCAGCCGTTGCAGAGGACCACCACATCCAGCCCATTTTCCTCCGCCAAGCTGAGATTTCTGGCCGAGAGGGAGAGGACAAAGTTTCTGTTCATGTATCTTGCAATCACAGGGTCTGGACAGCAGTTGTAACCTTTCATCTCGGCGGCCTCCATTCCCAATGCCTGGAAAACTTTTCGCGCTGCTATCTCGATGCTTGGGAGCCTCTGGGGAATGATGCAGCCGGGGAAAAGGGCAAATTTCCTCATTTTCTCGCTCCTCTCAGCTTTCTCTTTTCCCGATCATAGCCAACCTCTTCAGCGAAACCTGTGCTCCTAGCGAAATCTTGAATTTCCTTGAGGCTGGATTCAGAAGTGTATGCCGCGGGGGGCTTTGCCGGTAACCCTGCTTCCACCCTCCTGCTTTCCATCAGGGATGAAATCGGGGCCGTGGCGCCAACCGAAAGTATCGACTCAGCGACTCCAGCGACCTTTTCATCAACCGGTGGCTTGAAAGGCTTTGCCATTGGCCTCCCATCCCAGCCGGCGGGAAGAACTAGGTTCTCTGGTCGTGGATTGCCTATGAACTTCACTCCCACTAATTCAGAAGCCTCGCGCTCCGCCCACTCTGCTGCTGGGGTGATGTCTGCTATGCTTGGAAGCTCTGGGTTCTCCTTGGGTATTTTCACCTTCATCACTATCCCGGTCCCATCGATGTCGAGATGATAGGAAAGCTCGATGTTCAGCCAGGCATCGAGGGCGGCGATGATTACAAACCTCCCGCCGTTTTTCATTATCGTCTCAACGGCATTTCTCAGATGCTGGGGGGAGATCTCGGCATAAACTTTCCGCGGCCTGGGAACAGTAACATTTGAAATACCTGCATCTTCAAGCAGTTTTTTTACCTCTTGCTCTCCCATTTTTTCCCTCCTGTGAGATATTCTTCTCTTGCGAACTTCATCGCCTCCTCCCTCGTGGCAACCCTGATGGCCTGAGGAGAGCAGAACTTTGCACAGTTCGGGTCTCCGTCGCAGAAATTGCATTTGAATGCTACTTTCACTTCTTCATCAAACCAGCAGGCTGCCAGCGGACAGGCGTATGTGCATGAGCGACATCCTATGCATTTCAGCGGGTTGATGGTCACCCATCCAGTTGCATCATCTTTTGTTATCGCCTCTGCCGGACAGGCGGCCATGCACACCGGCTCCTGGCAGTGGAGACAGTGGATGGCTTCTAGAGAAAAGGAGTTCTCATCAAGAAAAATTGAAATGTTGGTTTTTGTGGGAGTAAGAGTTCTAAAGTTTCTGTAAGCGCATGCCATCTCACAGGCCCTGCAGCCGGTGCATCTCTCCCGGTCATATAGAAGAACCTTCTGAGCCATCTCATCCGGCATTTATATCCTTCAAGTCTCTTCACACGGGATATAATCGTTTTGGATTGTGAATGGCTATCAGCAGGGGATTCCTCGCCATCAGCCAGATTGGATCATCTCTGTCCATATTTCCGGGCTGACCCAGGGGTCGTTTACAAAACCGGAATGGGAAAAATGAAGCTCTCATGACAGAAGCTGTTTTTGAATAAAAAACTCGGATTAGAAATCTAGAGATACGTCATGCACTAGCGAAACTCCCAAAGCTAGAAATTCCGAAGAACGCCGCTCTCCAGTTACAATTATATTTATGTATTCCAACCTCTTGCTGGTGCGGTGAAGAAGGAAAGTGCCCTCGGGCTTGGGCTGAGGTTGCTCGGTCTAGCTCTCTCGCTTGGACCCCTCCTGATAGCTTTCAGCATGCACAACTGGAACATCCAGGAAACTCTAATCGATACTGGCGGCGCTGGATCTGCGATTGGAAATGTTCAAAATTTTTTAAACATGCGAAACATGGGAAATCTGCGACCGATACAGGAAAATGCCACATACGACCCGGCTACCCAAACCGCAACACTGCCTCTGGAGATCTCCGGAATCCCGTTTTCGCTCACGGTTAAAGAAATTTCCATAACATTCACAAAAAATGGTGAAAAGATGATCCTGAGCACAAGCTCCCCGACTCAAATTCTGCCAAACGAAAACAAAATTATCGTCTTGACGGGAAAATGCAGCAGCGACCCGCGGCAGGGAAACTGGCAATCGGGCGGAGGGGAAATCACGATTGAAAAACTTGGGATTGAAATAAAAATCTCGATGGAGGGCACCAGATGAAGCTTGCAGAAATAAACTATCTCGGCGCTGGGCTGGGGGTCCTGATGCTGCTCCTGCCGTTCCTTGGCCCATGGTGGATTGTAGAGGTGGGAGATAGGGCATTTCACTTCGAGACATCCCCATTTGAGCTGAATGTGCGCCTAGCTGAAATGCCACTGGAATCTCCCCTTATCGGGCTGTTCCTGCTCGCAACCAAAATCTCATTTTTGATAGGCGGAACATTCGTCCTCCTCGCTTCCATATTTCCAAGGAGCTGGTGGGCCAGAAAGCTCTTCAGATTTGGGGTGATGAAGCCGCTGTGGTCTGTGGTTGGCCTTGTGATAACAATTGTGGTTGGAACATTTCTCGTCAACAATGTTCTTCCGAATTTTCTTTCATCTATGGCTGGGAGCTCGGTAGTCCAATCGCTGAACATTCCATATTTCCAGGGGGGCACGGTTGCTACATTTCAAATTGGTCCGGCCACGATCACAGCCCCGGTAAAAATCTTCCTTGGGAGAGGGTTCTGGGCCGGTGTGGTCGCCAGCGCTATCGGGATAGGCGCTAGAGTATACCAGAAAAAACTTGCTCCAAAAGAAGAGGCCACCGCCAAAAAATGATCATTCGACCTTTGCCGCCTCTTTATCAACCACGGCCAGCTCATACTCCTTAGACATCCTGATGGCCTTCGTCGGACAGGCCTCGGCGCATTCACCACATTGAATGCACATGGTCAGATTAATGCTCGGCGTCCTCGTCTCCTTTTTTACACTTATCGCCCTCACCGGGCATGCCCGAATGCAGTTCCAGCATCGCACGCAGAGGGAACTATCTATCGTCGGCGCCCCCCGGTACCCTTCTGGGAGCTCTCTTTTCACTTTCGGGTACTTGAGGGTCGCTGGCTTCCTGAAAAGATTTTTCAAAACAGTTGGAAGGATCCTCGGCATCATTTCACCCCCACCAGAACTAGGCTGACCAAAGCCAGCAGAACCCCGGCTCCCCAGTAGAGCCTGAGCGTCTGGTCTATCCTCAACCTAGCCATGATCGTCCTAATGACCACTGAGATGAAAAGGAGAACGAGGGTTTTCACTATAAAATCTGCCACGGCGGGAATTCTCAGTCCTCCGATCAAGTACTCCGTTGGCCCCCCGAGGAAAAGAGAGGCTAGAAGCCCAAAAACAAGCACCGTCTCAATATCATAAGCTAGCCTCCAGAGTGCAAGCTTTGGTCCCGAGTATTCAGTAAGAGGGCCGGCGACTATCTCCTGATGGGCCTCGGGAATGTCGAAGGGAGTTCTCAAAAGCTTTCCTTGGACGGCAAAAAGGGCCGCCAAAAAGGCTGGGAGAAGCTGTAGGTCAAACAATGTCCAGCCATGGAGGCTCTGGTACTTAACTATCTCAGAAACTCCCAGCAAACCTGTCTTCATGACGACTGATAGAATTGAGATGATGAAAACCAACTCATATCCCATCAGCTGCGTTACATGTCTTCCCGCCCCAACCACACCGAAAGCGCAGCCCGAGGAATAGCCCCCAAGCATCATCGCTATCGCCGGAAGGTTCAGGAGGTAAATGAGAACCACAACATCGGCGGCTCCAGAGAGCAATGGGTTTGGTGAAGCAATGGGAATTATCAGCGCCACTGCGAGCAGCGCCCCGAGAGCCAAGAGAGGAGCTGCGTTGAAGATGATGGGATCGGCGTTTGCGGGGGTTATGTCTTCCTTTGTCATCAATTTTCCAAAATCATAGATTTCCTGCCAAATGGGCGGGCCGATCCTGTGCTGCATGTGGGCACAGCATTTTCTATCTAATCCTAGATAAATAAGCCCAAGAAGTGCGACAAAGAGAAACCCTGGAAAAACTAAGAGGGAAAAAAGGAAGTTTAGTGCTTGGCCTATCATCTGAACCCCCTCAGCTCCCTGAACTCCACGAGCTTCTTTTCATCTGTTTTGACATCTATGATGCTCAATCGGTCGCAGCAGGTGAAGCAAGGGTCGATGCTGGCGATGATTATTGGAGCATCCGCGATGGTGGCACCGGCGAACATCGGTTTCCAAGAAAGGACATTTGCATATGTTGGAGTTCTTATCCTCACCCTCTCAGGCCTCTCCGTTCCATTCGAAAGCATATAGTAAAGCAATTCCCCCCGCGGTGCCTCGGTTCTCGCTATTGCCTCTGATGGATCTATTTTCTTTGGGATCTCCATCCTCACCGGCCCTCCTGGGAGCTTTTCGAGCAGCTGCCTGACTATTCTTATAGACTCAAGAACCTCTCTCAATCTCACTAGAATTCTTGCAAAGACATCCCCATCTTTTTCCACCACTACATCGAAATCAACATCTTCATACATAAGATACGGATCTCTTCTTCTCAGATCCCATTCAACTCCTGATGCCCTTGCGGTTGGGCCGGTTGCGCATAATTTTGTAGCCTCGTGCTTGCTCAGAACTCCTACCCCTGAACACCTAGCGATGATTGTTGGATCTGATGTGCAGACATCCAAGTAGTATTTGGTCGATTCCTCCAGTCTCCTGAGGACATCTAAAGCAAATGAGATGTGCTCGGCCTTCACGTCTCTTCTTACCCCGCCGGGAACATTTGAGGCCGAAATCTGTCTTGCACCAGAAATTGCCTCTCTGACATCTAAGACCATCTCCCTGTCTCTCCACGTATACATGAAGAGGGTCTCAAAGCCTATCTCATAGAACGCCACCCCTGCCCAGAGGAGATGGCTGTGAATTCGCTCAAGCTCAAGCAGGATTGTCCTGATGATTTTCGCTCTCTCAGGAATTTCAACTCCAGCCAGCTTCTCTACTGCTAGGCAGTATGTGGCTGAGTGGGCGATGTTGCATATCCCACAAACCCTTTCAGCAAGATAAACTCCCTGAGGATAGGTCCTCTCCTGCATTCCTCTCTCTATACCTCTGTGCGAATAGCCGAGACGGATGTCCACGCCAACAATTTCCTCACCATTGACCTCCAAGGTGAAATTCTCAACTTCCTTTAGAGCTGGATGTTGTGGACCAATTGGGAGAACCATTGTCATTGTTTGACCTCCTTTCTCAACGGGTAAACTCCCTCGGGCCAATCATCGGGGAGGAAAAGTTTCCTTGGGTCTGGATGTGCCTCGATCTTTATTCCAAACATCTCCATCAAATCACGCTCATAGAGGGATGCCCCGGGAAAGATGTCTGTAATCGTGCGGATTCTTAAATCATTTTTCGGGAGGAAGATTTTTAAATTAAGAAAAGATGGCCTACAGTCGAGTCTGTAAATCACCGCTACAGAATCTCCAAGGTCAACACCCGTAATATCCGAGACGTGTACAATCCCTTTTTCTGAAAGGAGCTTAAAGACATTTCTTAAATCCTGGACGCTTGAAATTGCGAAAATGTGATTTTTGTCTGCCTTCACATCCTTCACGAATGGGCCGATGATCTCTAGAACTTCCCGAACCTCCATTACTCCAACCTCCCCAGAATCTTCAGCAACCCGTCGATGATTGCCTCAGGTCTTGGAGGACATCCAGGGACATATGCTGCCACCGGGAGATGTTTATCCAAGGGGCCGACGACATTATAGCATCCTTGGAAGGGGCTGGCGGAAGATGCGCATGCGCCGACCGCCACAACCAGCTTTGGCTCCGGCATCTGCTCATAGATGTTCAGGAGCCTCGGAAGGCACTGCTTTGTCACTGCCCCCGTGACAACCAAGATATCTGCGTGTCTGGGTGTTCCTTTCGCCACCATTCCGAAACGCTCAACGTCGTATCTTGGTGTAAGAGCGGCCACCACCTCTATCGAGCATCCATTGCAGCCCCCGGTGTCGAAGTGCAGGATCCAGGGGGACTTCTTCCTGAAAAAGCCCGCCACGCTCATTTCATCACCGTGAGGAAAAGCACTATAAAAATCACTATCATCCCGAGGACCATCCAGAGAAGATATGTGCTGATGATGCCTGTGTGGGCTCGCTGGACGTGCTGGTAGAACGGCCTAACAACTCTTCTTACAGCAGAAAAAAATTGCTCGCTGTCGGGATGGGCCGGGAGAGGCTCCTCGCCGCAAGCATAATTTTTGAGCTTAAGGGGCTTCGGAGCAGGCTTCGTGATGGCTCTTCCGAGGTAGATGAACACATAACCGAGTAGTGCACCGAGAAATATTGTGACGGTGACAGTCACCGGATCCCAGGTGAATGCTGCCATCAACTCCCTCCGAGAACTGTTCTAATGTAGCCCACAGAGTTCTCCGCTGCTGCCTGGGCTGGAGCCACAACATTGAACCCTATTGCTGGTATCAGCCCGATGACCACACAGATTGCCGCCATCGTGACCATCGCCACTAGCATCCTCCTCGGGGCTTCCTCAACTCTCTCATATCTCTTTGGAAGAGTTCCGAGAAAAACTGAGCTGAAGGCTTTGAAGAAGCTGGCGAATGTCAAAGCGCTCACCAAGACGGCGATGGCGGTTATTGCCGGCTGCCCAGCCTCTATCCCCCCGAGATAGATTGAATACTTGCTTGCAAAACCATTCATCGGAGGAATTCCAGAGATAGCGAGGGCGCCGATCAGAAACGCCATCGCAGTGACCGGCATTTTCTTCCCCAGCCCTCCAAGCTCATCAAACTTCTGTGTCCCTGTCCTCATCAAAACTGCCCCGGCACACATGAAGAGCATCGCCTTGTAGGTGGAATGGTTCAAGAGGTGGAAGAGGCCGCCCTGGGCGCCGAGGACAGAGCCTAGCGTCCCCAGACCTATCCCGAGGACCATGTAACCCTTCTGGCTTATGACATGATAGGCCAGCATCCGCTTGAAGTCCCTCTGAACCAGCGCCATCAGAACTCCTCCAACCATGCTGATGAGTCCAAGAGAGATGAGGATGATGCCAACCGGAAGGCCGAAGGGGAGGTAGGGGAGACGAGCAACCCAGTAGATTCCGACCACCGCCGCCGGACCGGCCAGAAGCGCACTGATGGCAGTGGGGGCGGAGGTGAATGAGTCGGCCAGCCACGTGTGGAATGGGATCATGGCAACTTTTACCATTATCCCTGTGATGAAGAGGGAGAGGGCCAGCACGAGAGAAGCTGGAGCAGGCTGCCCCCCAGCCGAGTAGACAGAAAGCTTTGCCCCAAGATCTGCGATCGTGAGGCTCCCGACCAGCCCGTAGACAAGCACTATCGATATCAAAATCATAGAGTTCCCCAGGGACCCCATCAGCATGTATTTTATGGCTCCTTCTATCCCCCCAGCGTCCCTCCGGAATGAAATCAAAGCATAAGAAGAAATAGACATTATTTCCAGAAAAACAAAGAAGTTGAACATGTCCCCAGTTAGAACTGTGCCCATCATTCCTGCCACCGCCAGAAGACAGAGAGTATAGAAGAGATCTTTCCTCTTCTCCTCCTCCATGTAACCCGAAGCGTAAACAAAGACCAGCAGCCCAAGGCCCGCGATCATCACGGCCATCTGGACCGAGAGGGCATCAACGGCCAGAACAATCCCAAAGGGGGGAGGCCAGCCGCCAAGCCGGTAAACGATCGGTTCTCCTCCCCAGACCCTGGCCGCCACTGCGAATGCCATGAGGAGAAGAATGACCATGACAGAAATCGCTACAAATTCACACAGCTTTGTTGTGCCTCTTCTCCTCAAAATCAGACCTATCAAAGGCATCGTAAATGCCGCGAAAAGGGGGATGGCTATCAGCAGGATGGGGAAATTCTCTATCATTCTTTGAGCCTCCTGAATGCTGTCACATCAAGGGTTCCGAAGTGCCTGTAGGCATAGATGGCGAGGGAAAGGGCAAAAGCGAGCACGGAGATGTTGATGACTATCGAAGTGAGCACGAGGGCCTGGGGAAGGGGGTCGACCGCCGTTGCTGCAAACTGTGAAAGATCACCGCCAACGTATATCGGTGCTGATGCTCCCTCCACCATCCTGTACCCAAGGCTTATGAGGAAGAGGTGGATGCCATCTGTAAGG